>JBOGZD010000188.1:0-1670 GCA_050697155.1 Solirubrobacterales bacterium | reverse complement strand
CGTCAGGTCCTCGCACGAGCGCGCCCGCGACGAGCTCGGGTGGCAAGCGCCGGCGGCCGAGATGGCTCGAGCCGGTGCATATGTACGGTTCAAGCCATCTCGGCGGGGGGCGGGAGCCGGCTCCGTGCCGCTTCCCTCGCCGCCCGACCCGCTGCGCACAACGCGGTGGCCGGGGTCCGCTCGAGCACCGGACCCCGCCAGGCGCCTCCTCGGCGCAGCCTGAGCAAACCGGATACTCACGAGCCCTCCAAACCCGGGGGAGAGATCTGACTGAGAGTGCGCCCGGCGCGGGGGACGACCCGACGCTGGGCGTGGGGGACGCCCCGCGGTGCGAACACCAGCCCGCCGGGCTCGACCCGGAACTCCTCTTCGCCGACCTGGAAGACGTGCTCGCCCTCGATCACAAAGAAGAGCTCGTCCTCACGCTCGTGCACGTGAAGCGGCGTATCGAGCGGGTCGATCTCCTCGATGATCGCGAAAGCGCCGCCGGTCGATTCCCCGGAGGCCTTGATGAGGAAGTCGGCGCCGCTGAAGTGGAGGCGCTCGCCGCCGTCTGCGTCGAGGCGATATGGCGCCGGCGGCGAACCCATCGAGCGGATCGTGCCTACGAGGGCTCCGGCTCCCGGTCCCAGCGGCGGTAGGCGGACACCGAGTAGGCCTTCGGGCGGGCGTGCAGGACGGGGTCGTCGGAGAGCTCTATCCCGTCAGCGATCCGGGTTGGGTCGAAGACGTCGATGCGACCACCGGTCTCGGGGTCGTCGATGATCTCCTGAAGCTCGAGCCGGCCGCCGACCACCGTCTCGCGCTCGTCGGGCCAGATCGCGGTCGGGTCGGTGAGCGGGTCCTCGGGCGCGGCGAGCTGGAGCACCAGCTCGAAGCCGACGGTGCCGCCGCGAAGGCGCTCGACGAGCTCGGCCGAGAGGTGGTCGCGGCCGCGCTCGCGCGCTTCGTCGTCGGGGATCCTCTGCTCGCCCGCCTCGGGCCGCCAGCTGTAGCGGATCCAGGTGGTCTCGCCGTCGGCGTCGATGAGGCCGAAGGCGTGCGGGGAGTGGTAGTTCAGCGTGGCGAAGCTCGCCGGCGGCTCGGCGCCGAGGACCGACTGGATCGACGCCTGAGCTTCCGGATGCGCGCCGAGCCAGGCGCCGAGCTTCTCCATGTCGGGCTCGCCGGTGCTCGGGTCGGGGCGGCGGGCGATCAGCAGCTCGAGGAAGTCCTCGGGGGTGCGGGCGACGAAGCAGGGAGCGAGCGTCGCCAGGATGTCGACCTCGTCGTCGTCGCTCCCGGGGCGCAGCTTGACCGCCATCCCGCGCCCGTCGCGGGCGCCGTCGTGGGACTCGGGGTTGCCGCTTGCGTTCGAGAAGCGGACGAGGGCGACGATCGGCTCGCCGGCGAACACCGTGGCTCGCGACATGGCGGCGGCCTCGGGGGTGGCGGTGAAGGTGCCCGAGCACCAGATGCCTTTCGAATGCGCCGCGCGACGGCCGGGATTGGGGCCGGAGCTCGGCGTCATCGCGTCGACCAGCTGCTCGTAGAGGTCGCCCTCGGCCATTGGTAGTCAGGGGCGCAGTACCCGAGCGGGCCTGTTTCCCCGTTCCCCTTTCAATCCGTGCGTGCGGTTTTCCCGCACACGGCTTGCCGATGATCTTCTTGGCATGGCTACGCAACTCCCG
>JBOGZD010000187.1:0-2194 GCA_050697155.1 Solirubrobacterales bacterium | reverse complement strand
GCACCCAGCGCGAGCGGATCCGGGCCGCTGCCGACCGCATCCGCGCCCAGCTCGGCGCCGTCGGCCAGGTCGACCCCTCGACCGAGCCGTTGCGGGCCGAGATCGTCGACGCCGCGGTGCGCCAGCTTCGCCTCGCGGCCGACGCGCAGAACGGCGGCTTCGGCGGGGCGCCCAAGTTCCCGCCCGCATCGGCGCTCGAGCTGCTGCTCACCCGCGGCGTCACCGACGTCGTCGAGGGGACCCTCGATGCGATGGCCGCGGGCGGCATCCACGATCAGATCGGCGGCGGATTTGCCCGCTACTCCGTCGACGCCGTCTGGCTCGTCCCCCACTTCGAGAAGATGCTCTACGACAACGCGCTGCTCGCCCGCGCCTACCTGCACGGGTGGCAGGCGCTCGGGCACCAGCGCTGGCGCGAGGCCTGCGAGCGGACGCTCGACTGGATGCTGGCCGAGATGCGCGGTGACGAGGGCGGGTTCTACTCCGCGCTCGACGCCGACTCGGAGGGCGAGGAGGGGCGCTTCTACGTCTGGGCCCCGGGCGAGATCCGCGCGGTGCTCGACCACACTGGGCTCGGCGAGCTGGCCGACCCGCTGCTCGCTTTCTACGGGGTCACCGAGGAGGGCAACTTCGAGGGCCGCAACATCCTCCACCTGCCCGGAGGCGCCGAGGCATCGCCGCCGGAACGGCTCGACGAGGTGCGCCGGGCGCTGTATGAGGCGCGCGCCGAGCGGATCTGGCCGGGGCTCGACGACAAGCGGGTCTGCTCCTGGAACGCGCTTGCGATGTCCGCCCTCGCCGACGCCGGAGCCGCGCTCGGCCGCGCCGACTACCTCGACGCCGCACGCGCCTGCGCCGAGTTCGTCTGGGACGAGATGCGCGACCCCGACGGGCGTCTGCTGCGCACCTGGAAGGACGGCGAGGCGAAGCTGAACGCCTACCTCGAGGACCACGCCTACCTGGTCGAGGCGCTGCTGACGCTGTATGAGGCGAGCTTCGAGGTTCGCTGGTTCGAGGCCGCGCGCGAGACCGCCGACCGGATGATCGAGCGCTTCGCCGACCGCGAGCGCGGCGGGTTCTTCACCACCTCCGACGATCACCCGCAGCTGATCGCGCGGCGCAAGGACGTCGACGACCATCCGATCCCCTCGGGCACCTCCTCGGCGGCGCTTGGCCTCTTGCGGCTGGCGGCGCTCACCGGCGAGCACGAGTACGAGCGCCACGCGGTCTCCGTCTTCCGGCTCTTTCACCGGGTCGCCGAGAGCCACCCGCACGCGGTCGCCCACCTGCTGCGAGCGCTCGACTTCCACTTCTCGACCGTGAAGGAGGTGGCCCTGGTCGCGCCGGCCGCCGGCGACGGCCTCGGCGAGCTCGCCGCCGTCGTCCGCTCGACCTTCCGCCCCCGCCTCGTCCTCGCTGGCGGCGACGAGGGAATCGAGCGGCCCGAGCTGATGGCGCAACGGACGGCCGTCGACGGCCGCGCGGCGGCCTACGTCTGCGAGAACTTCGCCTGCCAGCGACCGGTTACCGAGCCCGGCGAGCTTGCCGCCGCACTCGACGCCTAACGGATAGATTCCGGCGCGGTGGCAGCGGCGGCCAAGGGCACCAAGGCTCAGCGCAAGAAGGGCGCGAAGACGATCGCGCGCGAGTACTTCGACGCGATCGCGCGGAAGGATCTCGACGCCGCGCAGGCGATGTACCGCCCGGGCAGCTTCGGGCGCATCCACGGCCTCGTCGAGCTGGAGGTCCCGACGACTTACCGGCCGTGGTTCGAGAACCTGTTCGCGGCGTTTCCCGACTTCGAGTTCGAGGTGCTCGAGATCGCCGCGAGCGGCCAGCACGCCGCGGTGCGCTGGCGGGCGAAGGGAACGTTCAACGGCACCGCCCGCTTCCAGGGCGTGGCGCCGACGGGAGCGTCGGTCGAGATCGAGGGCTGCGACATGCTGCGGATCGAGGACGAGAAGATCGTCGAGAACAACGCCTACGCGGACAACGTCGGACTCGCCCAGCAGCTCGGCGTCCTGCCGGCCCAGGGCTCGGTCGGCGACCGTGCGATCACCGCCGCATTCAACGCCCGCACCGCGGCGGTCGAGGCGGTGCGCCGGTTTCGCAATCGCTAGCTCCCGGGTGGGCGAGGAGATCCGGGGCCTCGCGGCCCCGGATCCCTCATCGCAGCTGAACGCTCAGCCCATCA
>JBOGZD010000186.1:0-2498 GCA_050697155.1 Solirubrobacterales bacterium | reverse complement strand
CTGGCCGCGCCCGTCGGGTACGAGATCGACGACCCGCTCCCGGTCGCGCCGATCTTCGGCTTGATTCGCGAGCTGGGCGGGGTAGACGAGGAGGAGATGTACGAGGTCTTCAACATGGGCTGCGGGTTCTGCTGCGTGGTCGCCGCCGCCGACGAGCAGGCGGCGGTCGAGCTGCTGCGCCGCCACCACCCGCAGGCACGGCGGATCGGGCGGGCCACCGAGCGGGCGGGCGAGGTGGTGCGACGCGGATGAAGATCGCGATCCTGGTCTTCGACAAGCTCGTGGCGCTCGACGCGATCGCCCCCTACGAGGTCCTATCGCGGCTGCCGGGCGCCGAGCTCAGCTTCGTCGCCAAGGACACCGGTATGAAGCGCACCGACACTGGCGCGCTCGGGATCGGCGCCGACCGCACCCTCGAGGAGCTCACCGACCCCGACATCGTCCTGGTGCCGGGCGGCGAGGGCAACCGCCCGCTGCTCGACGACGACGAGGTGCTCGGCTGGCTGCGGAGCGCTCACGAGGGAACCACTTGGACGACCTCGGTGTGCACCGGGGCGCTGGTCCTCGGGGCGGCTGGGATCCTCGACGGCCTGCGGGCGACCACCCACTGGGCCTATCGCGAGCGGCTGCGGGCGTACGGCGCCGAGCCGGTCACCGAGCGGGTGGTGTTCGAGGGCAAGGTGGTTACCGCAGCCGGAGTCTCATCGGGGATCGACATGGCGCTTCGCCTCGCAGCCGAGATCGCCGGCGAGCAGGTCGCCCAGGCGATCCAGCTCGGGATCGAGTACGACCCCGAGCCCCCGTTCGACGCCGGCTCGCCCGAGAAGGCCCCACCCGAGCTGGTCGAGTTCGTCCGCAACCTCGAAGGCGAAGGTTGAAAATTGGAAGTGCGATGAGCGCGGAGCAGATTTCGATGGTTGTGATGCGAAGCGCGATCCAGGTGTTATGAGCGAGGCGACGACAGGGACAGCCGGAGCGCTCACGGGGACGGTGCTCTCCAGCCGCTACCGGCTCGAGCAGAAGCTCGGCAGCGGCGGGATGTCGACGGTCTACCTGGCCCGCGACGAGACCCTCGAGCGCTGGGTGGCGGCGAAGGTGCTGCATCGCGAGATCTCAGACCAGCCCGACCAGATCGAGCGCTTCCGCCGCGAGGCCCGCGCGGTCGCCCAGGTTTCGCACCCGAACGTCGTCGCGGTGATCGATGCGGGCGAGGACGGCGGCCGCCCCTACATCGTCTTCGAGTACGTCGAGGGGGTGACGCTCAAGCAGCGGATCGACGAGGCCGGCCGCCTGCCGCTCGACGAGGCCACCGCCTACGCGATCGAGGTCGGCCGCGGGCTCGCCGCGGCGCACGCGCGGATGCTCGTCCACCGAGACGTCAAGCCCCAGAACGTGCTCATCGACCCTGACGGGCGGGCGAAGGTGACCGACTTCGGCATCGCCCGCTCACTCGAGTCCGATGGGCTCACCGCCACCGGGCGCGTGCTCGGCACCACCGACTACGTCTCCCCCGAGCAGGCGATGGGCCGCGAGGTCGACGCCCGCTCGGACATCTACGCGCTCGGCGTCGTGCTCTGGGAGATGCTCGTCGGCGAACCGCCGTTCAAGGCCGAGACCCTGGTCGGAGTGGCGATGAAGCACGTCAATGAGGAGATGCCCGACGTCCAGCGGCGCCGGCGCGAGGTCTCCTCCGCGCTCGCCGCGGTGGTCGAGCGCGCGACCGAGAAGGACCCGAAGAAGCGCTACCCCGAGATGGGCGCGATGCTGGCCGACCTCGAGGGGGCGCTCGAGGTCGAGGTCGCCCGCGCCGGCACCTCCCACGGCGAGGCGACCACGGTGCTCGACTCGGTCCCCGAACGCCGCCTGACCCCGCGCCGAGCCTCGATCGCGGGGATCCTGCTGGTGCTCGCCGGCACCGCCGCGGCGCTGCTGATCGCGGGGCTAACGGGCGACGAGGACCGGCGTGGCGGGGGTGTCAGCGGTGACGCCACCGGCGAGGAGATCGCGCTCAACGAGTCCGGGACGACCGACTTCGACCCGAACGGCACGGGCACACCGGGGGAGCTACCGGATCTCGTCCGGCTGGCGACCGACGGCGACCCCACGGGCACCGCCTGGGCCACCGAGCATTACGACGACAGTCCCGACGTCGCGGCGCTCAAGGGCGGGGTGGGTATCTACGTGGAGGCCGAGGAGCCAGTCGCGCCGGAGGCGATGGAGGTGCGAACCGAAGTCGGCGGCTGGGCCGCGGAGGTGTACGCCGTCCCCGATTCGCCGCCTGAGACGATCGAGGGCTGGGGGGACCCGATCGGGCAGCTCCCGAACGCCGACACCGACAGCCGGATCGACCTGACCGCGGACGTGGAGAGCAGCTACTTCCTGCTCTGGTTCACGACGCTGCCCGAATCCAGCGAGAACTCGAGCAGGTATCGCGCCGAGGTGAGCGATATCGCCCTCTTCGACTAGAACCGGTACGAGCGCTCGGTCTCGTAGCGCTC
>JBOGZD010000185.1:0-2686 GCA_050697155.1 Solirubrobacterales bacterium | reverse complement strand
GCGACCTCGACCGGCTGCTCGACCGTCTCGACCGAGCTGACGAAGACCGTGCTCGCCGGGCAGCGTGAGCGGCCGTCGTCGAACGTCAAGCCGCGGAAACGTCAAAGAACTTGCGAGCCAGACCACTTAGGTCGACTGTCGCGAACTGTGCTTCGTCGTTGGCGCCAGCTCGCGCTTGACCTCCTCGATCAGCTCGAGGTGGAGCTCGAGCAACCGTCGCAGAAAGCCGACGACGAGCAGAAGGTATTTCTCACGGTGGGGGAGCTGCCTCGCGCGTCGCTCGGCATCGTCCAGTCGCCGCTCGATGTCGGCAATGTCCTCGCGAAGCGTCTCCATGCTCTCGCGGGTGCTGCTCTCGCCCACCAAATCGCAGATCAGCAGGCGGAGAAGCGGTTCGCTCTTGACCGGGGTGAAGGAGACCGGCGTTCTCGCGTAATCGCGGAGGGCTTGAAGCCCTTTGTCCGTGAGCGTGTAGACGGTGCGCTCACGGGTCCTGCCCGGCTCCTTGCGGGCGTCGAGGTAGCCGAGTCGCGCGAGACGCTTGGGCTCGGTGTAGTACTGGCTCTCGCCGGCCCAATCGAGCATCCGACCCTGCCGCGCCATCCGCAGCAGGTCGTGCGCTCCTGCGCCGCCTCGTCCGACCAGGCCGAGAATCTCGTACGAGAAGAGGCTGAGCTCGCTCTGTGCCATGTAACGGATCGACTCCTCGCTGGACAAGCTATGCGACGTAGGTTATAACTATGAATCGTAGGCTAGCGAGAGGAGCGGAGATGGCATCGGCGGCGGCGCGGGAAGAGTTCAAGCAGCAGCAGCGTGCGCTCTGGGAGGCCGGCGACTACCCGTCGCTCTCGGAGCTGATCAGCGACGTCGGCGAGCGTGTCGTCGCCCGCGCCGGGGTCGAGCCGGGGATGCGGGTCCTCGACGTCGCCTGCGGGACCGGCAACGCCGCCCTGCCTGCAGCTCGCGTCGGCGCTGAGGTCACGGGCGTCGATCTGGCGCCCGCACTGCTGGATGCCGGACGCAGAAGGGCCGATGCCGCCGGCGTCGAGCTCGAGTGGGTCGAGGGGGATGCCGAGGAGCTCCCGTTCGACGACGACAGCTTTGATCGCGTCCTCTCGACCGCCGGGCACATGTTCGCGCCACGTCATCGGCAGACCGCCGATGAGATGGCGCGGGTCTGTCGCAAGGGCGGCCTGATCGCGATCTGCTGTTGGACGCCGGAGGGGACGGTTGGGGACGTGTTCGGGGCGAGCGCCTCCTACATGCCACCGCCGCCCGATTTCGCCGAGCCGCCGATCCTCTGGGGAACGGAGAACCACGTGCGGGAGATGTTCCGCGAGGCGACCGACTTCGAGTTCGAGCGACACTCAGCGACGATCGAGTGGGAGTCGACCAGCGCATGGGCCGATTACTTCTTCGAGCGCTTCGGTCCGCTTGTGGCGGCCCGCCAGATGCTCGGCGAGCGTTTCGCGGAACTCGGCGAGAAGCTCACCGCGATCTTCGAGAAGCGAAACGAGGCGACCGACGGGAGCCTGCGGCTGCCGCAGGGGTACCTGCTGTCCGTCATACGTCTCTGAGAGAGAAGCACTCCGCGTGCCGCGGTCCGATGAGGGTTCCGGCACGTAAGCGAGCGTGAGGTCGAGGCGCCCCAGTTGGACGAGGCGCGAGCGTATCGGCACGCCGTTCATCCCGGTCGGTCCACTGACCTCGTCCTCGTCTCCATGAAGAAGGGTCCCGTGTCAAGGGCAGGTCGGTGATCAAGGTCCTCGTGCGGGTTGGGGATGTGGAGCGATGCTCATGTCTCTATGGCCTCCTCGGCGGGAGGACTAGGCGGAATTGGATGTTCGCTCGCGGGCGCAAGTCCAAAAGGGCGGTCAGGCCGCCAGACGAAGAGCGGCGCCTCGTGGAGCGAACTTCTCTTGGCGAGAAAGCATGTGCCAGATCGCGTGGGCGAGCCGGCGGGCGATGTCGATCTGCGCGACCTTCGCTCCGCGCTGCTTGCCGAGCCGCTTCTTGTTGCGCTGGTAGCGCTCGGCGTAGGCGGGGTGGCGAAGCGCGTGCATCGTCGCCTCGAGCAATGCCCAGCGCAGGTAGCGGGGCCCGTGCTTGGTGAGCGGCCCGCGGCGGTCTGACTCGCCCGACTGATTCACCTTCGGGCAGAGGCCGGTGTAGCCGGTCAGCTTCTCGGGACTTGAGAAGCGCTCGATCTCGCGATCTCGGCGCGATCGTGAACGCGAGCACCCAGCCGATCCCGGGGACGGTCAAGAGCAGCGGGACGTAGGGGTGGTCGGCGTGGCCCTGCTTGAGGCGGCGGTTGATCTGATGATCTGGTCCTCGAGGTCGTCGATCAGCTCGATCGAGGCGCTGACGTTGCCGCGCCAGGGCTCGGGCACCTCGAGCCTCGCCAAGAGCCTTCGGCCCTCGGCGCCGAAGAGGTCGGTGACCGGGCAGGGCCTGCCGAAGTTGATCAGGGTCGAGTGGATCCGGTGCTTGAGCATCGAGCGGTGCTTGACCAGATGGAGGCGAAAGCGGGCGAGCTCGCGCTCCTCCCTGACCCTCGGGTCGGGGAGCCAGATCGCCGGCACCAGGTCGCGCTGGGAGAGCACCGCCAGCACCATCGAGTCGATCTTGTCGGTCTTGCAGGCAAGCGGCGCGAGGCCCTTGACCTTCTGCGCGTCGGCGATCT
>JBOGZD010000184.1:0-2739 GCA_050697155.1 Solirubrobacterales bacterium | reverse complement strand
GAGCCGTTCGAGTGGGACTTCACCCGCCACGACCTGCGCGCCCTGATGGCGCGCCTCTCAGAGCGCGAGCCTCAACTACGGTTGGTCGCCTGATGGTCGAACGAACTTACGGACGGCAGTACTAGCGATGGCCGGCGTGCTCGAGCAGGTCGCTCCCCTCGTCGCCCAGGGCGAGCCGTTCACCCGCGACCCCGAGGAGGCGCGCAACGCCTGCGAGCAGCTGAACGACACCGTCTGCCTCGGATGGGCGTGGGAGAACGCCGACCGCTGGACCACGCCCACCCTCGAGCACCTCGTGCTCGTCGCGGCGTCGGTCGCGGTCGGCTTTGGGATCGCCTTCGCGCTCGGCGTCCTGTCGCATCGGCGGCGTTGGCTCGTGCCGGCGTTCGTGGGCGCGACCGGGGTCATCTACACGATCCCGAGCATCGCTCTCTTCCTGATCCTGCTGCCGATCACCGGTCGGGGCACGACGACGGCACTGATCGCGTTGACGCTCTACACGCTTCAGATCCTCTACCGGAACATCGTCACCGGCCTCGCGAACGTCCCCGAGGCCGCCAAGGACGCGGGCAGGGGAATGGGAATGACGCCGGGCCAGCTGTTCTGGCGGGTCGAGCTCCAGCTGGCCGTCCCCGAGATCATCGCCGGACTGCGAATCGCGACGGTGTCGACCGTAGCGATCGCGACCCTCGCGATCTTCGCAGGCGCCGGTGGGCTCGGCGAGGTGATCTACACCGAAGGAGTCCAATCGGGAGTGTTCAAGACCGCGATCGCCGTCGGGAGCGCGATCGCGATCGCGATGGCGATCGCCTTCGACATTTTCTACGTCGGCGCTCAGCGGGCGCTGTCGCCGTGGCGGACGGTGAGGCCACTGTGAGGCGGAGTCCGACAGGACGAAGCCGAGCCCGGCCGCTGTTGAGGCCGCTGCTGTGAGCGGGCCCGCGCTTGCTTTCCTGGACTCGTTCTCCGGTGCGTTCGACTTCATCTTCAACGCGCGCGAGCCCGTGGGCGAAAGGGGGGTGGCGGTCGGCGGACTCGACCAGGTCTGGGAGTTCATGTGGACCCATATCTGGATCAGCGCGCTGGCGCTCGCCATTGCGATCGCGATCGCGCTGCCGATCGGCGTCTGCTTCGGGCACCGCGGCAGTGGCGAGCTGCTCGCGGTCGCGATCGGCAACGCCGGGCGCGCGATTCCCGAGCTGGCGCTGATCGCGATCATGGTCGCGTTCATCGGCGTCGGGGTGCTGAACACGACGATTGCCCTGATGATCCTCGGGATCCCGCCGATTCTCACCAACTCGTTCGTCGGTGTTCGCCAGGTCGACCCGGGCACGGTCGAGGCCGCACGGGGGATGGGCATGAGCGAGCTTGGCATCGCCGCGCGGGTCGAGCTGCCGCTCGCGGTCCCGACGATCATGAGCGGCGTCCGCACCGGAGCGATCAACATCATCGCGACGGCCACCATCGCCCCGATCGCCGGGGTGCTGACGCTCGGCGACTTCATCATCAGCGTCAACGTCTACGGCGACGACGGAGTGCTCGCCGGGGCGATCCTGGTCGCCCTGCTGGCGCTCGCGGTGGAGCTGACGCTGGCCGGCGTCCAGAGAGCGCTGACGCCCAGAGGCGTGCAGCTTCAGCGCGACGCCGCCGCAACCGCATAGGATTTCGCTGACCGCCTAGTCGCGGAAGGCATCCACCCCCCAAGGGAGGCTCACCCGAAGATGACCACCCAGACCCGGCTGCGGGCGCTGTTCGCGCTGTTCGCCGCCCTCATCCTCGCCCTCAGCGTCGCCGCCTGCGGCGACGACGACGATGACGAGGGGGACGGCGGCGACGAGGCCAGCGCCGCCCTGATCGAGGAGAACCCCGACAACAACGGCGTCCAGATCACCGTCGGCTCGAAGAACTTCACCGAGCAGATCGTGCTCGGCGAGATCTACGCCCAGGCGCTGGAGGCCGCCGGATACGACATCTCGACCGACCTCAACCTCGGCTCCGAGCAGGTCGCCCTGCGGGCGCTGGAGGCCGGCGAGGTCGGCGCCTACCCCGAGTACACGTCGACGGCGCTGACGTCGTTCTTCGACTTCGCGCCGGAGGACGTGCCCGCGGATCCCCAGGAGGCATTCGAGGAATCGCAGGACGACTTCGAGGGGCTCGGCTTGGTCGCCTACCCGCCGACGCCGTTCTCGAGCGCGAACGCGGTCGGCCTGCTGACCGAGACCGCCGACGACCTCGGCGTGACCACGATCTCCGATCTCGAGGGCGAGTCGCAGAACCTGACCCTGTACGGGTCCCCCGAGTGCCGCCAGCGGATCGACTGCCTGGTCGGGCTCGAGGAGAACTACGGGCTCGAGTTCAGGAAGTTCACCCCGGTCGACATCGGCCTGCGCTACGAGGTGCTCGACAACCGCGACGCGGACCTGTCGATCCTGTTCACGACCGACGCCCAGCTGTTCGTCTCCGACGACTACACGATCCTCGAGGACGACCAAGGCGTGTTGCCGGCCGGCAACGTGCTCTTCGTCGCCACCCAGGAGACCGTCGACGAGGCGGGCGACGACTTCGGCGAGACGGTGGAGTCGGTGCAGGAGAACCTCACGCTCGAGGTGATGCAGGAGCTCAACGCCCGCGTCGACGTCGACCGCGAGGAGCCCGCGGACGCCGCCAGGCAGTACCTGGAGGAGTTCGGCTACATCCAGTAGGCCCTCGACTCAGCCGCGGGGTTTGTCTCGCATACCG
>JBOGZD010000183.1:0-2831 GCA_050697155.1 Solirubrobacterales bacterium | reverse complement strand
CCAGCTCCAGGCCCCGGGCGGCGATCAGGCTGTGGCTGATCGCCTGGTCGTGCTCGCCGACGATCGCCACCTCCGGCACGTCGAAGGCGAGCGCGTCCAGCGTCGCCCGCACCGAGCCGTCGATCGAGTTCTCAAACGGGACCAGCGCGCGCTCGGCCTCGCCCTCGGCGACGGCGCGGATCGCCTCGTAGACCGTCGGCGCCGGCATCGGGTCGACATCGTCGTCGCCCGCCGCGGCCTCGAGCGCGTCCTCGCTGAAGGTCCCGGCGGGGCCCAGGTACGCGACTCGAATGGCGGCCACGACGGCCGCAACCTTAGTGAGCCCGGTCGCTCGCCAATCCGCGACGGGACTTGCAACCGCGAGCACTTAGATGGCCGCTGCGGCCGTCTACTCGAAGGTGACCGTGTAGGTGGCCGTGTTGTTGTCGACCACCTGCTCGCCGGCGACCGGCAGGGCCGTGACCTCGAGCGTCAACGGGACTCCCGTCTCGGGCTCGGGGTCGATCCCCAGAGTCGCGGTCTCGATCCCCTGTGAGTCGAGGCGGCGAATCGTCAACTCACCCTCGATCGGCTGCGTGCCACCGCTGAGCTCGAAGACGATGAGGATGTCGCGCTCCTCGGTATCGCCCTGGTTCTGCACCTCGATCTCGAGCTCCGGTGTCCCATCGGGTTGGATCGTGTTCTCGGCGTCGGCGGTGAGGGGAGCATCGCCGACCGAGGTCGAGAGCAGCGCGAGCCCGTGGACCCCGGGAGCGACGGTCCCGGCCTCAGCCGCGAACGCGCTCAGGAGCGTCGTCACCTCGAGCTCGTCGACCCACCGCTCCGGAGGGGGCGGAAGGAAGCGGCTGCGCTGGACGCTGCCCGCAATCTCCTCCTCATCGAGTACCGACTGAATCTCGGATCGAGCTCGGTCGTAGAGGACGTCGCTGGCGAGGAAGGTCTGCATCCGGCCGGCGATCTCGTCGGTCGCCTCAGTACGCCCCTCTTCACCCAGGGCCGTCGGAATTGCCGTGGCGATCCCGGCAAGCGCGTCTCGGCGCAGCTCGAACGCGAAGATGAGGGTGCCCTGGGCCCCGGAGAGCTCGTCCGGCGTATCGAGGCCTTCCACGCGCTGAAGGAGTCCCTCGGCGGTGCCGCGATCGGCGGCGATGTCGGCCTCGAGCGCGAGCTCGTCCAGGTTCCGCGGCGGATCCTGGAGCCGTTGGAACAACGCATTCGAAAGCTGATTCGACGCGGTGACGATCGAGCCCAGGTCGGAGACGTAGTTCTCGAACCCGCGCTCCTTGCGCGCGTCCAGGCAGCCGCGCACGGCGAGCACCAGCAGGATCACGATCACCACGCCGACGCCGAGCGCGATCGCGCGGCGGACCATGATCTGGCGCTGGTGGTCTCCGCCTCCGTATCTGCGTGCTCCGGACCGTTCGGCCGGAGCTAGTTCGTCCTCGTCGAGGAAAGCCAATTTAGAGTCGTGGCCTTTCGGGGTCGAGAGTATGAACCCTGCCGCGGAGGGCACTGGACAGCACCGCCGGCGCAGGAGTGCGGCGCCTGGCGCCGAAGGGGACTCGGGTGGTGCGCGACGAGCTGCTGATGGACCGGTTCAGGCTCCTCGAGCGGATCGGCTCGGGGGGGATGGGCACCGTCTATCGCGCCTTCGACGAGCGCCTCCAGCGCCAGGTCGCGGTCAAGGAGATCACCGGCGGCGAGCCCGCCCGGGTGCTGCGCGAGGCCCAGGCTGCGGCCCGCCTCAACCACCCTGGGATCGTCACGCTGTACGAGCTCGGCGAACGTGCCGGCCGCCCGCTGCTCGTCAGCGAGCTGGTGCCCGGCTCGACCCTGAGCGAGCTGCGCGAAACGGGCGGGCTCTCGGACCGCGAGGTCGGCGAGCTTGCCGCCGACGTCTGCGACGCGCTCGCCCACGCCCACGCCCAGGGCGTCGTCCACCGGGACGTCAAGCCCGAGAACGTGATCGTCCGCGACGACGCGCAGGGCGGCAAGCGGGCGAAGCTGATGGACTTCGGCATCGCCCGGGTCAACGGCACGCAATCGCTCACCGCGGCGGGCGAGGTCGTCGGCACGCTCGCCTACATGTCCCCGGAGCAGGCCGAGGGGTCGGAGGTCGGTCCGGCCTCCGACGTGTACTCGCTCGGGCTCACGGTCTACGAGCTGTGGGCGGGCGAGAACCCGGTCGCCGGCCACAGCCCGGCGTCGACCGCGCGCCGCATCGGTGTCCCGGTCCCGCCGCTGGCCGAGTACCGGCCCGACCTTCCCGAGGAGCTGGCTGCGACGGTCGACGCCTGCCTCGATCCCGATCCCGGGCTTCGCCCGGACCCGATCGAGCTGCGTGAGCAGCTCGAGGCCGAGCTCGATCGACTCGACTCCGAGGCGGCGATCCCGGACCCGCCTCCGACCGCCGAGCCGCAGCGACCGGGCACGCCCAAGCGACTCGCCGTCACAACCGCGCTGATCAGCGCCGCTCTCGCGCTGCCGGCCGTTGGCCTGGCCGCGGCGGTCCCGGCGCTCGCTGCGCTGGTCCCGAGGTCGCTCACCCGGGTGGTCCTCGCCGTCCTCGGGTGGGCCTGGGCGCTGGTCGTCACCGGCGGGGCGGTCACCGGGGAGGCGCTGGCGACCGGCGCCGTGTTCGCCGGCGCCGCGCTCGCCCTCGGCCCGGTGCTCACCGCCAGCCACCTCGCGCTCGCTCTGGTCGGCACCGTGCTCTGGGCGGCCGCCTACGACGCGGCGCTCGGCCTCACCGGGGGCGCGGGCCTGGGCGCTGGCCCGCTCGTCCTGCTCGGCCTCGCGGCGGCGGTGGTCGTGCTCTCCCACCGCGCGCG
>JBOGZD010000182.1:0-2934 GCA_050697155.1 Solirubrobacterales bacterium | reverse complement strand
GTCGGCTCGGGCGCGCGAGCGCGGCTCCACGCAGCTAGGGACGATGGGATCCGGCAACCACTTCGTCGAGCTTCAGCGGGTCGAGGCGCTCTTCGACGACGGGGCGGCGGAGGCGTGCGGGCTGCGCCCGGGCCAGGTGACGGTGCTTATCCACTCCGGATCGCGGGGGCTCGGGCACCAGGTCTGCACCGACTACGTGCGCCGCATGGACGCCGCCCTCGGCAGCCACGGGATCGAGCTGCCCGACCGCCAGCTCGCCTGCGCGCCGCTGTCGGCGCCCGAGGGCCGCGATTACCTCGCCGCGATGGCGGCGGCGGCGAACTACGCCTGGGCGAACCGCCACGCGATCGCTCACGCGATCCGCGAGTCGGTTCGCGACGTGCTCGGACGCGAGGCGGCCGAAGCGACGCGCCAGGTCTACGACGTCGCCCACAACGTCGCCAAGGTCGAGCGCTACGACGGTCGCGAGCTGTGCGTCCACCGCAAGGGGGCGACCCGCGCCTTCCCGCCGGGGTCGACCGAGATCCCGGCCGAGTACCGGGAGGTCGGCCAGCCGGTGTTCATCCCCGGCAGCATGGGCACCGCGAGCTTCGTGCTCGCCGGACGGCAGGGGTCGGTCGAGCGCTCGTTCGGGACCGTCTGCCACGGCGCCGGCCGGCGGCTGAGCCGCACCGCCGCGCGCAAGCGCGTGCGTGGCGCGGACCTTCGCCGCGAGCTCGAGTCGCAGGGGATCGCCGTCCGCTGCCCGTCCAACAAGGGCCTCGCCGAGGAGGCCCCGTTCGCCTACAAGGACGCCGACGAGGTGGTCGCGGTGGTCGAACGCGCGGGGCTCGCGACCCGGGTCGCGCGGCTGCGGCCGATCGGCGTGATCAAGGGCTAGCAAGGACCAACCCGGGGGACGGCTCTGGCAAACTTCCCCGTCCGTCGCGGCCCGGCCCACACCGGGCCGCTCGCTTGCTGACATGGCCGCCATCGAGCACATCCACGCCCGCCAGATCCTCGACTCGCGGGGCAACCCGACGGTCGAGGTCGAGGTGCGGCTCGACTCCGGCGCCCGCGGGCGGGCCGCGGTGCCCTCCGGAGCGTCGACGGGCGAGTTCGAGGCGACCGAGCTTCGCGACGGCGGCGACGCCTGGGCCGGCAAGGGCGTGACCCGGGCGGTGGCGAACGTCAACGGCGACATCGCTCGGGCGCTGGTCGGCGCCCGGGCGAGCGAGCAGGCGGCGATCGACGGGACCCTGCGCGAGCTCGATGGGACCCCGAACAAGTCCCGGCTCGGAGCCAACGCGATCCTCGGCGTCTCGCTGGCCTCTGCGAAGGCGTCGGCGACCGACGCCGGGCAGCCGCTCTACCGCTACGTCGCCGAGCTCGGCGGCTCGGCGGCCGACGAGGCGCGGGTGCTGCCGGTGCCGATGCTGAACGTGCTCAACGGCGGCGCGCATGCCGATAACAAGGTCGACTTCCAGGAGTTCATGGTCGTGCCCACGGGCGCCTCGAGCTTCTCGCGCGCGCTTCGGGTCGGCACCGAGGTCTTTCACGCCCTCAAGCGGACGCTCAGCCGCCGCGGGCTGGGCACCGCGGTGGGCGACGAGGGCGGCTTCGCGCCGGACCTGGGCTCGAACGAAGCGGCGCTGGAGGCCCTGGTCGCGGGGATCGAGGCGGCCGGCTACGAGCCCGGCACCGACGTCCACATCGCGCTCGACCCGGCGACCAGCGAGCTCGCCAGGGACGGCTCCTACGTGCTCGAGCACGAGGGCCGCACGCTGTCGGCCGCCGAGCTGGCCGACTACTGGGCACAGGTCAGCGACCGCTACCCGGTGATCTCGATCGAGGACGGGATGGACGAGGAGGACTGGGAGGGGTGGCGCACGCTGACCGAGCGGATCGGCGACCGCTGCCAGCTCGTCGGCGACGACCTCTTCGTCACCAACCCCGAGCGGCTGCGCCGCGGGATCGCAGACGGGGTGGCCAACTCGATCCTGGTCAAGGTGAACCAGATCGGCACCCTGACCGAGGCGCTGGAGGCGATCGCGATCGCGCGCGAGGCGGGGTACACGGCGGTGATCTCCCACCGCTCCGGCGAGACCGAGGACACCACGATCGCCGACCTGGCGGTGGGCACGGGCGCCGGCCAGATCAAGACCGGTGCGCCCTCGCGCTCGGACCGGACCGCGAAGTACAACCAGCTGCTGCGGATCGAGGAGCAGCTGGGGGAGAGGGCGGCCTACCCGGGGCTCGCCGCCTTCGCCGCCCGCGGCGGGCGGCCTGGCAGGTAGTCAGCCTCCCGCGCCGAACCATGCGGCATGAGCGCACGCGCGCAAGCTTCCCGCGGCTACCGGCTCCGCCCGGCGCCCCGCTCGCGCAAGCGCGGCCGCCCCGGGAGTCGCGTGCAGTGGGATCGGATCGGCAGGGTGGCGCTGGTGCTGGTCCTGTTCGCGATCCTCGCCTCCTACGTAAACCCGGTGGTCAACTTCATCGACGCGTGGAGCGACTCGCGCAGCGAGCGGGCCAGCTTCAACGACCTCAAGCAGGAGAACGCGAAGCTTCGCGAGCAGATCGCCAACCTCTCCAGCCCGGACGCCGCCGAGCGCGGGGCGCGCAAGCTGGGCATGGTGGCCGAGGGCGAGGGCTCGTACGTGATCAAGGGCCTGCGCGAGTAGCGGCGGGGCGGCGGGCATGAGCCCGGCGTTCACCATCGCCCCCGCCGACGAGCGCACGCTGACGGTCGGCGCCTACCTGGTCGGCGCGGCCGAGCTCGCGGTGATCGTGGGCGCGCTCGCCTACGCCGCCTGGCGGGTGCGGGCGACCGCGCTTCCGGGCTGGGCCGGGGCGCCGGCGCGGCTGGTCGAGGCGATCCTCGGAATCGCGGCGGCGATCTGGCTCTCGCAGGCGCTCGGCAGCTTCGGCCTCTTCACCGAGGCGGCGGCGCTGATC
>JBOGZD010000181.1:0-2998 GCA_050697155.1 Solirubrobacterales bacterium | reverse complement strand
GGTTTGATCTCGTCCTTGCCGATGTCGAACTCGGTCGCGATCGGGCGATCCGCAGGCCACCCCTGGTCTCGGCCCTCGAGCAGGGGGAGCAGTGAGCGCCCGTCCATCACCCGGCAGTCGCCCGCGTCGGGGCAGGGCTCGGTCCCGGCCCACTCGACGATCGTCGGCACCACGTCGATGTTCGCCACCGGCGCGTCGACCCGGCGGATGGCTGGGGCGCCCCCGCGAAATCGCTCCGGGACGCGCATCACCAGCGGCAGCCGCGACGCCTCCTCGTACGGCAGCCCCTTGCTGCCCGGCAGCCGGTGCTCGCCGTGGAAGTTGCCGTTGTCGGAGGTGTAGACGAACACCGTCTCGTCGAGCTCGCCGGTCTGGCGGAGCGCGCGCACGAGCTGCTTCACACCGCGGTCCGCCGCACCCAGCGACTCCAGCCGGCAGCGGTAGCGGCGCTCGATGATCGCCCGCTTGCGGGCGGTCAGGCGCGGAAGCTCGCGGATGAACGTGGGCTTGTCGGAGACGTCGACCTCCTCCACCCCCGGGATGCTCGGCAGCGGGGCGTCGCGGAAGCTGCCGGCATCGCGCGGCGCGGGGACGCTGAAGGTCCCACAGCGCCCTCCGCTGTCGCCGTTCTCGACGTGGGGGGCAAGCTGGCCGAATTGGAGGAAGAAGGGCTCGGTGCCCGAGAGCTCGTCGCGGATCAGGTCGACCGCGGTCCGGTTGAGGACGTCGGTCAGATAGCGATCCTTGTACTTGCGCTTGCGCTCCTCGCCGCTGACGGCGAGCTTGAAGTCGTAGTAGCTGTGCTTGCCGACGAGCGTCCGCCAGTGGTCCCAGCCCGGAGCGACAGTCTTCTTGTCCTCGACCGCGCGCTCGTAGCCGTTGAGGAACTTGCCGACGTAGGCCGTCTGGTAGCCGGCCCGCTGTAGCCAGACCGGCAGCACGTTGTGCGGATCGCGCAGCGTCGTGTAACCCGGCTTGTTGTTGAGGACCCCGTTGTTGTGTCCGTACTGGCCGGTCGTGAGCGCCGCGCGCGAGGGGCAGCAGAGTGCGGTCGCATCCAGGTAGTCGGTGAACGTGGTCCCCCGGCGAGCGAGCAGGCGGATGGTGTTGGGCATCGTGCGGCGGTTGTACGAGGCGAGGTCCTGGTCGTCGGTGAGCACGAAGACGACGTTCGGCTGGCGGTCGAACGCCGGGTCGGGGTCGACGGCGGGGTTGCTCTCCTCTCCCCCGCAGCCGACGGCGAGGGCGAGCAGGGCTGCGGTGGCGAGCGCTACTTGCGCGCGCATGCCCGCAGCTTCGCAGGCACCGCGACCCGGCGGCCGTCGTCGTAGACGGCCACGCCGAGGACGTCGGCGGCCTTGGGAAGCGCGCGGCGGATCGCGCCGTACGGCAGCACGGCCTCGTAGGGAGGCGCGTAGTCCTCGGGCGTCGCCTTCTTGCCGGCACGGAAGCTGACCGAGGCGACGTCGTCCGCGTTGCCGGGGTTGAGCCTGGCGACGACCGGCTCGCGTGTGCAGCCCTTCGGCCCGCTGCCGCCGGTGGTCGGGAACGAGAGCTGCGCCGTGCGCCCGACGCTGCACTCCGGGCCGGCGCAATCGATCAGGTCGTCGAGCTGGTTGCCGAGGTCGGCGACGACACCGCCGTAGCGGGGGTCATAGGCGAGGTTCTGGAGCTGGTAGCGGTCGGCGTAGGTGTCGTAGAGCTCGAGCTCGGTCTGCGGCAGCTCGGTATCCCACTCGGCGTACAGGTAGCGCGAGGTGCGCAGGCCGATGATCTCCTGGCCGGCGTAGGCCTCGAGCAGGATCGCGCGCCCGGACTCCGCTTTCGGGTTGCTGAAGTTGGGGATCAGCGAGCGGCCGTCCTGGGTCAGGCCCGGAGAGGCGCCGGCGATCTGCAGGAGGGTGGAGGTCAGGTCGGCGTTGGCGACCACGTCGAACGAGCTCTTGCCGCGGGCGACGCCTGGACCGCGGACGATGAACGGGACCCGCGCCGATTCCTCGTAGAGGTAGCGCTTCTGGTTGCGGATCCGATGCTCGCCGCGCAGGATGCCGTTGTCGGAGAGGAAGAAGACGTAGGTGTCGCGGTTCTCGCCCGAGCGCTTGAGCTCGGCGGTGATCTCGTCGACGCTCTCGTCGACCGCGAGCAGCGACTCCCAGGCGCAGCGCCGCTTGCGCTTGAGGTCGCGGATCTGGCCCGCGGTCAGCGGCGGCATCTGCTGCACCGAGCTGGGCTTGTCGGTGATCTTCGCCTCGTTGAACGAGGGCGGGAACTCGAACCGCTCCTTCTTGTCCAGCTTCCTCAGAGCACGCAGGTGCCGGGGCGCGGGACGGGCGCCGCGGTTGCACGAGCGGCCCGGCGAGCCGCCGCCGCCACCGTGCGGGGCCGCGTAGCCGAGCATGAGGAAGAACGGGCTCGGGCCGGGCGCGGTGCGGCGGATGAACTTCTTCGCCTTGGTGGTGAAGACGTCGGTGCTGTAGTCGCGGTTGCGGTTGCCGAACCTGGTCAGCACCCCGTTCTGGTTCAGCGTGTAGTCGAAGTACTGCGCCCGGGCCGGCGCCAGGGCACGCCAGTCGTTCCAGCCGCGCGGGACCGTCGTCGGGGTGGTCCCGTACTCGTCCGGCACCGCGTACTCGTTCATGAACTTGCCGATGAACGACGTGGTGTAGCCGGCCTGCTGGAGCCACAGCGGCAGGTAGTTGTTGCCGTGCAGCTCGTCGAACTTGCCGAACCCGCCCTCCGGAGACTGGTTGGAGAGGATGTCGTGGTTGTGGGCGTACTGGCCGGTGAGCAGCGTCGCCCGCGACGGGCAGCAGAGCGGGAAGTTGTTGTAGAAGCGCTTCATCGTCACGCCCTTGGCCTTGAGCTGGTCCGCGACGGTGTTCATGACCTTCAGCGACTCGGGCTCCTGGTCGTCGGTGTACAGGACGACGATGTTGGGCGGCGACTGCGCGCCGGCCGCCGCCGGCTCGGGCCCGCCGGGGCCGCCCGCGAGCAGCGC
>JBOGZD010000180.1:0-3366 GCA_050697155.1 Solirubrobacterales bacterium | reverse complement strand
ATGGACCTGAAGCGGATCGCTGACAGGGCGAAGGAGCTGGTCGACAAGCGCGGCGGGACGGACAGCCTGAAGCAGGACGCCGCCGAGCTGAAGGACATCGCCGGTGGGCAGGGGAGCGTCACCGACAAGGCCAAGGAGGCGTTCGAGGCGATCAAGGATCCTGGCGCCGACGAGGCGGGCCAGGAGGTCGGTGAGGGGGTCCAGGAGGCCGCGTCCGAGCCGCCACCGGACCGCGGGGACGAGCCCGAGCGCGGCGGTCGCGGTGAAGGCCGGCGCGGCGGCGGCAAGCGTCGCGGCGGCCGTCGCAGAAGCCGCGGGCGCCGCGTCTAAGCTCTCCGCAGGCCCCCGTAGCTCAGCTGGATCAGAGCGGCTGCCTTCTAAGCAGCAGGTCGGAGGTTCGAGTCCTCCCGGGGGTGCTATCCAGGCACGGAACGGCCCCGGCGGGCGCTACGCTGAGCGAGCGCGGTGAGCGTAGCTCAGTTGGTAGAGCTCCTGGTTGTGGTCCAGGTGGTCGCCGGTTCGAGTCCGGTCGCTCACCCTAAAAGTCCTGCACGTGAGTATCCGGTTACGTCAGGTCCTCGCACGAGCGCGCCCGCGACGAGCTCGGGTGCCAAGCGCCGGCGGCCGAGATGGCTCGAGCCGGTGCATATGTACGGTTCAAGCCATCTCGGCGGGGGCGGGAGCCGGCTCCGTGGCGCTTCCCTTGCCGCCCGACCCGCTGCGCACAACGCGGTGGCCGGGGTCCGCTCGAGCACCGGACCCCGCCAGGCGCCTCCTCGGCGCAGCCTGAGCAAACCGGATACTCACGAGTCCTGCAAATCAGCACTTTCTACCAGGGCCGCGAAACCCGGTGACCTGGCCGGGGTCCTATTTCTTCGATCGGCGGGTTCCCCAACCACGCGCAACCGCGGTCCCCGCGACCGCCTGGTTGGGTAAAGAATCGGGCCCCATGATGTGCGCAGCTTGGGCCGCGGCGTGCCTGCTTCCCTCTGGCAAGGCAGAAGCGTGGACCGCGGTCAGCGCGCTATCCAAATTCGTCCGACTCGGGCGTCTCGGCATCATGCCCGCTTTGCTCGAACAGCGGCCATCTGAGGGGCGCTGCTGGACTGTCGCGTTCCCCGGAAAGGGGTCGTCTCGTCACAGTTGGCGGCGGGACTATCGGACGTCGTCCAGAGCGAGCGTCGTCAGCAGCACTGCGGAGGCCGCCCCTTTGACGGGCGCGCGGCACCATGAAGCAGCCGCTCGACCGATCTCAGGTGCGCAGGATCTGCGTGAGGCCGAGGATGTTGCCGTCGGGATCCTTGACCCAGGAGCCCTTGAAGCCGCTCTGCTCGTCGCTGTAGATGCCGTTCTCCGTTTTCAAGCCCGGCAGGTCGTACTCCTCGAAAGAGACCCCTCGGCCTCGCAGCTCTGACACCTCCTGCTGGAGATCCTCGACGAGAAAGACCGCGACCGTGTGCTCGGCCGTGGAGGGTGGCCGCTCGTAGACGCGGAACATCGTCCCCGCGCCAGCCGTGTAAAAGACCCCTCCCTCGACTCCGAAGCCCGCCTCGGGCAACCCGAGGGTCTCCCCGTAGAAGCGCTTCGCACGCTCGAGGTCGGTCGTGGGAAGCGTCGCGCAGACGAGCGCATTCGCGAGCATCGATGAGCCTCCTCGGTCGGGGGTTCGCCGGAGCATACGCCGCGCCGCACTCCCCTCCAGACCACGAGGGCGACGCAGCATCGCATGGCGCACTGCCGGAATCCGCTCGAAGCGGATGCCCCGGGCTTGGGAGGCAAGACCTGTCTTCGACCGCTGGTCTGATCGCAGAGAAGCAAGGTTCGGTGGGCGATGGGCTGGCTGGGGACTGAAATACTCGCCGAGATGGAGACCGCGACGCTTGCTGTGCGGGTGGATCACGTAAACGTCCGCGTTTCCGATCCACGTCCGCTGTTCTCTCTGCTTACCGAGCGGCTCCGACTGCCCGCGCTTTGGCCGGTAACGGCTCTGCCAGGATTCGAGATCGGCGGGGTCGCCCTCGGCAACGTCCACATCGAGCCCACGCGTTACGGGCGAAGCCCACGGCGCAGAGGAGCAGGCGAGGCTGAACTCTTCTCGATCTGCCTTGAGCCGGGACCGATCGACCAAGTCGCCACCGAGTTGACGCGGCGCGACATCCCCCACACGCCACCGGTTCCCTACCGCGGCGAGTGGCCGGCGGGGGCCGAAACTGACCTCTTTCGGCGGGTGGCCGACGACCGACTGGATCCCCTCTGGACCTGGATTTTCCTGGGCGGTTTCTTCGGCGACCGCGCGCTCAAGCGTCAGTACTCAAGCGTCGTGTTTACCTCTCGGATCGGTGCGCACCTCGCTCGCGGGATGGGACGGGTATCCGCCAGCCGCATATTGGGTGGCGCCTTCAATTCGGCGATGGCGCCGCGCCGGCCTTATCCGTTTTTCTGCGAATGGAATGCGTTCGACATTGCTGACGCGCGCCGGCGAGCCGGCGAGGAGCTGCGCCGACATGACGGCGGCCCCCTCGGCGTCCGGGGGGTTTCGGAGATCGTCGTGGGAGCCCGCGATCATCCTGGCGAGGAGAGGCGCTGGCAGGAACTCCTCGATCCGGTGAAGCCCAAAGCCGAGCGACGGTGGGAGCTTGGAGACGGCCCCGCGATCCGCCTCGTTGACGACACCGAAAACCACATTCGCACGCTCGTCTGGGAAGTCGCCTCCCTTGAGCGAGCGATGAGGTTTCTGCGGGAGGAGGGGATGCTGGGGCCGACGGACGAGGCGTCGGTGCGAATCGCTCCAGAGGTCATTGGGGGGCTCGACATACGACTGGCGGAAGCATTCTGAGCCTGGAGGCGTCTGGCTCTGCCTCCGTCCTCATGCGAGCCGGCGCTTCCGCTCTCACAGGGGAGGAGGCCTTTCATCAGGGGGCGCTCGCTACCGCTGCGGACGAGCAACGAGTCTGTCGTTCGGCCGGTCCGCGAGACGCTCGTTTTCGCGAAACCTCGATGGTCCGGCACAGGCTCGCAACCGCCGACAATGCGGGAGTCTGTATCGACTTGCCCGAGGTCCACATCACTACCGAGATGGACGATCGGCGGGCGTATCGCGTCCCCGTTTGAGGACGCCCGCATCCGCGAGAAGGAGAAGTCTCACTGCCCATGCCAAAACGACCCATTTCGGGGGCCCGATTGGGGGCCCATTCTGAGCAAAACTCACGTGAGGTCAGGACAGCTGAACCGCTTGACTAAGTGGTCTGGCTCATAAGTATCCGGCGTTTGCCGGGTAGGGGTTCGTGGCCTGGCGTCGAAGATGGCGCTCGGTGGCGAGATCAAGTCCGTACCTGGTCGAGTTGAGCACCGAGCAGCGGCGTGAGC
>JBOGZD010000179.1:0-3373 GCA_050697155.1 Solirubrobacterales bacterium | reverse complement strand
ACGGCCGCGATGTAGCGCGGATCGACCGGGAGCTGCCGATCGACCTGCTCCCAGCGCGGTCCGAGCGCCTTGGCGAGTCGCTCGCGGGCCGTGGCGAACCGGCTCGGGTGCAGGTCCTCGGGGATCTCGACGTGCTCGCCGCGGGCCTCGGCCGCGGCGATCGAGGCCTCGGCCGCCTCGGCCGCTCGCTCGGGAGCCCGTCCCGCCCACTCGCGCAGCCGTCGCACCTCGCGCGCCTGCTGGAAGATCAGGAACGCGAGGATCGCCAGGCCCAGGAAGGCGACGATGCCGAGGACGGGCCCGATCCCTTCGATCAGGTCGATCATGGCGGGTCGGGAGTGTATGGATTGATCGGGCGCCGACCGGGCTGCTGGATCAGGCGCTCGGGCCCGCGGTTTCGACCGCGCCCGAGCCCGCCGCGCCCGGGCGCGAGGCCGACGACGCGGCGGCCTTGACCTCGTCGGCAAGCCCCGCCTCGTCGCCGGAGGCGACCATCGCCTCCAGCCGGGCGATCGTCGTCTCGACCCAGCCCGGGTCGAGCGGCTGCTCGCGGACGGCTCGGACGATCCGGTCGGCCGTGGTCGGCTGCGCCCGCTCCCCGGTGTTGAAGAGCTCCTCGTGCAGCTTCTCGCCGGGGCGCGGGCCGATGAACTCGATCGCGATGTCGATCTCGGGCTCGTAGCCCGCGAGCCGGATCATGTTCCGCGCCAGCTCGACGATCCGGACCGGCTCGCCCATCTCGAGCACGAACACCTCTCCGGATGAGCCGCCGAGGTCGGCGGCCTGGATCACGAGCTGGACCGCCTCGGGGATGGTCATGAAGTAGCGGCTCATCTCGGGATGCGTGACCGTCAGCGGCCCGCCGTGCTCGATCTGCGAGCGGAAGATCGGCACCACGCTCCCCGATGAGGCGAGCACGTTTCCGAAGCGCACGTTGACGAACCGGGTCGCCGGGTGACGCTGGCCGGCGGCCTCGACGACCCACTCGGCCATCGCCTTGGTCGCCCCCATCACGGTGCGCGGGTTGACCGCCTTGTCGGTCGAGACGAGCACGAAGCGGCCGGCGCCTGCCGCGGCCGCCGTCTTCGCCGTCACCTGGGTGGCGATCGCGTTGTTGCGCAGCGCCTCGAGCGGGTTCGCCTCCATCAGCGGGACGTGCTTGTAGGCGGCGGCGTGGAAGACGACATCGGGGCGGAAGCGCTCCATCACCTCCAGCATCCGGTCGCCCTCCTTGCAATCGGCGAGCACCGACTCGACCCGGGTGAAGTGCCACTGGTCGGTCATCTCGCGGTCGATCGCGAACAGGTTGTCCTCGGCGTGGTCGAGCAGGACCAGCAGCCGCGGCCGAACGCGGGCGATCTGGCGTGAGAGCTCGGCGCCGATCGAGCCGCCGGCGCCGGTGACCAGCACGATCCTGTCCTCGAGGTAGGCCCCCACCCGGTCTAGCTCCATCACCACCGGGTCGCGTCCCAGCACGTCCTCGACTCGCACCTCGCGCAGCTGGCGGGTGAGCTGAACTCCGCCGCGCAGCAGCTCGAACACCGTCGGCAGTGTCTGCACCGGGATGTCGCGTTCGCGACAGGCCGCGACGACCTTCGCCCGCAGCACGCCCGGCGCGGACGGGATCGCGATCACGACCTCATCGGGCGCGGTGCGGTCGAGAATGGCGCCGATCTCTCCGGTGGAGCCCAGGACCTTGAGCCCCTCGGTCCGCATCCCCCGCTTGCGCGGATCGTCGTCGACGAAGCCAATCGCGCGCGCGCCGAGGTTCGGGTTCAGCTTCAGCTCGCGCACGACCATCTGGCCTCCGGAGCCGGCGCCGATCACGAGCACGTCGCGCGAGCCGCGCTTGCGCGCCGCTCGGGACGGCCGCTCGGCCAGCGACCGGCGCGCGAGCCGAGCGCCGGCGAGGAAGACGGCGCTGAGCAGCAAGTCGAAGATCACCACCGAGCGCGGCAGGCTGTCGTCGTAGGGCTGAAGCAGAGCGAAGGCGAGCACCATGAGCGCGCTGGCGAGGGCGAGGGTGCGGACCAGCGGCCACAGATCGGGCAGGCGGAAGTAGCGCCACCACTGGCGGTGCTGGCCGAGCAGCTCGAGCACCAGCGTCTTGCCGACCGCGACGAACGCGACCGATCCGGCGAGCATGGTCTCGTACCGCTCCGGGATCCCACCCGGGACGTCGAGGAAGCGGAGCTTGAACGCGAGTGCGAAGGCGGCCGCGCAGAGCAGCGCGTCGGCCACGAGCTCGAGCACCCTCCGCCTGTAGACCGGGTCCGCCAGGCGGGACATGGCCGCGAGTCTACGGCTGACGCATCTGCGACGCCGCTAACCTGCCCCGTCCGCATGGACCTGCTCACGCTGCCCACGCCCGGACTCGAGCTGCCGCTCGCCGGGCTGACCGACTTCGTCGTCGACCCGATCGTCGACGCCGCCACCGACGTCATCGACGCCCTCGGCCTGCCCGGGGTGTTCGTGCTCATGCTGCTCGAGAGCGCCTGCATCCCGGTGCCCAGCGAGGCGATCATGCTGTTCGCCGGCTTCAACGTCTCGGCGGGCGAGATGACCCTGTTCGGGATCGTCGCCGCCGGGGTGCTGGGCAACGTGGTCGGCTCGTGGGTGGCCTGGTGGGCCGGCTACTACGGGCGGCTCGAGCTGCTGGAGAAGAACCGGCTGATCCACGTCAACCACAAGCACCTCGACTGGGCCGACCGCTGGTTCGAGCGCCACGGCGACGCGACCGTGTTCTTCACCAGGATGATGCCGATCATCCGCACCTTCATCTCGCTGCCGGCGGGCGTCGCCAAGATGCCGTTCTGGCGCTTCACCGCGCTCACCCTGCTCGGCTGCATCCCGTGGGTCCTGATGCTCGGCATCATCGGGCGCGAGGTCGGCGACCGCTGGGAGGAATGGCGCGACTACCTGCATTACGGGGACTATGTGGTGCTCGGCGCGATCCTCGCCGGGGTGGTCTACCTGCTGATTCGGCGGCGCCGAGGGGGAGCCCCGGCCCCGGAGACGGGTCAATAGGTAGGGTAGGTCACGCCCCCCACCTGACCCTCCCGCGCGCCGCGGCGCTGGGAGCGATCCAGGGGCCCGCCGAGCTCCTTCCGGTCTCCAGCTCGGCGCATATCGCGCTCGTGCCCTGGCTCGCGGACTGGCGCTGGGCGGAGGCCGACCCGGAATACCGAAAGTCCTTCGAGGTCGCACTGCACGCGGGAACCGCGCTCGCCCTGCTGATCGGCCAGCGACGGCTGATCACCGAGGAGCTGCGCGCCTTCGACCGCCGCCGGGCCGCGGTCGTCGCGCTCTCGTTCGTTCCGCCCGCGATCGTCGGCTACCGGTTCGAGCGCACGATCGAGCGGCGGCTCGGCGG
>JBOGZD010000178.1:0-3568 GCA_050697155.1 Solirubrobacterales bacterium | reverse complement strand
CCGAAGTAGCCGCCCGCGAGCACCGCGGCGAGCACCGCCACGAGCGCGATCCGCCCGCGCCAGGAGGCCGCGGCGACGCCCGCCAGCACAGCCCGCGCGATCGCCCCACCGATCGTGAGCGGGAGGCTGAGAAGGCTTCGGGGGATCGTGCGCGCAGAAGGCCGCGTAGAACTGCGCCGGGCCTCTGTCGGTGGGCGCTTCCGGGCCGCCGTGCGCTTCGGCGCCGCCTTGCGCTTCGGTGCGGGACGGCGGGTGGCGGCCTTGCGGGCGGGCGCTTGCCGCGGCTTGGCAGCAGCACGTCTGCCGTTCGTTTGAGTACGACGGCCGGAGGCGCGGCGGGACGCGATCCGGCGGCCGGCGGGCGTTGAGGCGGCGGAGCGGCTCATCCGATCAAGGTTCGCCGCCTGCCCAACCGGCTCCTTCCCCGCGTACCCGCGCCCTCCCCTAACCCAGCTCCCATCCCGAGGGCCACTCGACCTCGCCCAGCACCTGGACCTCGGGCTCGAGCGCGACCTCGAAGCGCTCGTGCACGCGGCGGCGCCCGAGCGCCATCAGCTCGAGCACGTCGGCGGTCGTCGCCGCACCGGTGTTCTCGACGAAGTTCGCGTGCTTGGGCGAGAAGCGGGCGCCGCCGACCTCGAGCCCGGCGCACCCCGCCGCCTCGAGCAGCTCGCCGGCCGTACGGCCCTCCGCCGCCGGCGCGCCGGGGTTCTTGAAGGTCGATCCGAAGGTCTTGATCCCGGACGGCTGCGCCTCGCGGCGCCTTTCGCGCATCCCGGCGAGGACCGCCTTGATCGCGCCCGGCTCTCCGGGCGAGAGCGCAAAGGACGCCCCGGCGACGACCTCGCCGGGCGCGAGGTTCGATCGGCGATAGGCGAAGCCGAGGTCGCCGGGAGCGCGCCGTTCGACGCCCGCGGCGGTGGCGACGTCCACCCACTCGAGCACCCGGGCCAGCTCGCCGCCGTAGGCGTTCGCGTTCATCCGCACCGCTCCGCCAACGGTGCCGGGGATGTTGATCCCGAACTCGAGCCCGGCCAGGCCCCAGCCCGCCGCCTTCGCCGCCGCGGACGGCAGCCGGACGCCGCCGCCGCAGAGCAGCCGCTCACCCTCCCGTTCGATCTCGCTCAGCGCGCCGTCGAGCTTCAGCACCAGGCCGCGAAAGCCGGCGTCCGCGACCAGCAGGTTCGACCCCGAGCCGACAACCTCGACCGCGATCCCCTGGCCCGACGCCCAGGCCAGCAGCTCGACCAGCTCGGCCTCGCTCGCGGGGCGGGCGAACGCGTCCGCGTGGCCGCCGGCGCGAATCGTGGTCAGCCGGGCGAGCGGGTAATCGCGCTCGACGTTCACCGTCAACCGCCCTCCCCCACCAGGGAATCGGCGAGCTCGTACACGTCGCCGGCGCCCAGGGTGACGAGGAGGTCGCCCTCGCCAAGGCGGGGGGCGAGCGCGCGGCGGGCCGTCTCGGTGTCGCGCAGCCACCATACCGGCCGCCCTTCGGCGCGGTCGGCGGTCGCCCGCGCCACCGCCAGCCCGCTCACCCCGGCGAGCGGCCCCACCGGCTGCTCGCGAGCCGGGTAGACATCGAGCACCCCGACCTCGTCGGCCGCCGCCAGCGCCTCGCCGAAGCCCTCGGCGAGCGCCTTGGTGCGCGAGTAGAGGTGGGGCTGGAAGACGGCGACCAGACGCCGAGGCCCGAGCTCGCGCAGCGCCGCGAGCGCGGCATCGACCTCGGTCGGATGATGTGCGTAGTCGTCATAGACGGCGGCGCCGGCGAAGCTGCCCTTGCGCTCGAGTCGGCGCAGGATCCCCGGAAACGAGCCCAGCGCCGCCGCGGCTCCCGCGGTGTCGAGCCCGGCCAGCTCGACCGCCGCCAATGCCCCGAGCGCGTTGGCGAGGTTGTGGCGCCCAGGTACCGACAGCGCCGGCAGCAGCTCCGAGACGCGCTCGTCGATCCGATCCGGCGCGACCCGGCCACGGACCCTGGGGTCGAGCAGCGCGCGCCCGTACCTGGCGACCCGCTGGCCGCCGGCGATCGGGTCGAGCTCGGGGGCCGCGGCCAGCGCAAGCCCCTGTGCCGGTCGGGCGAAGCGGGCGAACGCCCGTGCCAGCTCGGCCCGAGAGCGCCAGCGCGAGTGGTGATCGAGCTCGACGCCGGTGACCACCGCGATCTCGGGTTGCAGCTCGAGGAAGCTCGCGTCGGACTCGTCGGCCTCGGCGACCGCCCACTCCCCCTTCCCCCAGCCGGCGTTCGCCGCCCCCCCTCCCTCGCTCGCGCCCGGCAGGTCGCCGCCGATGAAGAAGGCCGGGTCGGCGCCGGTCGCGCGCAGCGCGTGCGCCAGCATCCCGGCGGTCGTCGTCTTGCCGTGGGTGCCGGCGACGGCGATCAGCCGGCGCTCGGCGCAGAGCTCGGCGAGCAGGGCGCCGCGATGGATCACCGGCTGGCCTCGCTCGCGCGCCCGGACGAGCTCGGGGTTGTCGTCGGCGATCGCGGTCGAGACGACGACCTCGGCGTCCGCGGGCACCGAGTCCGGATCGTGGCCGACGAGCGGGTCGAGCCCGGCTCCGCGAAGGCGGTCCAGGTACGAGCTCTCGGCGCGGTCGGAGCCGCTCACGCGCGCCCCCCGCCGGTGGGCGACGAGCGCCAGGCCGCTCATCCCGGCGCCGCCGATGGCGATGAAGTGGAGCGGGCGGCCGCCCCACTCGACGCTCGTCTGAGATTCGCTCATGGCCCGGAAGGTTCGCGGATCGCGGCGAGGACCTCGGCCGCCACCCGCGCGCCGGCGTCCGGCCGCGCGAGTGCCGCCGAAGCCCCGGACATCCGCTGGAGCCGCTCGCCGTCTGCGAGCAGCCCGGCCGCGAGCGTCGCCAGCCGGTCGGGATCGAGCTCTGAGTCCTCGATCACCACCGCGGCGCCCGCCTCGGCCATCCAGGTCGCGTTGGCGTGCTGGTGGCGGGCCGCGGCGTGCGGGTAGGGCACCAGGATCGCGGGACGCCGGGCGGCGGCGATCTCGAACACCGAGCCGCCGGCACGGGCGAGGACGAGATCCGAGGCGGCGAGCGCGTCGGCCAGCCCGGGCTCGTACTCGACCAGCGTGTAGTGGTCGACGTCACCCGCGGCCTCGAGCCGGTCGCGCGCCTCGGGATGGTCGCGCTCGCCGCTGACGTGAAGGACGTGAAAGTCGCGCTCGCGGGGGCCGGCGAATGCGTCGAGCGCCGCCCGGTTGAGCGAGCGCGCCCCCTGGCTGCCGCCGAACACCAGCAGGCAGGGCCGATCGGGCTCGATCCCGAACCGCCGCCTCGCCGCGCCGCGATCGGCGGTCGCGATCGCCGTCGGCACCGGCCTGCCGGTGACCAGGTAGCGCTCACCGTCGAGCCCCGGGATCGGAAACGCGAGGCAGACCCGCCGGGCGCGGCGGGCGAGCAGCCGGTTGGTGAGCCCGAGGTGGCGGTCGGCCTCGGTGATCACCAGCGGCAGCCGCAGGGCGAGCGCCGCCAGGCCCGCCGGGCCGGCGACGTAGCCGCCGCCGCCGAGCACGGCCTCGGCGCCGCGGCGCCGCAGGGCCCGGCC
>JBOGZD010000177.1:0-3708 GCA_050697155.1 Solirubrobacterales bacterium | reverse complement strand
CGAATATCAGTCTGACCGCGCGTCGCGAAAGGCGTCGGCGCCCGGATCGCCTGCTCGGTGATCGAATTGGAGAGGTGATGAGAGCATGCGGACCGCGATGAGGGACGGCGTGCCATATCAGATCACCAGTGTGCGAGCCCGGACGCTGCCCGCCGCCAGCGCGGCGAAGCCGACCGCGTCGGCGAGCAGCTCGCCGAGCGTCGCCCGGGGAGTCGCCAGGCGCCAGCGGAACGCCGACCGACCGACGGTCCACGCATAAGGCGCGAGCGCGGCAAGCGCCGGCGGGAAGGCGAGAACGGCGACCGCAGCGCCGGCCAAGCCGAGGTCGAACGCGGCGGTGCGCCGGTTGAGAAAGACGCGCCCGAAGAGGAAGTGCCGGCGCAACTCGGGGATCTTGCGAACGAGATCGGGAAAGTAGGTGGCCCGAACGCGCTCGCCGGCGAACTCGAGCATGCCGCGCTCGAAGACGGCGTGATGGACGAGCGCCCGCTCGCTGAACGCGGTGCGCCTCCCCGCCCGCCGGATCCGCCACCCCAGCCACGCATCCTCGGCGAGTGGCTTGCCGATCCGAGCGTCGAGCCAGTCCTCGAAGCCGCCCGCCGACTCGAACGCGTCCCGGCGCACGAACAGGCTCGCGCATTCGTAGAGGCCGTGCTCGCGGGTGACCCAGAGCGTGCGATCGAACGGCCTGCGGACCGCGTCCGGGTCGGCGTGGACTGCGCCCTGCACCAGGTCGGCGGTAGCGAGCGCGTCGACGCCGGCCGACAGCCAGCCGGGGTTCGGGACGCAGTCGGAGTCGATGAACGCGAGCACTCTCGAGCTCGCCTGGGCGACGCCTGCGTTGCGCGCAGGGCCGGGGCCAATCCCGGGTTCACGCACCAGCCGCACCTCGAGCGGAGCCGCCGCGACGACCTCCGCCGTCCCATCGGTCGAGCCGTCGTCGACGACAATCACCTCGAACTCGTCGGCGAAGTCCTGGGCGGCGAGGCCGGCGAGCGTGGCGCCGATCGTCGTGGCGGCGTTGCGGGCCGGGATGATGACGCTCGCCGCGGGCAAGGGGCGCACAAGCTAGACAAGGTCCGGGCTGGCGGCGGCGGCGGCTGCTCTAGGGTGAGTGCGATGGCTGGCGCCGACGAGATGAAGCGCTACTGGGATGCGCGGGCCGACGAGGATCCCTTCTACTTCGTTGACAACCGGCTCGCGTACGGGGATCCCGACGTCGAGGCGTTCTGGCGCGGCGGCGACGAGCTGCTCGAGCGCATCCTCGGGATGCTCGAGGTCGAGATCGAAGCCGACGACGAGATCGTCGACATCGGCTGCGGCGTCGGCCGCATGACTCGGGTCCTGGCGGCCCGGGGCGCGAGCGTCCGCGCCATCGACGTGTCCGAGCGCATGCTCGAGCTCGCCCGCGAGCACAACGCGAATCTGGACGGGGTCGAGTGGCTGCTCGGCGACGGCCACAGCCTGAAGCCAATCGCCGACGCGAGCGCCGACGTCTGCCATTCGCACGTCGTCTTCCAGCACATCCCCGACCCCGAGGTCACGCTCGGCTACGTGCGCGAGATCGGCCGCGTGCTGCGGGCGGGCGGTTGGGCCGCGTTCCAGGTCTCGAACGCGCCCACCGTCCACCGTCGAAGCGCCGGGCTCGCTCGCCTTCGCGGCTTGCTCGCGAGCCTCGTGGGACGCGCGCCGCGCGGCCAATCCCATCCGGCGTGGCGCGGATCGGCGGTCGACCTCGACGAGGTGCGGCGGGTCGCCGAGGAGGCGGGGATGGAGGTCGAGCGCGTCGTCGGCGCCGGGACCCAGTTCTGCTTCGTACTGGTCCGCCGCCGGTCAGGGGCGGCATCCGCGACGCGCTAGGTCTCGGTCTTAGAGCACGATCGCTCGGTGCCGGACGCTGCCCCAGGCAAGCGCGCCGCAGGTGGTGACGTCCGCGGCGAGCTCGGCGACGGCGGCGAGCGGGGCGCGAAACCGCCACCGGGCGGCGTCGCGGCCCATCAACCAGAGATAGGGAGCGGAGGCGGCGAGCGGCAGCGGCGTCGCCGTCGCGGCCGCGATGGCGACGCCGGCCAGCGCCAGGTCGAAGGCCGCCGAGCGCCGGCTCAGGAAGGCACGTCGCCAGAGGAACGTCCGCCGCAGCTCGGGAATGCTCTTGACGAGGGCTGGGAAGTACGCGGTCCGCAGGCGCTCGGCGACGTACTCGGCGGGCCCACGCCGAAAGACGGCGTGGTGCACCGCTGCCTCGCCGCAGAACGCGGTCCGCGCGCCGGCGCGTCTCGCCTTCCAGCCGAACCACACGTCCTCGCCGAACGGCGCCGCGATGTTCGCGGTGACGACGTCCTCGAAGCCTCCCACCCGTTCGAACAGCGGGCGGCTGACGAACAGGCTCGCGGTCTCGTAGAGGCCGGCCTCGCGAGCGACCGAGACGGTCCGGTCGAACGGGAACGAGCCCGCCTCCGGGTCCGGCCACACCGCCCCCTGCACCAGGTCGGCCTCGGTCAACGCCGCGAGGCCCGCTCGTAGCCACCCCGGCGTCGGGACGCAGTCGGCGTCGGTGAACGCGATCGAACCGGCGCGGGCGGCCTCGACGCCGCGGTTGCGCGCCGCCCCGGGCATGCCGCCGGCGGTGCGGATTACGCGCACGGGGCCCGGGGCAGCGGCCGCGACCGCGCCCGTCTCGTCCTCGGAGCCGTTGTCGACCACGATCACCTCATAGGCGTCCTCGAGGTCCTGCGCGGCGAGGCCGGCGAGGCTGGCACCGATCGTCGCCGCCGCGTTCCGGGCGGGAACGATCACGCTCGCGGCGGGCATCGACTCGGCGCGCACTCAGTCCCAGGCGCCGGCGGCGGCGCGATAGACGGCTTCGTAGCGCTCGACCACCCGCTCCCAGTCCCACGGCCGGGCTGCGGCCCGGCAGCGCTCGATCGTTTCCGGCTCGGCTGCAAGCTCGAGCGTCGAGTCGATCGCGTCGGCGAGGGCGTCCGGCTCGTCGGGCTCGAAGAGGCGGCCGATGCCGTCGTCCGTGACCAGCTCCGGACAGGCGCCGGAGCGGGCGGCGACGACGGGCGTCCCCGCCGCGAGCGATTCGACCAGCACGAGCCCGAACGCCTCGTCGATCGCCGGCAGCACGGTCGCCCATGCGCTCCGGTAGGCGGCTGCCAGCTGCCCGTCGTCGGGGGCGGTCACGACCACCCCCTCGGGCAGCCGCTCCGGGTCCAAGCCGGAGAAGGCGACGCGCTGCTCGCCGCCCCAGGGGTCGCGCCCGCCGGCGAGCACGAGCCGCGCATCCGGGCGGCGCTCGCGGACGAGGCCGAAAGCCTCGAGCAGGAGCTCGCCGCGCTTGCGCGGGTCGACCAGGCTGGCCGGGCAGAGCAGCGTCGGCTCCGGCGAACGCTCGACCCGACCCTCGAATCGCTCCGCGACCACTCCGCCCGGGAGCACGATCGGCTCGGTCGCGATCACGTAGCGACGAAGCGGCGCCGTCGCCGCCTCGCTGAGCGCGCTGGTCGCCACAGCGCCCGCCGCTGCGTCGCGGAGCATCTTGATCCGGTAGCGGCGCCGCACGAGCGCCTCGCGGTTGACGATCCCGTGGAACGAGAACACGTAGGGGGGGCCGCCGAGGCGCCTCGCCTGCCTCGCCGCCCACGCATCCGCGGGAAACAGGGCGTGGACGATGTCGTACTCGCCGCGCACGAGCCGCCAGACCGC
>JBOGZD010000176.1:0-3796 GCA_050697155.1 Solirubrobacterales bacterium | reverse complement strand
TCTTGGCGCTCCTCGGCCGTCAGCTCAACCTCGTGGCGGCTCCTTCCCGGCATCGCCGCAGGGATTCGCCGCCGAGGCTTGCGCTCCTCCCATCATCCTTGACGGGATTTCCGGACGGGGGTACTAGTTCGCGATGCTGCGCAAGCCGAAGCGATGGCCGACTCCGTCCAACTGGGCGAGCTGGAAGCCGCTCGGAATCGGCGAGCAGCGACCGAACAACTACGGCGAGGTCCTGCGCGCCGCCTGGGAGAACCACGACCGCGCCGGCTATGCGTGGCGGATCCTCAGCCAGGGCGTCTGCGACGGCTGCGCGCTGGGCACCACGGGCCTGCGCGACTGGACCATCGACGGCGTCCACCTCTGCAACGTCCGGCTGCGGCTGCTGCGGCTGAACACGATGCCGGCCGCCGATCCGGCGGTGCTCGCCGACGCCGACCGGCTCGCGCGCCTGGGCGGCGCCGAGTTGCGCGCCCTCGGCCGGCTGCCCGAGCCGATGCTGCGCCGGCGCGGCGAGCGCGGCTTCACCCGCGTGAGGTGGGAGGAGGCACTCGAGCGCGCCGCGGAGCGGATCGCCGCCGCAGACCCCGACCGCCTCGGCTTCTACCTGACCAGCCGGGGGACCGCGAACGAGACCTATTACGCCGCCCAGAAGGCGGCGCGGGCGCTGGGCACGAACTCGATCGACAACGCCGCGCGGGTCTGTCACTCCCCGAGCACGTTCGGGTTGAAGGAGGCGCTCGGGGTCGCCGCGACCACCTGCTCGTACTCGGACTGGATCGGCACCGACCTGATCGTCTTCATCGGCTCGAACGTCGCCAACAACCAGCCCGTGACGACCAAGTACCTGCACCTGGCGAAGAAGGCCGGGACGAAGGTGGCGGTCCTGAACCCCTTCCGTGAGCCGGGCATGGAGCGTTACTGGGTTCCCTCGAGCCCGGAGAGCGCGCTCTTCGGCACCCGGATCTGCGACCGGTTCTTCCAGCTCGCAGTCGGCGGTGACCTCGGCTTCCTCAGCGGGGCGATCAAAGCGATGATCGAGCGCGGCTGGGTGGACGAGCGCTTCATCGCCGAGCACACCGCTGGGTTCGAGGCGCTGGCGGCCGAGCTCGATGCGGCCGACTGGGGAACGCTCGAGCGGATCGCCGGGGCGCCGCGGGCGGAGATCGAGGCGTTCGCGGAGCTGGTCGCCGGCGCCGACCGGGCGGTCTTCGTCTGGAGCATGGGCGTTACCCAGCACGAGCGCGCCGAGGACAATGTGCGGGCGATCGTCAACCTGGCGCTGACCAGGGGCTTCGTCGGCCGCGAGGGCTGCGGGCTGATGCCGATCCGGGGCCACTCCGGGGTCCAGGGCGGCGCCGAGATGGGCTGCTATGCGACCGCCCTGCCGGGCGGGCATCCCGTCGACGCCGAGCACGCTGCCCGGTTGGGCGAGCAGTGGGGCTTCGAGGTCCCCGTCGCCGAGGGGCGCACCGCGCCGGAGATGCTCGACGCCGCCGGGCGCGGCGAGCTCGACGTACTGGTCTCGGTCGGCGGCAACTTCCTCGACGTGCTCCCCGAGCCCGAGCGGGTGCGCGAGGCGCTGGCGCGGATCCCGCTGCGGGTGCACGCCGACATCGTCGTCTCGAGCCAGATGCTGGTCGAGCCCGCGGACGAGGTCCTGCTGTTGCCCGCCACCACCCGCTACGAGGTCCCGGGCGGCGTCACCGAGACAAGCACCGAGCGGCGGGTGATCTTCAGCCCGGAGGTGCCCGGGCCGCGGGTGCCGGAGGCGCGGCCGGAGTGGGAGGTGCTGACCGAGCTCGCGGCGAGAGCCCGTCCGAAGCTCGCCGAGCGGCTTCGCTTCGACGGCACCGCGGCGATCCGGGAGGAGATCGGCCGCGTGGTGCCGCTCTACCGCGGGATCGAGGAGCTTTCCGAGCCGGGCGACTCGTTCCAGTACGGCGGCCCGCACCTGTGCGCCGGGTGGGATTTCCCCACCTCCGACGGCCGCGCTCGCTTTTCCGCCGTGCCGATCGGCGAGCCGATCGCCGACGACGGGCGGCTCGCGCTCTCAACCCGCCGCGGCAAGCAGTTCAACAGCATGGTCCAGGAGCGCGGCGACGCGCTCACCGGAGCCACCCGCGAGGCGGTGCTGCTGAGCGCCGCCGACGCCGAGCGGCTCGGGATCGCCGACGGCGACGCAGTGCTGCTTCGTTCCGACTTCGGCGAGCTGCGGGGCCGCGCCCTGCTCGCCCCGATCGCGCCCGGCAACGTTCAGGTCCACTGGCCGGAGGGAAACGCCCTGATCGGCGGCGGCCGCCGCTCCGCCGAGGCGCGGATCCCCGACTACAACGCCCGGGTCACCGTGACGCCGATCTCGGCCGCTCGAGCACCTGTCTGAAGCGGCCCCGGCCGCCCGCGAGCAGCGTCGCGGCGTGGGCGAGGTCGGCGGGCTCGTTGACGTTGAACGCGATCCGCTCGGGGTCGCCGAAGCGCCGCAGCTCGGGCTCGCCGACGATCCTCGGGTGAAGCGCGGCGACCGCGTCGCGCATCGAGTCACGCCGCTCGAGCGCCTCGGCGAGCCGGGCGGTGACCGACGGGCGGTAGCGGGCGAGCAGCGGCTGGACTCGGCCGTCGACCTCGCAGACAGCGGCCTCGTGGTCGATCGCCGCCAGCCAGGCGATCAGCTTCGCCGGCACGAGCGGCATGTCGCAGGCGAGGGCGACGATCCCGCGGCCGGCGCTCGCGCTCAGGGCGGCCACGACTCCGCAGAGCGGATGACGCGGCTCGGAGGGCTCGGCGAGCACCCGGCAATCGAGCCGCGGCAGCGGCGAGTCGGGCTTCGCGACCACGATCGGCTCGAGCCCGGCGGCGCCGACCGCGGCGACCACCCGGCCGACCAGCGTCCGCCCGGCGAGCTCGAGCCCAGCCTTCGGCTCGCCCATGCGGGTGCCGAGGCCGCCGGCGAGCACCGCGCCTAGGGCATTTGCCCGCCTCACCGCGTGATCGCCGCTCGGCCGCCCTTCATCCGACGAGTGTGGCACCGATACGCTCAGCGCGAGGTACCACTAGGACCGGTGGCGCGTGAGTTGATCGAGATCGAGGAGGCGCGGCGGCTGGTGCTCGAGCGGGCGGCGCCGCTGGGCGACGTCGAGCGGCTGTCGCTCGCCGACGCGCTCGGCCGGGTCCTGGCGGAGCCGGTCGAGAGCGCCGACCCCGTGCCTGGCTTCGACAACTCGGCGATGGACGGCTACGCGGTCCGGGCGTCGGACACCTCCGGCGCCGCCGCGGACCGCCCCGCAGAGCTGGCCGTCGTCGATGAGTCGCGCGCCGGGCGCCCGGCCGCTCGCGGGCTCGGCGCCGGCGAGGCGATCGCGATCTCGACCGGGGCGATGGTCCCCGAGGGCGCCGACGCCGTCGTCCGGGTCGAGGACACTCGTCCGCTCGACGCCGGGCGGGCGGACGCCACCGTGGCGGTCGGCGAGCCCGTCGCGGTGCTGGCCGAGGTGGATCCGGGGCGCGACATCCGCCGCTCCGGCGAGGACGTCGAGCCCGGGACGAGGCTGCTCGAGCCCGGGACAGAGATCGGTCCCGCCGAGCTCGGGGTGATCGCGTCGGTGGGCCTCGCCGATGTCGCCTGCGCCCGCCGCCCCCGGGTCAGCGTGCTCACCACCGGCGACGAGCTGCAGCCGCCGGGCGAGCCCCTGCGCCCGGGCGCGATCCGCAACTCGAACGCGCACGCGGTGCCGCCCCTGGTCGTGCGCGCCGGGGCCGAGGTCGCGGCGGTCGAGACCGTCGGCGACGAGCGGGCCGCGAC
>JBOGZD010000175.1:0-3840 GCA_050697155.1 Solirubrobacterales bacterium | reverse complement strand
GTGTCGATGCGGCCGTTTTCGTCGATCACGAAGACCCAGGGCTCGGTCCGCAGTTTGTAGGCGGCGACCTGGGGGCGAACGCCCTTGTTGGGGTCGTTGTCCGCGAAGATCTCCATGTGGATGAAGGCGGCGTCGTCATCGCCGACGTCGCGCTTTACCTGCTCGGCGATGTCCACCAGCGGGCCGCAGACGCGGCTCTGGCACAGGGCGGGGGTGGCGAAGACGAGCACGACGGGGCGCTCGCCGGCCACGTCGGCGAAGTCGTGCTCGTGCATGGTCGAGGGCGGCACACGGGTGTCGATCTTGGCGAGGTTGCCGCCGACGTCGTCTGCGGTAGGGGTGTGGATGCGTGGCGCCGGCTCGCCCTCCGCCGGGACGGGGTCGTTCTCGGGGACGGTGACGCTCGGCATGCGCGCCGCCGTCAGCTGCTCGCCCTCGCGCACCAGGCCCAGCAGGCGCCACTCGCCGGGCTGGTCGAAGATCACGTCGCTGACGTAGACGGTCTTTGCGGCGTCGGGATCGGCGGCGGTCGACTCGGCGGTGAAGGCGGGCTCGGTCTCGAGGCTCTCGATTCGGGCGGTGTAGGGACCGAGGGTCTTGCCGTCCGGCCCGGCGGCTGCGTAGACGGCGACCTCGGCATCGGTGATCTGCTCGCGGTCGAGGGTGAAGACGCCGAAGGCGAAGCGGTTGCGGCCTTCGACGAAGGACTGGCCGGCGGGCGAGACGACGAGCTCGTCGCCCGGAGTCGCGTCTGCGGCCAGCTCCTCCAGGGTGCGACCGTCGGGCGACGGGAACGCCGACGCGGCGGGCGCCGCTCTAGAGGCGTCGTCGGCGGTTTGCTCGTCGTCACCGCCGCAGGCGGTGAAGGCGACCGCCGACGAGGTCAGGGCGACGAGCGCGGCGACGTTCGCGGTCCGGGAGCGCAAGCGCACCTGTCTGATCCTAGATAAGAGCGCTAAGGCGGCGCTAAGCGGCCGGCGCGTTCGCGTGGCGGGATGCGGCGATAGGGTGCGCGCGCCAACGAGCGGAAGGAGCGGCAAGTGGAGCGAGCGGCGCTGATCACGGGCGGATCGAGCGGGATCGGCCTCGCGATTGCTCGGGCACTCGGGGAGGACGGCTACGGGGTGACGATCTCGGCGCGTCGGCCGGAGAAGCTCGAGGCGGCGGCCGAGGGGCTCCGCTCGGCGGGGCTCGACGTGCTCGCGGCGCCGGCCAATGTTGTCGAGGAGGAGGAGATCGTCGCCCTGGTGGCCGCGCACGGGGAGCGGTTCGGGCGTCTCGACGTGCTCGTCAACAATGCGGGGATTGGGATCGGCCAAGCGATGGACGGGATCGTGACCAAGCACCTGGACCTGCAACTGGGGGTCAACCTGCGCTCCTACGTGCTCGCGACGCGCGAGGCGCTGCCGCTGCTCAAGCAGGCGGGGAGCGAGCACGGGAAGGCGCTGGTGGTCAACACGGCGTCGGTCGCGGGCAAGGTGGGCCAGCCCTGGATCTCGGTCTACTCGGCCACCAAGTTCGGGGTGGTCGGCTTCAGCCAGGCGACCCAGAGGGAGGTCGGCGCGGAGGGAATCCAGGTGACGGCCCTGTGCCCCGGCTTCGTCGACACGGCGATGACCGAGTGGGCGCGCGGGCAGGTGAAGCCGGAGGAGATGATCCGGCCCGAGGACATCGCCGAGGCCGTGAGGATGCTGCTCCGCACGTCGCCGAATTGCCACGTCCCCGAGATCGTGTTCCAGCGCCCGGGCGAGGCGCTCGGGGCCGGGGCCGGTTGAGCGCGTGAGTAGTTAGACGCGCTCGCGCAGGTGCTCGTCGGTGGCGGCGAGCACGTCCGTGCGCGGACGGCGGCGCTTAGGGCGGCCGACGCGGATCTCGTCGGCCGAGCGGATGCGGATGGCGTTGGCGAGGCGCTCGGCATCTGCCAGCTCGGCCGCCGTGATCGGGGCGGCCGGCGAGCGGTCGTCGGTTGGACCGGGCTCCGTCGGCGCGGCGCCACGGCAGGCGGCCAGCTCGGCGCGCTCGGCGCGGATCTGGGCGGCGAGCTCGGCGATCGAGAGGCCGTCGAGCGAGTCGTCGTGGCCGAGGCTCTCCTCGAGCAGTTGGCGCAGGACACGCACCTCGCGGCGGTTGGCGCGGCGCGGCCGCCGGGCGCCCGTGTATTCGTCCCAGGCGCGGGCGAAGCTGGCGACGTTGGTGCGGCCGCCGTTGCGGTGAGCGGCGAGCATCGGGCAGATGCCGCCGGAGCGGGGATCGACATAGGCGCCGACGATGATCCGGTTGGAGGAGATGCCGCGCAGCATCGCCTCGCGGGTGTGGCGCGGCAGGCGGGCGACGGCGTGACGCAGCCGTCGCGCCGGGTTCCTCGCTCGGCGTCTCATCGGGAGAATGGTGAGTGAGGTGAGCGGCCTAGGCGAACGGCGGGGACGGGCGGGAAAGGGATCTTGCAAGGGCGGGTCGTGAGCCGTGGCTCGGGGACCGGTGCCGGGGCGCGGTCGAAGCGGCGGTTCGTGGTAGCCGCCTTCGGCGATGCGGGCCATGCGTTCCCGGCGATCGGGCTTGCGCGCGAGCTGGCGCGGCGTGGGCACGAGGTGACGGTGGAGACGTGGGAGCACTGGCGGGACGCGGTCGAGGGCGAGGGATTGCGGTTCCTGGCAGCGGAGGAGTACAAGACGTTTCCCCCTCCCCCGCCCGGCTCGGGCGACGGGCCGTCGGCGGGAGAGGCGGCGCTGGCGCTCCTGCCGCTGATGGAGGAGGAGCGGTTCGACGTGGTCGTCAGCGACATCCTCACGCTGGCGCCCGCGCTGGCTGCCGAGCGGGCCGGGTTGCGCCGGGCGACGCTGATCCCGCACGTGTATCCGGTGCACGAGCCGGGGATGCCGTTCTTCGCCTTCGGCGCGCAGCCGCCGCGCACACCGGTGGGACGGGCCGCGTGGCGGGCGGCGCTGCCGGTGCTGGTCGGCGGGCTGCGGCGGGGGCAGCGGGAGATGAATACGACGCGGGCGGTCGCGGGGCTGGCGCCGATCGACCGGTTTCACGGCGGGATCAGCGACGGGCTGGCGCTGGTGGCGACGTTTCCGCAGCTCGAATATCCGCGACGGTGGCCGGCGCACGTGCACGTCACCGGGCCGATCGGGTTCGAGCTGCCGCACCCGAACGTGGAAGTGCCGGACGGCGATGCACCGCTGGTACTGGTCGCGCCGTCGACGGGGCAGGACCCGGAGTCCCGGTTGGTGCGGGTGGCGCTGGAGGCACTCGCCGACGAGCCGGTGCGGGTCGTCGCGACGACCAACGGCCATCGGCCCGACGCGGCGCTGCCGGCACCTCCTTCGAACGCGGTCGTCTACGACTGGGTCAGTTACTCGCAGCTGATGCCGCTCGCCGACCTGGTCATTACCCACGGCGGCCACGGCACCGTCGCCCGGGCGCTGGGGGCCGGCACTCCGCTGCTCTGCTGCCCGGTGGTCGGCGACATGGCGGAGAACGCAGCCCGAGTCGCCTGGGCGGGCGCCGGGCTGATGTTGCCGTGGCGGCTGGCGGCATCCACGCCGGTTCGGATCGCCGTGCGCCGACTGCTGGGCGAACCGCGATTCGAAACTCGTGCGACGGCAATCGGCTCCTCCGGCCATGACGGAGGCGGTGTCGCGCGGGGGGCGGAACTACTTGAGGCGCTGGCTGATTCCCCACACGAAAAAGACCTGCAAACGCAAGCCTTCTGGTAAGCGTTCAGTCGGTCCGCCGGGCGCTGGCCCGGGGGAAGGCCGGTTGACATAAGCAGGCTCCGCGCCGGGCACGGCGAACCTTGCCGACATGGATCGCGCCGAGGCCGAGGCGATCTACGAC
>JBOGZD010000174.1:0-3879 GCA_050697155.1 Solirubrobacterales bacterium | reverse complement strand
CCGCCCGCCCGGCCCCGCCGCGGCCGCGTCGGCGCGCGCCCGGGGTGAGCAGTCGCCGCGCCGGGACGTCGTCGATCAGGGCCGGGCGCAGCACCCGGCGGATCAGCGGGTAGAAGGGCAGGGCGAGGAAGAACGCGAGCATTCCCTGGACCACGATCTCGCGCAGGACCAGAAGGCTGACCGGGGTCTCGACCCCGAGCAGGAGCTGCACCGCGGCGAAACCGCCGCTGGCAAGCAGGGTGAAGCCGGCGGCCAGCAGCGGCGGGACGAGCGCGTTGGTGATCTCGATCCCCTCCCGGTAGCGGCCGGCGAGGTAGCCGACCGAGAGCAGGACCAGGGAGGAGACGCCGAGCGTCTGCAGCAGCACCGAGTCGAGCAGCAGTCCGGTGGCGAAGCCGCAGACGGCGCCGACCACGCCCCCGCCAAGCAGTCCGAGCGCGACGACGGCCACCGGGACCACGTTCGGGGTCGTGCCGAACAGGGTGAGGAAGGAGAAGAACGAGCCCTGGAGCACGACCGTGGCGACGATGATGAGCGCGATCCGCAGCGCGATCCGGCGGGTGACGATCATCCGGGCACCCCCGGGCGCTCGGGGCCGCCCGTGAGCACCTGCAGGTACTCGAGCTCGCGTAGGTCGGCGAACGGGCGGACGTGGATTCGCTGGAAGCTCTCCTGCTCGCCGAGCTCGGCCTCGATGACGCGGCCGATCTCGATCCCGTACGGGTAGGCGGAGGAGACCTGGCCGGTCGACCACCCTGCGGTGACCAGGATCTGGCCCTCCTCCACCTGCTCGTCGTTCTCGATGAAGTCGAGCAGCAGGTCCTCGGGGTCGCCGACCTCCGGCTCGACGATCCCCGACGGGCCGCCGGGAACCACCTTCGCCGACACCGCGTTGCGGTGGTCGGTGATCAGGCGCACCTGGGAGCTGCCGGCGGTGACCTCGGTGATCCTGCCGACCAGGCCGTCGCCGTTGATCACGGTGTCGTTCGTCTCCACGCCCGAGCTCGAGCCCTGGTCGATGGTCACGGTCGAGAACCAGACGGTGGGCGAGCGGCCGATCACCCTCGCGGTCACCGGCTCGTAACCGCCGAGCTCGGTCGAGCGGTCGAGCTCGAGCAGCCTGCGAAACTGCTCGTTCTCGCCCTCGGCGTTCTGCGAGTCGGCGAGCTGGTCGCGAAGCTCTGCGACCTCGTCTCGCAGCGCCTCGTTCTCGCCCCGTGCCTCGAACGTCTCGTCGAACCAGTTGACCAGGTCGCGGACCGGCTTCAGCGCCCGCTCGGCGCCCTCGCCGACCGGCGAGAGCACCGCCGAGACGCCGCGCTGGATCGTGTGCAGCGGCCCCGACTCGGACTCGGAGAAGTGGCTGGAGAGCAGCACCAGCGAGATCACGATCAGCGCAACGAGGACCGCGCGCCTGCGTCGGACCTGCTTGCGGTACACGAAGCCCCCCTCAGACGGGGGCGCCGAGTCGGCGGCGCCCCGAGTTGCGGGCCATCCGGTGGATGACCTCGAACTCCTCCAGCGAGCGTCCGGAGCCGACCGCAACGCAGGTCAGCGGCGAGTCGGTGAGCTGGCACGGCATCTGGCACTCGTCGCGCATGCGCTGGTCCATGCCCTGGAGCAGGGCGCCGCCGCCGGCGAGCGTGATACCGCGGTCCATGATGTCGCCGGCGAGCTCGGGCGGGGTGCGGTCGAGCGTGTTCTTGACCGCGCCGACGATCTGGCTCACCGGCTCCTCGATCGCCGTGCGCACCTCGCCCGCGCTCAGCAGGATCGTCTTCGGCAGCCCCGTGACGAGGTCGCGGCCGCGGATCTCGGTGGTCACGTCCTCGGGCAGCGGCGCCGCCGAGCCGATCTCGAGCTTGACCTCCTCGGCCGTCTGCTGGCCGATCAACAGCTTGTGCTCGTGCTTGCAGTGGTTGACGATCCCGTCGTCCATCTCGTCGCCGCCGACCCGGATCGACTCGGAGACCACGATCCCGCCGAGCGAGATCACCGCCACTTCGCTGGTCCCGCCGCCGACGTCGAGGATCATCGACCCCGTCGGGTCGGCGACCGGGAGCCCGGCGCCGATCGCCGCCGCCATCGGCTCCTCGATCAGGTAGGCCTGGCGGGCGCCGGCGGACAGGCAGGCCTCCTCGACCGCGCGCTTCTCGACCCCGGTAACCCCGGAGGGGACGCAGACGACCACCCGCGGGTGCGCGAAGCGGTTCTGGTGCACCCTCTGGATGAAGTGGCGCAGCATCTCCTCGGTGATGTCGAAGTCCGCGATCACCCCGTCCTTGAGCGGCCGGATCGCCTGGATCGACCCCGGGGTGCGCCCGAGCATGCGCTTGGCCTCGACGCCGACCGCGTGCACCTCGCCGCTCGCCGAGTCGACCGCGACGACCGAGGGCTCGGAGAGCACGATCCCGCGTCCGCGCACGTAGACGAGGGTGTTGGCCGTGCCGAGGTCGACCGCCATGTCACGGCCGCCGAATCCGGTCAGGTGGCTGAAGATGCCCATGTGGCGGGTGGGTGCAGATGCGGTCGGTTGGGAGGCCGAACGGCGAGGATCTCGGGGGTCGGAGCTGGGCACCCCGAGGCCGCGGCTCGCGGCGAGTGTAGCGGAGGGTTCAGCGACCCCAAAGCCGGGGTTGAGGGCTTGCCAGAACCCTAACGCTAAACCTTCGCTACAGGCTTTTCCCTAGTTCTGGCGCCAATTCCAGCAACAACGCCACGGGCAGCCCGATCACGTTCGAGATGTCGCCCTGCACGCGCTCGACCAGAATCGCGCCGAGGCCCTGGATCGCGTAGGCGCCGGCGCGGTCCCGCCACTCGCCGGACGCGAGGTAGAGCGAAAGCGCGTCGTCATCGAGGCGCTTGAAGGTCACGTAGGAGGAGGCGACGCCGATGCGCTCGGCGGGTCCCGTCGCGCCACTACCCGTCGTCGGCGCCTTCCTCTCGCTATCCGAGAGGAAAGCGCCAATACCGACGAGCGCGACGCCGGAGAGCACCTCGTGGGTGCGACCGGAGAGGGCCTCGAGCCTCTCGCGGGCCTCGCCTTCGTCCGCGGCCTTCCCCATCAAAGACCCGTCAAGCGAGACATCCGTGTCAACTCCGAGCGCCAGAACCTCCCCCTCCCCTCTCCCTACCTGCTCCAACCCGGCCCGAGCCTTGCGCAGCGCGTTCTCCGCGACGACCTCCCGCGGCGGACCGTCGCGAACTTCATCCACCCCCGGCACCACCACCTCGAACTCCACCCCCAGCGCGCCGAGGATCTCTCGCCGTCGCGGCGACGCCGACGCCAGGATCAGCCGAGGTCCGGGAACCAGATCCCGATCTCGCGCTCGGCCGACTCCGGCGAATCGGAGCCGTGGACCATGTTGAAGGTGACCTCGAGCCCGAAGTCGCCACGGATCGAGCCCGAGGCGGCCTCGAGCGGGTTGGTGGCCCCAATCACCTGGCGGGCGGCGGCGACCGCCTCGTGGCCCTCCAGCACCCCGGCGACCAGCGGCCCGCCGGTGATGAACGAGACCAGCTCGCCGAAGAACGGCTTCTCGGTGTGCTCGGCGTAGTGGACGTTGGCGAGCTCCTCGTCGGCCCGCATCAGCTTCAGCGCCACGATCCGCAGCCCCTTCTGCTCGAACCGCCGCAGCACCTCGCCGGTCAGGCCGCGCTCGAAGGCGTCGGGCTTGACCAGGATCAGCGTCCGCTGGGCGTCAGCCACCGGCGATCAACGGCGGTTGCGATCAGCCATCGGTGGCCGGGGCGCCGGAGCCCTTGCGGCTCTGCCCGCTCGCCTTGCGGGTCTTCGCCGTAGCCGCCTCGGACCGTTGCTTGGCAGGCCGCGGCCCGCGGGCGCCGTCACGCGCGCCGCCCCCCGAGCGCGGCTGCTTG
>JBOGZD010000173.1:0-3934 GCA_050697155.1 Solirubrobacterales bacterium | reverse complement strand
GCCGCGTCGTCGCCGGTTCCCAGGCGCAGCTCAGCCGATGCGGCCGGCGCGCCAGCGCGCTCGACTCGATCGCGAAGCGCGGCGATCAGCTCGAATTCGCCCGGCATTGGCGCGGCCCGCGCGGTGCGCCTACGGACGCGTGCCGCCGTCGGCCCCGCCGCCCCCGCCCGGGCTCGGCAGCGGCTGCTGGCCGGCCCCGGGTGCATAGAGATCGGGGTCGTAGTCCTGGTCGCCGTCGGCGGCCCCGGCGCCGTCGGTGCTGTCGGTGTCGTCGGTGCTCTCGATGTCGCCGGTGTCGTCGGTGCCGCCGGTGTCGGTGTCGTAGTCGTAGGTCGAGTCGTCGGTGGACGGCGATGAGGCGGTGTGCTCGCTGTAGAAGCCCGAGAGGGAAGCGGGGTGCTCGGGGGGCGGGAAGTCGTCGCAGGGGTCAACCGCTGCAACCTGCATGTAGTCCTGCCAGATCGGCGCCGAGAGATCGGCGCCATAGCCGGGCAGGGGCACCCGGGCGTCGGGGTTGCCGGTCCAGACCGCGGTCGAGATGTGCGGCGTGAAGCCGACGAACCAGGCGTCCGACTGCTCCTCGGTGGTCCCGGTCTTGCCCGCTGCCGGGCAGCTGATCCCGTGGCCGGCCGCGGTGCCGTACTCGAGCGTCCCCTCCATCACGTCGGCGACCTCGTAGGCGACGCCGTCGCTGATCACGCGGGTGCCGTCCCTGTTGTCGAAGACGTCGATCTCGGCCTCCTGGCCAAGGGACTCGGGCGGGAACTCCACCCGGCGGATCGCCGTCGGCTTGTGGTGGACGCCGCCGTTGGCGATCGTCGCGAAGGCGTTTGACATCTCGAGGACCGTGCAGCAGTTGGCGGTCCCGCCGATCGACTCAGCGGGATAGCCCTGGAGTGGGGACTCGATCCCCATCGCGTGGGCCATGTCGGCGAAGCTGTCGGCGCCGACGTCGAGCGCGAGCTGGGCATAGACCGTGTTCATCGAGTTTGCGGTTGCGTCGCGCAGATCGACCGTGCCCCCGCCGACGCCGCTCACGTCCCAGGCCTCGCAATACACCCCGGAGTCGTCGCAGATGTCGAGCGTGATCGAGGATGGGGCCGAGTAGAAGGTCGCGTCCGGATCGATCCCCTGATCGACGGCCGTGGTGAGCACGAACGGCTTGAACGCGGAGCCCGGCTGGCGGCTGCCTTGGGCGGCGAGGTTGAACTGGCTGCTCTCATAGGCCGCCGACGAGGCCATCGCCAGGATCTCGCCGGTCTCGGTGTCTGTCGAGACCAGCGCGTTGGCGGCGCCCGTTACGGGGTGCGCCGCGACCGCTCGCTGGGCCGTCGCCTGTAGCACCGGGTCGATCGTCGTGTGCACCTCGAGCCCGCCCTGGCGGACCGTGTTGACGCCGTACTCGTCGATCAGCTCCTGCTCGACGAAGTCGAAGAAGTAGGGCTCGCGGATCGTCTGGTACTTGTAGCCGCGCTCGAGCCCGAGGCCGTCGCCTGCGACCTTCTGGAACGTCTCGTAGCTGATCATCCCCTGGTCGTACATCCGCTCGAGCACCTGGTTGCGGCGCCGCTTCGCGTTCTCGGGGCTCTGGAACGGGTTGTAGAGCGACGGCGCCTGGGGCAGGCCGGCAAGGAGCGCCGACTCGTCGAGGTCGAGGTCGGAGACGTGCTTGTTGAAGTAGAACTGCGACGCCGCCTCGACCCCGACCGCGGTGCGGCCGTCGTTGGTCCCATAGGAGGCGGTGTTCAGGTACTCGTTGAGGATCCAGTACTTGGAGCGCTCCCGCTCGAGCTCTTGGGCGAGCTCGGCCTCGATGACCTTGCGCTCGATCGTCTGCTCGGGATCGGGGATGTAGAGGTTGCGGACGAGCTGCTGGGTGATCGTCGAGCCGCCCTGCTTCGCCTCGAAGCCCGCCTCGATGTTCTCGATCGCGGCGCGGAGGACGGCGCCCCAGTCGACCCCGTCGTGCTCGTAGAAGTCCTCGTCCTCGATCGCGATCGTCGCCTGGCGCAGGCTCTTGGGGACCTCGTCGCGCTCGACCGGCTCGCGGATCGCGTCGGACTGGATGTAGCCGAGCCGAGAGCCGTCCGCGGCGAGGATCTCAGAGACCTCGCCGCGGTCGATCGGCTTCAGCGTGTCGAGCGGGGGCGCGGAGGCCCGAATGTCCTGCACCCACAGCCCCACGCTTGCGGCCGCGATCCCGGCGACCGCCAGGAGGACCCCAAACGCAAGCAGAACCTTCTTGCCGACCGAGCCCCGCGACCGCCGATGGCGTCTGCGTGCCCGCTGACTCATGGCTTCACGGAGAGGGTACCGGGGCGGCAGTCATTTCCCTGCACTACGCGGGCGACGGTCGCAGAGGTTCGCGCCTGCGCCGGCGCGTCGAACTAGTCTCCGCCGAACAGCCCCGCCTCGCGCAGCGCCCGCTGGGCTCGCTCGCGCAGGGCCGCCTCCTCACCGGCGGCCCTGGTGCCGCCGTCGCGGTGCGGCCCATGGACCTCGAGTCGCACTCCCTCGGGGGTGATCTCGGCGACGTCGACCTGCGACGGCTCGAGCGCGTCGAGCGCGTCGCGGGCGCGCCCGAGGTCGGCGTCCGGCGGCACCCAGACCGAGGCCGCGGCCGGCGCCGAGAGGTCGCCGGTCGAGCGGTTCACGACGACGCTCGAGATCACCGTCTCGTTGGGCACGATCACCATTCGCCCGTCGCCGGTGTCGATGAAGGTGTGCGAGAGAGTGACGTCGTCGACGCGGCCGGTCTCCTCTTCGATCGTCACCGTGTCCCCGATCCGGATCGGCTGTGAGATCGACAGCAGGATCCCCGCCAGCGGGTTGGCGAGCACCTGCCGGGCCGCGAGCCCGAGGACGATCGCGAGCACGGCGCTCGAGGCGAGGATGCCGGTGGCGAGCTTCTCCAGCCTCGTGAACTGGTTCAGCGCCAGCGCGATCCCGATGACGATGATCACGACGAAGACCAGCCTGCGGATCAGCCGCAACCGGGTCTGGGCGGTGCGCGAGATCGTCACCTGACGTTCGCCGATCCGCCTCGCCACCCGGGTCGCCCGTCCGATCACGAAGCGGTCGATCGCGAACGCGATCGCGAACGCGACCGCGAGCGTGATCAGGGCCGAGATCCAGTCGCCGTTCTGCTCCCAGAAGGTCTCTTCCACGGCCACGATCCTGCCAACCTTGCCGGTCCGATGGCGACCCGCGCGGTATTTCTCGACGCCCTGGGCACCCTGGTCGAGCTCGAGCCCCCCTGGGTCCATCTGGGCGCCGCCCTGGGTGCCGAGCCCGACGAGCGGATGGTCGCCGCGGTGCGGGCCGAGATGGCCTACTACAAGGCGCACGCCCACGAGGGAACCGACGCGAGGGCGCTCGCCGACCTGCGCGGGCGGTGCGCGGCGGTGCTGTCGCGCGAGCTCGGCCGCGAGGTCCCGGTGGAGACGATGATGGGCGCGATCCGCTTCCAGGCGTTCGACGACGCCGCCCCGGCGCTGGCGGCGCTGCGGTCCCGCGGGCTGAGCCTGGTCTGCGTCTCCAACTGGGACGTATCGCTCGCCGAGGTGCTCGAGCGCTGCGGCCTCGGAGGCGCGGTCGACACGGTGGTCAGCTCGGCGGCGGCAGGGGCGCGCAAGCCCGATCCGGGCATCTTCGAGCCGGCCCTCGACGCGGCCCGCTGCGAGCCCGAGGAGGCGCTCCACGTCGGCGACACCCCCGAGGAGGACGGCGCCGCGGCCGCTGCCGCGGGGATCCCGGGGCTGATCGTCGACCGCAACGGCGGCGGCGACATCGCGTCCCTGTCCGAGATCAACGAGCATCTTCGTCCGTGACCGAGGTCCCCCCGGAGCCGCCCTACAGGCTCGGCGCGCCGCCTCCGCCGCCGGGCGAGTCCGTGCCGCCGCCGCCGTCCCCCGTCGCGGCGGCGCCGTCGCCC
>JBOGZD010000172.1:0-3935 GCA_050697155.1 Solirubrobacterales bacterium | reverse complement strand
TGGCGCTTTGTTCGCCCCCGTCCACTCCAGCCGTTCGATGCGCGAGACTCGGCGAGCGATGTCGTCTGACAACGTCGAAGTCGTCCGAAAGGCTTACGAGGCGTTTGCGCACGGCGATCTTACGGCCGTGCTCAACCAACTCGACCCGGCTGTCCTGAGCTACACCGCGGCGCCGCTCCCGGATCCGACCGAACACCACGGGCTCGAGGGCTTCCTGGAATGGGTCGAGAACTGGACCGGGACGTTCGATGAGTTCGAGATGGAGGTCCAGGAATACATCTCGGCCCGAGACATGGTCGTCGTCTGCGCGCTACAGCGAGCAACCGGGGCGGCCAGCGGGGTCCCGGTTGCGCAGACGTTCTGGCTCGTGCACACCGTCGAGCACGGCAAGATCGCACGGATCGGGATCCATGCGACCAAGGACCAGGCTCTCGAAGCCGCCGGTGTCTCCGAGTAGGCCCGGAGCGCTCAGGTCCCGTCGAGCTCGAGCTGGGGCGGGGGGAGGTCGGTGTCGCCTGCGCCCTGCTCGATCGCGGCGAGCATCGTCTTGGCGAAGGCGAGGAAGCGGTCGACCGGGTAGCGGTCGGGGTCGGTGATCACCAGGGTCGCGGCGTGCTCGGCGATCACCTGGATCATGCCGGCGAAGACCTCGGTGTCGAGGTCCTTTGGGCCGCCGCGACGCTCGGCTCCCCAGGCGACCAGGCGCTCGAGCTGCTCACGGACGATCTCGCGGCGCCGGGCGACGACTGCGCGGAGCTCCGGCGGCGCCCGGTCGAGGTCGATCAGCACCAGGCGCCAGGTCTGCGGGCTCTCCCGGACCGCTTCGAGGAACAGCCGCAGCCCGTCGACGAGCAGGTCGTCGGGGTGCTGGTCGCCGGGTATCGCCGGGATCGCTGCCGCGAGCTGCGACAGCGCCCGCGCCTCCTCGCGCTCGAACAGGGCCCCGAGCAGCCCGGCCCGATCGCCGAAGAGCCGGTAGACGACGGGGCGTGCGACGCCCACGCGCCGGGCGACGGCGTCGATCGTCAGCGCCCCGTGCCCCTCGCCCACCATCAACTCGAGCGCGGCGTCGAGCAGCTGCTCGCGGCGCTCGGCGGAGGGCACCCGGGGGGCGTAGGTGCGGGCTGTGGCGGTCGACGACATCTCTCGAAGCCGAAGATACCAGGTGAAAGTACAGCGGTGTAACAAATTGATACGCTTGTGTAACTTCGAGCATGGCGAGACGGATGACGATTGCCGCAGGGGGGATTGCCGCGCTGGCCGCCGCCGGCGCCGTGGGCGCGAGCGCCCTGCGGGCCCGGGCCCGGAGCACCCACCGCCGGGTCCTCGCCGACCCCGCCCACGCGGCCCTGAGCGCGCCGCTCGACGGCGGCTGGGCGCTCGAGGTCGAGAGCGCCGACGGCACCCGCATCCACGCCGAGGTCTTCGGCCCCGACGACGGACCGACGGTGGTCCTCGGCCACGGCTGGCTCGAGGCCTCCCACTTCTGGACCCACCAGATCCAGGAGCTGCGCCGCGACCACCGCGTCGTCGCCTGGGACCTGCGCGGCCACGGGCGCAGCGCCGAGCCCGCCAATCGCGACTACTCGATCGAGGCGCTGGCCGGTGACCTCGACGCCGTGCTCCAAGCCGCCCTTCCCGACGGCCGGCGTGCCGTCGTCGCCGGTCACTCGCTCGGCGGGATGACGATCGTCGGCTGGGCCGGTCTCGACCGGATCACGCCCGCGGACCGAGGCGCCGCCGCCGCTCTGGTCAACACCGGGATCGACGGCCTGATCGCCGAAGCCCTCGTGATCCGGACTCCGGGTGCGCTGGAGCGGATCAGCGACGTGGTCGGGCGTACCGTGATGGCGGCCCCGGGACGCCTGCCGACCCGTTCGACCCCGATCACCTTCGAGGCGATCCGCTACCTGACCGTGGGGCCCGACGCCGGCCCGGCGACGATCGCCTTCTGCGAGGAGATGATCCTCGCCTGCGGACCCGAGGCGCGCGCCGGCTGCGGGGCGACGATGTCGAAGCTCGACCTGCGCGACTCGGTCGCCGGCCTCGACGTGCCGACGCTCGTGATTGCCGGGGAACGCGACCGGCTGACCCCGCCGGTCCACTCCCGCCGCCTGGTCGAGGCGCTGCCCGATCCGATCGGCTACGTCGAGCTCGAGCGGATCGCTCACATGGGGCCGGTCGAGGCGCCGGAGCGGATCTCCGACAGCCTGCGCGGCCTGGTCCGCGAGCATCTCATCGAAGCCGAGGAGGTCGCCGCGTGACCGCGGAAGCGACCGAGCACTTCAAGATCGCGATCGTCGGCGCCGGCTTCGGCGGCCTCGGGATGGCGATCCGCCTGCGGGAGCAGGGCGAGGAGGACTTCGCCGTCCTCGAGCGCGACGTCGACGTCGGCGGCACCTGGCTGCAGAACACCTACCCCGGCTGCCAGTGCGACGTGCCCTCGCACCTGTACTCGTTCTCCTTCGCGCAGAATCCGGGCTGGAGCCGCACCTTCTCGCCCCAGCCCGAGATCTGGGACTACCTGCGCCGCTGCGCGGACGAGGCCGGCGTCCGCCCCCACCTGCGGACCGGCTGCGCGGTCACCGACGCGAGCTGGGACGCAGACGCCCAGCGCTGGCGCCTGGAGACAACCCTGGGCCCGATCAGCGCCGACGTGCTCGTCGCCGCGACCGGCGGGCTGAGCGAGCCGTCGGTGCCCGAGCTGCCCGGCCTCGAGCGGTTCGAGGGCGCGAGCTTCCACTCCGCGCGCTGGGACCACTCCCACGAGCTCGACGGCGAGCGGGTCGCCGTGATCGGCACCGGCGCCTCGGCGATCCAGTTCGTGCCCCGGATCCAGCCCATGGTCGACCGGATGCACGTCTTCCAGCGCACCGCGCCCTGGATCATGCCCCACACCGACCGCCCGATCACCCCGCTCGAGCGGCGGTTCTTCGCCCGCTTCCCGGTCCTCCAGCGGCTGCTGCGCGAGGCGATCTACTGGGCTCGCGAGAGCTTCGTGCTCGGGTTCGTCGTCAACCGGCGGCTGATGCGGATGCCCGAGCGGATCGCGCGTGCGCACCTGCACCGCCAGGTCGCCGACCCCGAGCTGCGGGCCAAGCTCACCCCCGACTACGAGATCGGCTGCAAGCGGATCCTGCTCTCCAACGACTACCTGCCGTCGCTCGCCAAGCCCAACGTCGAGCTGGTCACCGACGCGATCGCCGAGGTCCGCGAGCGATCGATCGTCACCGCCGACGGCACCGAGCGCGAGGTCGACACGATCATCTTCGGCACCGGCTTCCACGTCACCGATCAGCCGGTCGCCGAGCACGTCCGCGGCCGCGACGGCCGCAGCCTGGCCCAGGTCTGGGCCGACGAGCATGGCGGCAGCGCCGAGGCCTACCGAGGGACGAGCGTCGCCGGCTTCCCCAACCTGTTCCTGATCACCGGGCCGAACACGGGCCTCGGCCACACCTCGATGACCGTGATGATCGAGGCGCAGATCGAGTACGTGCTCGACGCCCTGGGCAAGATCGGCCGCGATGGCATCGCCGCCGTCGACGTCCGCCCCGATGTCCAGGCGGCCGAGAACGCGGCGATTCAGCGGCGCCTGCGCGGGACCGTGTGGACCGCGGGCGGCTGTGAGAGCTGGTACATCGACCCCAACGGCCGCGTGACCACGGTGTGGCCCGACTTCACCTTCCGCTTCCGCAACCGGCTGCGGCGCTTCGACCTCGGCGACTACGATGCCGAGCCAGCGCGGGAACGCGAGCGCGAGCCCGTCGCGGCGTAGGGGACCTGCAGCCGGTGCCGCCGACTGCGGTGACCACGTGAGTATCCGGTTACGTCAGGTCCTCGCACGAGCGCGCCCGCGACGAGCTCGGGTGGCAAGCGCCGGCGGCCGAGATGGCTCGAGCCGGTGCATATGTACGGTTCAAGCCATCTCGGCGGGG
>JBOGZD010000171.1:0-4074 GCA_050697155.1 Solirubrobacterales bacterium | reverse complement strand
CCGTCGACGGTCGCCGCGGCAGGACCGAACATCGGCCGGCTCGGCTTCTGCGTCGCCGCCAGGCGAATCTGCATCGACACCGGCACCCGGGAAAAGGCCGGCGCAGTTGCCCGGTGGAACAGGCGCAGCCAGCCCGGGCCCCGCGGATCCCGTCCCAGCCAGCGAAGCGTGGCCTCGTTCGGAACAACGCGGTGCGGGGCTGGCCAGCCGACGCCGAACAGTTCAGTGAGGATCGTGTCCCGTGCCTCGACCAAACGCGCCTTGTAGGTGGGGTGGCCGCCGCTCTCGTCGGTCATCAGGAAGCGGGTGCCGCAGACCACGGCCTCCGCCCCGGCGTCGAGGCGGGCCTTGACGTTGGAGGGATCGGCGATGCCTCCGGCCGAGAGCACCGGATAGTCGCGGGCCACCGCCGCACGGACTCGAGTGAGGAGCTCGACTGCCGACACGGTTCCACGAACGTGGCCCCCCGCCTCGACCCCCTGGGCGATCACCGCGTCGGCTCCGGCCTCGCGGGCCGCCAGGGCCTCCTCGACCGACCCGCACTGGTGGATCCAGATCTTGGAGGTCCGGCGCTTCGGGCGGGCCCAAAAGGTGACGGCCTCGGAGGCCGCCTCGAAGTGGGCACGGCGAGCGAAGGGCAGCAGGAGGTTGACCGCCAGCGGCCCGTCGCTCAGCCGGCGGGCCGCGGCAATCTCCGTGCGCAGGTCGCCGGGAGCGAGGATGCCGATCGTCCCCAGGCCGCCGGCCGCGGAGACGGCGGCGGCGAGCTCGTGGCCCGCCAAGCCGCCGCCCATGCCCGCCTGAACGATCGGAAGGCCCATCCCGATTCTCTGCGTCCACTTCACGATGCGTCTTCGTTACCTCGTGGGATACATGGGTTTGCCGAAGCAGCGGCCATGGGTGGAATCGTCTCATCCCGTCGTCCGCTGCAGGCGTCGGTGGCGGTGGCGGAACAGGAAGCGCACGATCGCCGTGGCGACGCGGCCTGAGCCGGGGATCCAGGCCAGCGGGCGGCGCAGCTCGAAGGAGAGCCGGTCGGTGACCGTGCACGATCCCGCGCCGTCGGGCTCGACCACGCGCTCGTGCTGCCAGGTGCGCATGCTGAGCATCGACGAGCGCTCGAGGAACCGCCGTCCCGGCTCGAGCTCGGCCACGCAGAGGTCGTCGTAGTCGACCGGCAGCACCCCGAACAGCAGGATCCAGCTGCGCCCCAGCGGCACCCCGACCTCGACGTCGTCGATCGTCTTCCCGCGCAGGCCCGCGGGCAACGTCATCCGCAGGATCGGCGCCAGCTCGTCGTTGATCCCCTCCTCGCTCACCGCCCGCGCCCACATCTCGTGCGCCGCCAGCGCGACGACCGACGTCTGCTCGACCGTGTCCACGCCTGATTCGTATATGAATACGCCGTGCCCGGGATCGGCGCCTTCATCTCCCCAGGCCGCTCGCTCGACCGGGCCCTCGACCGCGTCCGGCTCGCCGACCGGCTCGGGTTCGACTCCGCCTATGTGACCCACATCGCCGGCCGCGACTCGCTCTCGGTGCTGATGGCCTACGCCGGCGTCTCGGAGCGGGTCCGGCTCGGCCCGGGCGTGGTTCCGATCTTCTCCCGCACCCCGGCGACGATGGCGCAGACCGCCGCGACGATCGATGAGCACTCCGGGGGCCGGATGGTGCTCGGGCTCGGGGTGTCCCACCGGGTCACGGTGGAGAACTGGCACGGGGCCGAGATGACCAAGCCGGTCACGCAGATGCGCGACTACGTCGCCGCCGTGCGCGCGATCCTGCGCGGCGAGCCGCCACCCGAGAGTGACTACTTTCCGACGCGGTTCCAGTTCATGGGCTACGAGGGGCGTGCGGACCTGCCGATCTACGTCGCCGCCCTGTCGCCGAACATGCTGCGGCTTGCGGGTGAGGTCGCCGACGGGGTGATGCTCTGGCTCTGCAACCCCGACTACGTCGCCGAAGTGGTGATTCCCCACCTGCGCGAGGGCCGCGAGCGGACCGGCGAGCCGCTGGACGGCTTCGACGTCGTCGCCGCGGTCCCGGTCGCCGTCACAGACGACCCGGACGCCGCCCGGGCGACCTTCCGCCAGGACCTGATCCCCTACGCCTCGCTCCCCTTTTACCGCGCGATGCTCGAGCGCTCGGGGTTCGGCGACGACCTCGCCGCCTTCGACGACGCGATGGGCTCGGGCGACGTCGAGCGGGCGAAGGGCGGCCTCTCGGACCGGATGCTCGAGGCACTCTCCGGGATCGGCTCGGCCGACGACGCCCGCGGCGCGGTCGAGCGTTACCGGGCCGCCGGGGTGACCTCGCCGTGCATCGGCGGGATTCCGGGCACCGACTTCAACGCCGGGCTCGAGGCGATCGCCGAGCTCATCTGATCCCGCGCAGGCGCCGCTCGAGCAGCTCGCCCGCAGCGAGCACGAGCGCGTCCGCCCCGGGCGGGCCCACGAGCTGGGCGGAGGCGGGCAGCCCACCCTCCGCGCGCCCGCACGGAACCGCGAGCGCCGGTGCGCCGGCGACGTTGAACGGGAACGTGAACGCGGTCATCCGCTCCCGGCGCTCGAGCTCGTCGGCCCCGACCGACGGGGGGACGGTCGGCATCGTCGGCGTCAGCAGCAGGTCCACCCGCCCGAAGGTCTCGGCGAGCAGCTCGCGGTAGGCGGCACGGCGCGCCTGGGCGGCGCTTGCCTGCGCGTCGGTGACGGCGAGGCAGCGCTCGACCTTGGTCCGCACGTTGGCGCCGTACTCGGCGCCACGGGCGGCGAACAGCGAGTGGTGAGTCTCGGCGATCTCGCGCATGAACGCGTGGGTGGTGCCGGTCGGCGGTGGAAGGTCAACCGCCTGGCGGCGTGGGAGCAGCCGGGCCGCCTCCTCCACGCGCGCGCCGATCAGCGGCTCGGCGTCCGCGGTCCAGGCGACGCCGACCTCGACCTCGTCGAGCGAGTCGATCGGTGGATCCCAGTCGCGCTCGGGCGCCAGCGCGCGCATCAACCCAACGCATCCACCAACGCGGTCGGCCATCGGCCCGGCATGGTCGAAGCTCGGCGCCAGCGGGAAGCAGCCGTCGACCGGCACGAGCCCGAAGCCGGGCTTGAAGCCGGCGATCGCGCAGCACGCTGCCGGGATCCGGATCGAGCCCCCCGAGTCGCTGCCCAGCGCGCCCTCGGCGAGTCCGAGCGCCAGGGCAGCCGCGTTGCCGCCGCTCGATCCGCCAGCCACGCGCCCCGGGGCGACGGGATTCGGAACGTCGCCGAAGTGGGGGTTCTGAGAGGTGACCCCGTAGGCGAACTCGTGCAGGTTGGTCTTCCCCACGTTCGCCCAGCCCCCCGCCTCCAGCCGCAGCACCGCCTCGGCGGTGCGCTGGGGGACGTGGTCGCGGAAGATCGCGGAGCCGTAGGTCGTGGTCAGGCCCGCGGTGTCGAACAGGTCCTTGACGGCCAGCGGGCGGCCCTGGGGCGGCGGCTCCGGGCGCGCGAGGAAGACCCCCGCCGGGGCCTCCCTGGGCGGACCGGTTGCGGCCTCAGTCGACGTCGCCCTCGGGGGTCGCCGCAGCCCCCTCGCCCCGCGGCCTGCGCGGCACCAGCACCGAGCGCTTGAACTCGGCGACCAGGTCGCCGGTCTGCTTGTAGACGCGGGTGTGGACCTTGACCACGCCGCGGTCGGGCTTCGACTGCGACGGGCGCACCTCGAGCACTTCGGACTCGCAGTACAGCGTGTCGCCGTGAAAGACGGGCGCCGGGTGGCTGAGCTCCTCGGTGGCCAGGTTGGCGATCGCCTTGCCCGAGACGTCGCCCACGGTCATCCCGACCGCCAGCGAGTAGACCAGCGGCCCGACGACGACGTTCTGGCCCTGCTGGGACTCGGACGCGTAGACGTCGTTGATGTGCAGCGGGTGGTGGTTCATGGTCAGCAGGCAGAAGAGATGGTCGTCGGCCTCGGTGACCGTCTTCGCGGGCCAGTGCTCGTAGGTCGCGCCGACCTCGAACTCCTCCAGGTAGCGCCCGTACTGGCGCGCCCCCGTGGCCTCGCGCCCCGCCTGGTCGGTGGTCAGGTTCTTGCGCTGGTCGT
>JBOGZD010000170.1:0-4172 GCA_050697155.1 Solirubrobacterales bacterium | reverse complement strand
ACCCTGCGGCATCGTCTGCGGGTTGTCGCGCTCGCCGCCGCAGCCACGGCACCGCTCCGGCTCGCTCGGTGTCACTTCGACCACCACAGCCCGCAGAACAGGTCAAGCAGCCGGGGCTTCACGCTTCCTCTCGCGCTCGAACAGCTCGCTCAGGTCTTTCTCGGCGACGACCTTCACCTTGCGGACCCGGAACTTGCCGTCTGAGATCGGGATCGCGGCGATGTCTTTGCGGGTGAACTCGCAGACCAGCACTCGATGGCCCGGTCGGTGGTTGGCAAGGCACCACGGCAGGGTGGCGAGGTTGATCCCCGCGCCACATTCGTTGAGCGGGTCGGTGTCGGCGTCGGGGACTTCATAGGTCTTGCCCACCTCGTAGGTGATGCGGCCGTTGAACGGCCCCCGGCCCGCTTCGTTTACGAGCTTGTAGGCGCGGATCTTGCCGACTTGATCGAGCAGGAGCAGGAGGTCATTTGCGCGTTCGGGGGCGAGGCCATCGGCGCCCCGGAGGTCGGCGCCCCGGAGGTAGGCGCCCCGGAGGTCGGCGCCCCGGAGGTAGGCGCGCCGGAGGTCGGCGTCCTGGAGGTGGGCGCCCCGGAGGTAGGCGCCCCGGAGGTCGGCGCCCTGGAGGTAGGCGCCCCGGAGGTCGGCGCGCCGGAGGTAGGCGCGCCGGAGGTCGGCGTCCTGGAGGTCGGCGCGCCGGAGGTCGGCAGACTGGAGGTCGGCGCCCCGGAGGTCGGCGCGCCGGGAAACCGCCTCCTCAAGCGCCGCTCGAATATTCGCCGCATCCTTGGCGACGTACAGCACGTTGCCCGTGAGGCGGTGTCGGATCGTTACCGCCATGCCGCCGCCTGGGGGGTGTGGAGGGTCGGCGGTGCTACGGGAAATCGCCGGGGCCGTGCTACTGCCATGCTACGGGGCCGCGGGGGGACCCGGCGCGGGGCGATGCGGGGCCGCGCGTGCCTGCCCACGCACGCCGACGCCTGCCCGGTCCAGTCGGGGCGACTGGCACAACTCGTGCCTGAGCGGCCCGTTGTGCTACGGGCGGCGCTACTGCGGGTCATGCGGCGCACAACTCCTCGTAGGTGCGACGCTGGGCCTCGCCGAGCTCGACCTGCTCGGTGGGGAGCATCCTGTCGAGGAGGTCGAGGACCGAGGGCAGCAGGCGTACCCAGGTGGCGGCGTCGGCGGTGGCGCTGGTGGCGGCGTAGGCGGCGTTGCCAGCGGTGTTGGCGGTGGCGGCGTAGGCGGCGGCGGCGTTGGTGGCGGCGTAGGCGGAGGCGGCGGCGGCGGCGGCGGTGGAGGCGGCGGCGTTGGTGGCGGCGTAGGCGGAGGCGGCGGTGGAGGCGGAGGCGGCGGTGGCGGCGGTGGAGGCGGCGGTGGCGGCGGCGAAGGCGGCGGAGGCGGCGGCGGCCACCTCGCGTGCCACCCGTTCCCCGTCTAGCGCGCTTCGCTTGTCCTTGATCGCGGGGAGCGCCCGCAGCCGCTCGGCCAGGTCCCTTCGCCCCGTGACCTCCTGGGCCTCGGCAGCCACGACCCGCACCGCCCAGTCGGCCATCATGTAGAGGCGCTCCTGGGTGCGACCGTCGCCCGCCGTGCCGATCATCCGGGCGAGGTAGGGGCGTAGTTTCTGGCGCGGGCCGTCGGGGAGGGCGTCGTTCAGCCTGATGCCGAACCGCCGCAGGGCGGGGTCCACGCACTCGGGGGAGTCGGAGTGGCGCTCGCCCGCGAGGTAGGCGACCCACTCCATCGCGCAGAGGCCGTCCTGGGGCGAGTCGTGTGAGCCGTGCTTGAGGGTGTAGTCGATCATCGGGTTTCCTTTCAGTTGTTCCTTGCGGTGCTACTGCTCACCGAGCCCTCCGAAGCTCGACCACGTTGTCGGCGAAGGCGCGGTCGATCTCCTCCAGCGCGCCGACGTCGCCGTGGCCGTAGAGGTCGGTGACCAGCTTCGGCCCCTTGTGGCCGAGCTGGGCGCCGACCACCCGCGCCGGGAGCCCGAGGCGGACGTAGAGGTGATGGGCGGCAAAGTGGCGCAGCTCATGGGGGGTTATTCTCCTCCCTGCGGCGGCGGCAACCGGGGCCCAGTACCAGGCGAGCGCGGACTGCGAGAGGCGCCCGCCGCGCTTTGCGGTGAACACCAGCGACCCCGTCCGCGACAGCGGCAAGAGCGCGTCGCGGGCCGCCGGGGTGAGCACGGCCCTGTGGGTGCGGTTTGGCTTTGGCAGGTCGAGCTCGCCACGATAGACGCGCCGCTCGACCCGGACCCGCATCGCCTCGAAGTCGATGTCCCCCCACTCCAGGGCGAAGGCCTCGCCGACCCGCAGCCCGGTGTGGGCCAAGAACAGGATCAGCGAGGACATCATCTGCCCGTAGCGGCCGTGGACGCGAAGCGCGGCGGCGGCGAACTGGTGGAGCTCTGCCTCGTCAAGCGGCGCCGTGTGCCTGCGCCCCTCGCCCTTTCGGGTCAGGCCCGAGAACGGGTTTTTGCGGATCAGCTCGGCCTCGACCGCCGCGTTTAGCATCGTCGTCACTGCGGGCACCCGCCAGCGGTTCTCACGCGCCCAGCGCTCGGCGGCGATCCGGTCCAGCCGGTGAAGGGGGATGCCCCGGAAGTCCTCGGTGAACTTCGCCAGGGCGCCGGCGGCGGTGTCATGGCTTGAGGCCTTGACCCGCTCGCGGTAGCCCTCGAGCCAGAACCTCGCGAACCGATCGCAGTTCATCCGGGCGCGCGCGCGGCGCTCGGTGCGGGCGACCGCCTCCTCGTGGCGGGCCTCCGCCAGGGTGTCGAAGGTGCCGCGCCAGTCCTGCCTTCCGCCGGGCAGGTCGACGCGTACCCAGTAGCGCTTCTTTCCGGCCTTCGTCCGTCGGGTTCCGATCATGCGGCTGTCCTCTGTCTGCGGTTGCGCTGCTGTTCGCTTCGAGTCCATCTTTTCATGCTGCGTCCCTCTTGATGTGGCCCGCGCGTTCCAACCACGGCTCCACTTCCGAGATCCTGAACTTCCGCCTTCCGGCGATCAGGGCGCAGGGCATCCCCTCGGCGATGCGGTCCTCGATCCAGCGCACGCCGCAGGCCAGGTGCTCGGCGAGGCCCTGCTTGTCGAGCCACGGCTCGAGCTGGGTGACGCTCACCGCGCCTCCCCCGCGAGCGGAAGCTTGGTCGCGGTGTAAAGCCGCCGCTCCTCCATCTCGACCCCGCAGCGGTAACAGCGAGGGGTGCGCCTCGGTCGCCGATGCTTTCGGGCGACGCCGTAGGAGCAGGCGCGGGGGCAGGTGTAGACGAAGATGGTCACCGACCCCGCACATCCGTGGGCAAGCCGCGCACCGTGATCGTGATCTCGGCGCTCACGCCGCCACCTTCGACGGATGCTCTGACGGATAGAGCAACCGATGGGCCGAGTGGACGGTCCCGCACAGCAGCACCGCATGGGCGCCCTCTGCCGCCGTCAGGTGCGGTCCCAGGTCTTCCCGGCGGTCGTGGACCTCGCGGTGGTGGCGGTGACAGAGGACGATCAGGTTCGCCGGCTCGTCGGATTGGGTGCGGCTTCGGGGGACGACGTGGTGGACCTGCAGGCCGGTCGGGGTATGACAGATGCGGCAGTAGGGGACGGCGCGCATCGCCTTGCGCATCGCGGTGGTGTCGCGGGGGGTCATGCCGTGTCCTTTGCGGGTGCTACGTCGAAGCGGATCAACATGGCGTCGGCCTTACACCATTCTCGGATGTTGTCTTGCGCGCTGCCACGAATCCCGAAGGAAGCTCGGCAACCCGATACGCCCTCAGGCAAGTGCGGTCAGCGTTTTGCTTGTGGGTGCCGGGCGCCTCGCCGGGGGCCATTCGGTACAGCGCGCGATTGTGCCAACGACGAAACTCGTGCAGGTCGCCGAGCAGCCACGCCGCCAGCGACGGGCCTGCCTCGGCAGCGAAGCCATACAGTAGGTAATCGCCCCAGCCGGCGAGGATCTTCGACAACTCAGTCTCAACACCATTTGGCCGCGACGAGCGCAGGGTGAACTCACCGCCATACCGCCTCAGATACGCAGAACTGCGAACGCGACAGGCAACCCGAATCGCGTCGAGCTTGAGGACGATCAGGTCCGTTGCCCGTTGTGCGTCCTCCTCAAACGGTGCTTCACCGATCAGGTGGGTGCCGATGATTCCCTTCATCTCGGGGATGAAC
>JBOGZD010000169.1:0-4198 GCA_050697155.1 Solirubrobacterales bacterium | reverse complement strand
CCTGCCGCCGGGCCGGGGCCAGGACATCTGCTTTCCGTTTCTGATGGTGAAGCGCGGGCTGCGGCCGGTGTACGAGCCCCGCGCCCTGGCGAGCGAGCCGATGGCGGCGACGATCGGCGACGAGCTGAGCCGCAAGCGGCGGATGATGAGCGGCGCCTGGGCGACGATGCTGGGCGGCGGAATGCTCTCCCCCCGCGGTTACGACCCCCTGTACGCGCTCCAGATCGCCTCCCACAGGTTGTTGCGCTACTCGACCCCGCTCCTGCACCTGGTCGCGCTCGGCTGCAACCTCGCCCTGCTCGGCGAGGGCTGGGTCTACGCGGCCACCCTGGCCGCCCAACTCGCGCTGCTCGCGGCCGCCGGCCTCGCCGCACTGGTTCCGGCGCGGCCGTTCCAGGTCGCGCGCTACTACGTCGCGGTCACCGCCGCGAGCGCGGCGGGGCTCTGGGACCACCTGCGGCGCCGGGTGCCGGCGACCTGGGAGCAGGCCGAGGGGACCCGGTAGTGGAGTCGCCTCCCTTCGGATGTCGGGTGCCCTAATGCCCCGTGCGCTCGACCTGTTGCTCGCCGCGCTCGCGCTGGCGATAGCCGCACCGGTGCTGGCGGTCGCGGCGATCGCTATCAAGCTCGACTCACGCGGGCCGGTCTTCTACCGCCAGCTTCGCGCCGGCCGCGACGGGGCCGAGTTCGAGCTGCTCAAGCTGCGTACGATGCAGGCCGGCAGCGACCCGGTGGGGGTCGGGACTCCGGTGCTTGCCGGCGATCCGCGGGTCACCCGTGTTGGAGGGGCGCTGCGCCGGCTCTCGCTCGACGAGCTTCCGAACCTGCTCAACGTGATCCGCGGCGAGATGGCCGTCGTCGGGCCGCGGCCCACGCTCGCCGCCCAGGTCGAGCTGTACACGGCGCGCCAGCGTCGCCGGCTCGAGGTAAAGCCCGGGCTGACCGGATGGGCGCAGGTCCACGGCCGCGCCGGGATCCCGTGGGAGGAGCGGATCGAGCTCGACGTCTGGTACGTCGAGCACCGCTCGCTGGGCCTCGATCTGCGGATCCTCGCCCGCACCCTGCGGCTGCTGGCCACCGGCCACGGCCTCTACGGCTGAGCGATGATCGCGGCGGCCGCGGGTAAGGTGCGCGCGATGGCGGCGGACGTCGTCCTGCGCGACTTCGGCCCCGGCGACGCCGAGGCCGTGCACCGCTGGTTCAACGACGAGCGGGTGACCGCGGACCTGGTCGGAAGTCGCGACTCGTTCAGCCTCGACGACGCCCGCGGCTGGGTCGAGCGGGCGCGGGAGACCGCTGAGGACCGCAAGTGGGCGATCACCATCGACGGCTCGGACGAGGCGGTCGGCTTCGTCGCCTTGTTCGGGCTGCGACGCGAGACCGGGCCCGAGCTCGCGGTGCTGGTCGGCGACCCGGCCGCCTGGGGCAAGGGCGTCGCCCGCGAGGCCGAGCGGCTCGCGTGCGTGCAGGCGTTCGAGGAGCACGGCGCCCACCGCATCCACGCCGAGATCCCGGCGACCAACGCCGCGGCGCAGAAGGTGGTCACCTTCCTCGGCTTTCGGCGCGAGGGGGTGATGCGGCGGGCGATCCGCCGCGGCTCAGACGCCATCGACAACGAGGTCTGGGGCCTGCTCCCGGAGGACTTCACGGGTTGGAAGTCCGACTCGAACTGATCGCCGACGGCGGGGCGGGGGCCGAGAGCGACGACTTCTTTCGCTCTCGATCCTTCTACCGCGCGCACGACGTCACCCACAGCCTCACGCTGCGATCGGACCGCCGCGAGGCGACCCTGGCCCTGATCGTGCGGCAGGTCCCAGGCTCCGACCGCGAGGATGCGATCTCACCGTACGGCTACCCGGGCGCCCGCATCTCCGGAGACGGCCCCGCGCCGAGCTCCGCCGACGTCGATTGGTCGGCGCTCGACCTCGTGAGCATCTTCGTGCGCGAACGGGTCGGCGAGGAGACCTGGCTTGCCGATGCGGACGTCCGGGCGACCGTCCAGGTCCACGACCCCCGCCGGCCACGCGGGCTTCGCCGCCGGCTGGCCGAGCAGATCCGCCACAACGGCCGCCGGGGCTGGGAGGTCGAGCTGAGCCCCGGCCCGCAGGCGGCGGGCGCGCAGGTCGACGCCTTCGCCTCGATCTACGAGCAGACCATGGTCAGGACCGGGGCGGGACCGGACTACTTCGTCGGCGGCGAGTATCTCCGCGCGGTGCTCGCCTTCGAGCGCAGCTGGCTGCTGCTTGCCGGCAAGGCCGGCGGGCAGCCCGGCGCCGGGGCGATCGCCGCACTCAGCGACGGGGTGCTGCACTACTACCTCGGCGGGACCGCCGACGCTGCGCTCGGCGAGTCGCCGTTCAAGAACGTGGTCGCCGCGATGCTCGACCTCGCGGACGAGCTCGGCGTCCCGCTCAACCTCGGCGGAGGCTTTCGGGCCGGCGACGGCCTGGAGGAGTTCAAACGCGGCTTCGCCAACGCCGAGTGGCCCTTCCGCACCCAGGCGATCGTCTGCGACGGGCCCGAGTACGAGCGCCTCGCCGGCGAGTCCTGGGACGGCGTGGGGGATCAGGCGTTCTTCCCCGCCTACCGGACGCCCTGAGCCGGCTCAGGGCGGGACGGCGCCGGTGCCGTCGTCCGGCGGCTTGACGGGCGCAGGCTTGGCGCCGTCGATCCTCGCCTGGGCCGCGCGGCGGATCTGACCCATCTGACCGCCGAGCGCCGCCCCCGGACAGGCGGTCACCCCGAGCTTTTCGTGGCCGAGGATCCGGTTCTTTCGCACCCGGCGTCCCTCCGGGTAGCGGCTCGCCGCGCCGCCCGCCGAGGTCATCCGCGTCCGCCCCTTCGCGCGCAGGCCGTGGACCGAGAGCTTCCAGGCGACGAAGCTGACGAAGCCCTCCATCGCCGCCTTGCTGACCGGTGTCTTGCTGTGGGTGCCGAGCGCCGCGACGCCGGCCGTCTGCGCGTTGAATCCCTGCGCGTGGGCGCCGATCACCGCCCGGTGAAGGCCGCCGGCGCGGCCCGCGTAGACGGTTCCGTACTGGTCGACCAAAGCGTTGTAGCCGATGTCGTTCCAGCCGTTGCCGTTGCGGTGGAAGCGGCAGATCCCGAGCACGATCCCGGGCGCCTCCTCCGGGGTGTAGTCGTCCGAGCTCACCGTGTGGTGGATCACCGCCGCCTTCACCCTGCCGAGGCTGGGCCGCTCGCGGGGCGCACACCCGCCGCCGGTCGCGCCCCACTCCGAGCGCTTGACGATCGCCGGTCGCACCGGGGACGCCTCGGCGCCGGGCTCGATGAGCCCCGCGGCCGAGATCAACGCCGAGTTGAGCGCCCCGCGAGCGCCGTTGAGGGCGGATTCGAGCGGGCTCGTGGTCCCCGAGACGTTGACGTAGTGGAGGGTCCCTCGCGGACGCCAGCCGCGGGTGCGAAGCTGAAGCTCGTCGGCGCCCCCGAAGTAGGCGGGGTCGCCGTTCGCGGTCTCGACCCAGTCACTCCACTCGCCGCCCTCGTCGCGGGCGCGAAGCTCCACCGGCCGCACCTCGCCCGCGAGCCCGGCGAGGTCGAAGCGCTGCGGCGCGCTGATGACAGGGGACAGATGGCTGACCGCTCCCTCGCCGGGATGATGGTGGGCGCCGCGGGCGGTGGCGTCCGCGGCGACCCGGGTCACGCCCCCGAGCCGCTGCTCGAAGTCGACCGGCTCCGGCAGGTAGCGCTGCATCGAGAGCGCCGGCGCGGCGACGTAGCCCACGGCGGCCGCGAGCGCGAGCAGCAGCAGATGTCTGAACCGTCGTCCCACGCCAACCCCAACACCCCTCCCGTTTCAGAGTTGCAGATATGCAGGGATTTTGCGAGCGCTAGCTCTCAGAACGCAAGCTGAACCGGCTCCGGGCCCTGGCCGCGGTAGGTGTCGCGGAAGGCGCGGAGGGCGTCGAGCGTCGCCGGGCCCTCGTAGCGGTCGCAGCCGACGAGCTGGGTCCAGGCCGTTGCCGCGACCTCGTAGGGCATCTCAGGGTTCGGGAACAGCAGCATTCCCGCGGGGTCCTCGTCGAAGAGGCCCTTGAGGGCGAGCTGGTCTTCCTCGGGCAGGTCGGGGGAGTACTGGATCGCGATCCGGCCGTGCTCGAGCGAATGAACGACGAACGGGTCGCCGACGGGCTCGGAGTAGGCGCCGTCGGCCTGCTGTCGCGGGGGAACGATGTGA
>JBOGZD010000168.1:0-4219 GCA_050697155.1 Solirubrobacterales bacterium | reverse complement strand
GGACCCAGCGCTACGGAGAAATGAGCCTTCGCAGCTGGGCGCGTTTCCGCAACAAGATCGTCGCCGGTAGGGGGTGGAAAGCAGATCCTGCTCGACCACCCATCCGGCAACCCGATCGAGCTCTTCCAGCCAGCTCGATGAAGCCCTCCGTCCGGGAACGGTTGGTGGCGGCTTGATCCCGTCGGCGCTCTACCGCTCCTCGCCGTTCAGGTCGATCCGGATCGACAGTAGATCCGTCTGCATCAGGCGCACGGTGGCCGTGTTCAGCCTGGCGATCGGGCGCCTCGAGGCGAGGTAGTCGAGACGCTCCCGTGGATCGTCGTCGGGGACGAGCCGGGCGGTACCTGTCCGCCACCGACGGCCGATGCGAACCCGGACGCGGGAATTGGCCTCGATGTTCCGGACGTAGCTTGCTCGGCGGCCGTGCTCGGCGACGATCCAAAAGACGCCGTCGTCGAGGCCGTTGGTAACCGGAGTGCGTCTCGGCCGTCCGGACTTGCGCCCGATGGTCTCGAGGATCGCCGTTCCCGGCGCGGGAAGTCCAAGCCGGAAGAGGCCGCGGACGACCGGGTTGACTGCGTACTTCGCAGTCCCGCTGGCAAGCCTCCGCTTCTTTTCGCGGCGAAGCGCCACGAGCTCAAAGCTAACGGCCCCTGGGCTCCGTGAGTGGCCCTGCCATTCGGCCGCCGAGCCGGGCGCAGTCACCCCGAAGCGGCATACGCTGCGGCCGTGACCAGAACGGGAGGAGAAACCATGGAACTGCAAGGCAAGGTCGCGCTCGTCACCGGCGCCAGCGGTGGCATCGGCGCGGCGGTGGCGCGCAGGCTGCACGGGAGCGGCGCGTCGGTTGGGCTGCTCTCGCGGCGCGGCGACGACCTCGGGCTCGAGCGTGGGCTCGGCGTGACCTGCGACGTGCGCGATCGCATCGCGGTCGCCGCCGCCGCGGACGCGGTCGTCGAGCGCTTTGGCCGCCTCGACCTCGTCGTCGCGAACGCGGGCGTCGGGGCCTACGGGTCGTTCCTCGAGCTCGATCCGGAGCAGCTCGAGGCGATGATCGACGTGAACCTCAAGGGCACGCTCTACACCGCGGCCGCGACCCTGCCGCGCCTGATCGCGGCCGGCGAGGGAGACTTCGTCGCGCTCGCGAGCGTCGCCGGCCTTCGCGCCTTCCCCGGCGAGGCGGTCTACAACGCGTCGAAGTTCGGCCAGGTCGGCTTCACCCGCGCCCTCGACCACGAGCTGCGCGAGCGGGGCGTACGAGCCACCTGCATCTGTCCGGGCGGCGTCAACACTGGCTTCGCGATCGGGACGGGCCGCACGGAGGGGCGACTCCGAGCTCGAGGGAATGCTGACCGCCGACGAGGTCGCCGACGTGGTCCTGTTCACGGTCACGCGCCCCAGGCGCATGCGGATCCTGACCACCAGCTTCCGCCCGATGACCGAGGCGTCCTGGGGCTGAGCGCGGCTCGTTCGGCACCCACTCGACCCGCAGGGCGCGCGTGGAAATCGGGCCGGGCGCGGTGAGCCTCGCTCCAAGGCACTTGCATCAACGCTGATCTGATGCGAACATGTGTTCGTGTCGAAGGAGGGCACGATCCTGCACGCCGACGTCGATGCGTTCTTCGCCTCGGTGGAGCAGCGGGACGACCCCCGCCTGCGGGGGCGTCCGGTGATCGTCGGGCCTGGGGTGGTGATGGCGGCGAGCTACGAGGCGAAAGCCGTCGGCGTGCATGGTGGGATGGGGGCGGCTGCGGCGCGGCGCCTGTGCCCCGACGCGATCGTGGTCTCGCCGCGCTTCGACGCCTACGTCGGGGCAAGCAAGGCCCTGTTCGCGGTGTTCGAGCGGACGGCGCCGGTGGTCGAGGGCCTCTCGCTGGAGGAGGCATTCCTCGACGTCCGCGGCCTCGAGCGGATCTCGGGCTCCCCGACTGAGATCGCCCGGCGTCTGCGGGAGGAGGTCCGCGAGCGGGTCGGCCTCCCGATCTCGGTCGGGGTGGCGAGGACGAAGGTGATCGCGAAGATGGCCAGCGGCGCGGCAAAGCCCGACGGCCTGCTCGTCGTCCGACCCGGTGAGGAGCAGGCGTTCCTGCATCCCCTGCCGGTCGAGCGGGTCTGGGGCGTCGGCGCGTCGACCGCGAAGAAGCTGCGCGCCAATGGGGTCCGCACCGTCGGCGAGATCGCCGCCCTCGGCGAACCGGCGTTGATCTCGATCCTCGGCCCCACCATGGGTCGGCGGCTGTGCGCGATCGCCCACGATCGCGCTCCTCGCTCGGTGCGGGCCGGCCGTCGCCGGCGCTCGTTCGGGGCACAGCGGGCGCTGGGACGGGGGTCGAGGCGGCGCGAGGAGCTCGACTCGGTGCTCGTCGGGCTGGTCGACCGGGTGACGCGGCGGATGCGGAAGTCGGGTCGAGTGGGTCGCACGGTGGTCCTGCGGCTGCGCTACGGCGACTTCTCGCGGGCGACGCGGTCGCGAACTCTGGCGAGGGCGACGGCCGAGACCGCGCGGATCCTGGTCGCGGCGAGAGGGCTGCTGGCGGCGGCGATGCCGACGATCCGCCGCCGCGGGCTGACTCTGGTGGGGATCACGGTCGCGAACGTCGAGCCGGACGGCGGCGGGGTCCAGCTCGCGCTGCCGCTCTACCGCACCGAGCCCGCGCTGGACGCCGCGATCGACGAGCTGCGCGAGCGGTTCGGCCCAGGCTCGATCACGCGGGCCGCGCTGCTCGACAGCGACCCCGGCCTCTCGGCCGCCGTGCTGCCCGGCGACGGGCCGGCCGGCTGATTGCGCTCACACCCGCGCCGCGTCGAGCTCGGGCTCGTCGGCCTCGGACTCCACGGTGCCGTCGCCCTCGGGGTCCGACTCCGGCGGCAGGGCGCCGCCGCGCTCGGTGCCGGCGATCAGCTCGTCGCCCTTCTTCTCCGCCGGCACGAAGCCGGACTTCATCCCGAAGTAGACCGTCTGCGGGTGGTGGGCGACGATCGCGAGCGTCGACTGCTCGGGCTCGACCGCGTACCCGTCCGACAGGGTCATGCCGATCCGCTCGAGGCCGAGCAGGCGCCAGACCTTCTCGTGCTCGGACTGATCCGGGCAAGCGGGATAGCCCCACGAATAACGGCGCCCCTGGTCGAGGTCGATCGCGAGCCCGCTGCGGACCTCGGCGTGAAGCCACTCGGCTAGCCCCTCCGCGGCCTGGACGCCGAGCCCGTGGACGAAGAGCTGCTCGGCGAACTCGCCCTCGGCCTCGAGCCCGTTGATCAGCTCGGTGACCTCGGGGCCGACGGTGACCCCCTGCAGGGCGACGACGTCCCTCTCGGACCCGGACGGATCGGGAGATCCGTCGGGCTTTCGTTCCAGGGGCCGGTAGAAGTCGGCGAGGCAGATCCGGTCGTGGCGCGGCTGGCGCGGGAAGACCAGCCGCTCGAGCTCGCGTTCGGGATCGTCGGGGTCGAAGACGATCAACTCGTTGCCGTCGGCGTTGCACGGGAAATAGCCGAGCCGGGCGCGTGGTTGGAGGTAGTCCTGCTCGCGCCACATCCGCTCGAGCTTCGGCGCGAAGCCCTCCTCGCCGTCGTGGCCCTCGACGATCCGCCGCCACTCCTCGCCCTTCTTGCCGCGGCCGCCCCAGTGGAGCTTGAACAGCACGTGGCGGTCGAGGTAGGGGAAGACCTGATCGAGGTCGACGCCGATCTCGCGCACGTCCCAGAACGGCGGCTCGGGGATCGGGTTGTCGGTCGCCACCGTCGAGCGGACCGAGTCGTCGGTCGTCGGCGGCCCGGTGTCCTCCTCGACCGGCTTGCTGCGGAACTCGTTCGCCTCGTCGCGGATCTTCGCCACCAGCGCCTCGCGCGCCGCCTCGTCGATCAGCGCATCGACCGTGTCCAGCCCGGCGAAGGCGTCCTTGCAGTAGAAGACGCCCGGCTCGTAGATCTCGTCGGACTCCTTGCCGTGCGGGTAGAGGACCCGGCGGCCGAAGTCGCGGTTGATCGCCGCGCCGCCGATCAGCACCGGGAACTCGTGACCGCGCTGGTGCAGCTCGCCGATGCAGGCGGGCATCTGCTTCGAGGTCGAGACCAGCAGCGCCGACAGGCCGATCGCGTCGGCCTCGTGCTCCACCGCGGCGTCGATGATCGTGTCGATCGGGACCTGCTTGCCGAGGTCGACAACCGTGTAGCCGTTGTTGGTCAGGATCGTGTTCACCAGCGACTTGCCGATGTCGTG
>JBOGZD010000167.1:0-4399 GCA_050697155.1 Solirubrobacterales bacterium | reverse complement strand
GCGAACAGCTCCCGTAGGCGGTCGCGCTCGACGAGCCCACCGGCGAGCATCGCCTCGACGTCGGAGAGATCGAGGTCGAACCCGCGCTCGATCTTCGACAGCGCCTGCGAGTAGAGGTCGAAGTCGTAGACCTCGATCGTTCCCTCACGGAACCGAAATCGCGACCGCGCCCGCCAGTCGGGCAGCTCGGGCAGGAAGTCGAGCGGCGAGGCGAGCTCGACGTTCACGTTCAGCTCCTCCTTCAGCTCCGAAAGCCTGCGCAGCACCTGGTCGGACTCGGGCTCGATGCGGACGTCGATGTCGACCGTGGCCGGCCTCCAACCCTCGAGGACGGCGGTTGCACCGCCGGTGAGGTAGAGGCGGGTGCCCCGCGGCGCCACCCGGCCGAGCGCCCGGGCGAGCCCGCGAATCCGGGCCTCGTCAGCCGCCTCTCCCATGCTCGACGGCGCGCGCGAAGCTGACCAACCTGCGGACGATGGCGTTGTAGCGGGAGTGCGCCGCGGCGGCATCCTCGGCGGCGAGCAGAGCGTAGAGACGATGCGACGGGAGCGGGGAGGACTCGTCGGGAGGCGGCACCTCGATTCCGGCCGCCCGCAGCCGCCTGGACGCCATCAGCACCGCGTTCGAGTCGGCGGAGTCCCGGCCAGCCTCGACGTCGGCAATGCCGGAAAGCACGATCTCGGCGCCGGGCAGCGAGCCACGCTCTCTCGCGGTCAGCTCCATCCGGCGAATCGTACGTCCGGCACGCGCCGGACCCGTCTTACGTGGTCGCCGACCCCGCTCCTAGACTGGCCACCATGTCCATCGCACTGGCGAGCGCCTCGCTGGACGAGCTCGAACGACGGACGATCCTGCGCTTCGTCGAGCTGCTCGACGATCGGCTGGGCGCCGGCTTGGTCGCCGTGTGGCTGTACGGCTCGCGCGCTCGCGGCGAGGCTCCGCATCCCGAGTCGGACGTCGACCTGATGGTCGTCGTCCGGGGCGGGGACGCCGACGCCGACGCGGTCGAGGATGCGTTATTCGACGCGGCGGCCGAGCAGGGCTCGAACGCCCATCGGTTCTCGACCCAGATCGTGACGCCCACCTGGCTGGTCGAGCGCCGGGCGATCAAGTCGTTCTTCATCGGCGAGGTCGACCGCGACAAGATCATCCTTCGCGGCGAGCCGTGAGCCCTCGATCCGAGGAGTTCATGGCCAGCGCCCGCGGGCGCCTCGCCGGCGCACGAGACGCACTCGACACCGGTCACCCCGACCTTGCAGCGAGTGCCGCCTACTACTCGATGCTGTACGCGGCTCGGGCAGCTCTCAGCGAGGCGGACCTCTATGCGAAGACTCACAGCGGCGTCTGGGCGCTTTTCGCCGAGCGGATCGTGATCGGATCCCGGGTTCGACCCCGACCTCGCAAGGCAGACTAGGCGAGCGCAGCGCACGCGCGAGCTCGGGGACTACGAGGCGCAGTTGCCGAGCGAGGACGAGGCGCGGGAGCTGGTGAGCATCGCGGAGCGGTTCGTCGCCGAGGCCGAGAGGCTGCTCCGAGCCTGAATGCCGCCGCGGGCGGGTGCCCCGGCCCCGCCGTCTTGCCCCGCTGTCGCCGTACCGGGACCAGGCAGGACATGCCGCTGTCCTGGCCAGGGGGTCGTATCGGCCCCCAGGGGCAGGACAGCCGGTCGTGATCAGCCCTTCTCGACCACCTTCTCGCAGTTGTTGGAGACCTTGTCCTTGGCGTCGGCGATCACCTTGTCCTTGCCGCCGCCGCACCGCTCCGCCTGCCGCCGCAGCTTTCGTTCGGACACCGTCTACCTCCCTGGTGGATTGCTGGCCCGGCGATCCTCTTGCGGCCGCCCGGACGGTGTCAACCCCGGACGGCCTGCCGCGGGTTCGTCACCGGGACCAGGTTCGCCTCGATCTCGGCGCGCTGGTCCTCGAGGAACGGCGGCAGCACCAGCTCCTCGCCGAGGTGCTCGGGGTCCTCGTCGACGTCGAAGCCGGGTCCAATGGTGGCGAGCTCGAACAGCACGCCGCTGGGCTCGCGGAAGTAGATCGAGCGAAACCAGAAGCGGTCGATCACCGGCGTTGGCCTGGCTCCCTTCTCCATCGCCCGCTCGCGCCAGCGCTCGTGGTCGTCCATCTGCGACGCCCAGGCGATGTGGTGGACGGTGCCGGCGCCCTGGATCCCGGGCTCGGTCGGCGGCTCGTCGTAGGCCCAGACGGACCCGCGTGACTCGCCGCGCGACTCCCAGCCGCCGTCGACCGGCTCGAACGCCAGTGCGTCTGCGAGCAGTGGGCGGCTGCGCTCGGGCTCGGCGCTGTAGGCGCGCGCTCCGTCGAAGCCCTGGAGCGCGAACTCCGCCGGGACCTCGGGATGGTCGGCGATCAAGGGATCGTCGCCGCTTTCGTCCACGCGCAGCTCGTGCTCCAGGCCCTCGAAGTCGCGAAACCGCAGCCGCTCGCCGAGGTGCTCGGAGTCGAAGTTGGCCGCGGGCAGCCGGTCGGCCCAGAAGTCGAGCGCCTGCGTGGAGCCCACCCGCCAGCCGATCCGATGCAGCATCCCGGCGCCGGCGCGGCCGGGCGGCACGTCGCGAAACTCGAAGAAGGTCAGGTCCGCGCCGGGGCTTCCCTCCTCGTCGGCGTAGAAGAGGTGGTAGACGCTCGGCTGGTCCTGGTTGACGGTCTTCTTGACCATCCGCAGCCCCAGCAGCCCCGCGTAGAAGTCGACGTTTCGCTGCGCCTGCGCCGTGATGCAGGTGATGTGGTGGATGCCCTCGAGCTTCATCTCTCGTCCTGAGTCGCGGATCGCCCTGCGGCGAACAGGCGCGCGACGGGCAGCTCGAACCCGGGCAGTTGGGGCGAGGAGAGTGCCTCGCCCTCACCCAGCTCGAGCGCGACGTCGAGCTCCGGGGCGTCGGGGCTCGATCGCCGGTAGACGAGCACCGAGCGGGACTCGGCGTCGACGAGCCACAGCTCGGGCAGCCCGTGCTCCTCGTAGCGGGACTTCTTGGTGCCGACGTCGTAGCGCCAGGTGCTCGGGGAGCGGATCTCGACCGCGAGGTCGGGGACTGGGTTGCGCGAGGCGTCGAGGTCGATGCGCTCGGGGTCGGAGTACCAGACGAGGTCCGGACCGTAGACGTCGCGGTCGCCGAGGACGACGTTGATCGGCGGCGAGACGAAGCCGCGACCGGGTCCCGCCTCGACCCACCCGAGCATTGCGTGCAGCAGCTGCGCCTGCGCGAGCTGGTGGCGGGGCAGCGGCTCATTCACCACGATCGTCCCGTCGATCAGCTGGGTGCGATCGCCCTCGTAGGTCATGGCGAAGTACTGATCGACGGTGATCGGGGCGGTCGTCGCCTCCATCCACACCACGATAGACCCCGGTGAGGCCGATCACGCCCCGGCGGGCCGATACGATTTGTCCGAATGCCGGTTCAGGTTTCCGCCCACGGCGCCGCTGCGATCGATCGCAAGCGGGTCGCCGATCTGACCGAGCGACAGCGGTCGAAGCTCGCCGAGCGCACCCCAGCCTCCAAGCAGCGCTACGAGCGCGGCGTCGCGGTGATGCCGGGTGGGGTCCCCTCCTCGTTCCAGGTGAACGAGCCGTGGCCGGTCTACCTCGAGCGCGGCGAGGGCGCCCGGGTCTGGGACGTCGACGGGCGCGAGTACGTCGACTTCCACAACGGCTTCGGGGTGATGTGCATCGGGCACGCCAACCCGGCGGTGAGCGCGGCGGTCAAGGCCCGGGTCGAGCTCGGCACCCACTTCGCCGCCCCCACCGACGGCTCGATCGCCGTCGCCGAGGAGCTCGCCGACCGCTTCGGCCTGCCGCAGTGGCGCTTTGTCAACTCGGGCACCGAGTCGACCATGGACGCCGTCCACCTCGCCCGCGGCGCCACCGGTCGCGACGTGATCCTCAAGATCGAGGGCTCCTACCACGGCCACCACGACGCGGTCATGGTCTCCGTCTACCCCGAGCTCGAGTCGCTCGGCGAGCGCGACGACCCGGTCTCGGTCCCCTACGGCGAGGGCTACCCGAAGGCGCTCACCGAGCTGACCCGATCGGTGCCGTTCAACGACGCCGCCGCGCTCGAGGCGGTGCTGGCCAAGCTCGACGGCCGAGTCGCCGGGCTGATCATGGAGCCGGCGATGATGAACATCAACATCATCCCGCCGGTCGAGGGCTACCTCGAGCGGGTCCGCGAGCTGACCCATGCCCACGGGGTGATGCTGATCTTCGACGAGGTCAAGACCGGGGCGACGATCGCCCGCGGCGGGGCGACCCGGCGGTTCGGCGTCCGGCCCGACATAGTCACGCTGGCGAAGGCGGTCTGCGGCGGCTACCCCGGCGGGGCGATCGGGATGACGGCAGAGCTCGCCGAGCTGGTCGCCTCCGGGCGCGTACACCAGTA
>JBOGZD010000166.1:0-4507 GCA_050697155.1 Solirubrobacterales bacterium | reverse complement strand
GTCTTCCTGCGCGACTACTACGTGCTGCAGCGCTACCGCTACCTGATCGCCACCGCCGGGATCCTGCTCCTGCTCGGCCCGTTCATCACCCGCAACCAGGTCAACGGCGCATACCTGAGCATCGACGCGGGGCCGATCTCGTTCCAGCCCGCCGAGCTGGCGAAGATCTGCATCGTCATCTTCCTCGCCAGCTACCTGGCCGAGAAGCGCGAGCTGCTCTCGGTCGCCGCGCGCCGGGTCGCCGGGCTGACGATCCCGCCGCTGAAGCACTTCGGCCCGCTGCTCGTCGTCTGGGGCGCGGCGATGCTGATGCTCGTCTTCATCCGCGACCTCGGCAGCTCGCTGATGTTCTTCGGCGCCTTCCTCGCGCTGCTTTACGTGGCCACCGCACGGCTCTCCTACGCGGTCGTCGGGTTGCTCCTGTTCGCGGCCGGCGCGCTCCTCATCGGCAGCCAGATCAGCCATGTCGCGGATCGAGTCGACATCTGGCTCGACCCGTTCGCCGGCAACGCGCCCGAGGGGGCCGGGCAGGTCCAGCAGTCGCTGTTCGCCCAGGCCGACGGCGGCCTGTTCGGACAGGGGCTCGGCGATTCGCTGCTGCGGCTGCCCGGGCCGTTCTTCCCCGAGGACTGCACCCAGGGATTCCCCGACTGCGGCAGCATCCTGCCCGCTCCCCACACCGACTTCATCTTCGCCGTGATCACGATGGAGTTGGGGCTGTTCGGCGCCGCGGCCGTGATTCTGATCTACGCCCTGATCGCCGCCCGCGGCTTCAAGACCGCGGTGATGGCGCCCGACGGGTTCTCGAAGCTGCTCGCCACGGGGCTGACCGCGGTCTTCGCGCTGCAGGCGTTCGTGATCATCGGCGGGGTCACCAAGGTGATCCCGCTCACCGGGGTGACGATGCCGTTCGTCAGCTTCGGCGGCAGCTCGATCGTCGCCAACATGATGCTGCTCGCGCTGCTCCTGGTCGTCTCCGATCGCGCCCGCCGACCCCCGCCCGAGCCGCTGGGGCCAGCGTCGTGAACACCCCGATCGTCCACATCTACGGGCTGGTGCTGCTGCTGTTCGCGACCCTGGTCGCGTTCGCCTCGAACTGGGCCGTGTTCGACGCCGACGAGCTCGAGCAGAAGAACCAGAACCGCCGCCCGGTGATCGAGGAGTCGCAGATCGAGCGCGGCTCGATCACAACTCGCGACGGGGTTCTGATCGCGGAGAGCCTGCCCGAGGGCGGCGGCCGCCAGCCCGTGTTCGTGCGGCGCTATCCCCAGGGCGAGCTCTTCGCCCACCCGGTCGGGTACAGCTTCATCGATGTCGGGCGCTCGGGAATCGAGCTGGCCGAGAACGACCTGTTGGTCGGCGAGGAGAACGAGTTCGCGACCATCATCGACCAGCTTCAGGACGAGACCCAGGCGGGCGCCGACCTGGCGCTGACGATCGACGCCGAGGCGCAGCGGATCGCGACCGAGGGGCTCAACTCAGCCCTCAGCGTCCCGGACACCGGTGGCGCCCTGGTCGCGATCGAGCCGGCGACCGGCGCGGTGCGGGCGATGGCGTCGGTACCGAGCTTCGATCCGAATGCCGTTCAGAACGAGGGCGAGTTCTCGCGGCTCAGCAACGCTGGGGGCGCACCGACCTTCAACCGGGCGACACAGGCCACCTTCCCTCCCGGATCGACGATGAAGGCGGTAACCGCCGCCGCCGCGCTCGACTCCGGAGAGTTCGATCCCAACACGGTGCTGAACGCCGACTCGCCCAAGGAGATCAGCGGTGTTGATCTCGCGAACTCCGGCGGCCAGAGCTTCGGCGATATCGACATGACCACCGCGCTGACCAACTCGGTCAACACCTACTGGGCCCAGGTCGGCGAGCAGCTCGGCACCGGGACGATGGTCGAGTACATGGAGCGGTTCGGCTTCTACTCTGACCCGGAGCTCAATTTCCCCAATGACCGGATGCGCGCGAGCGGCGTCTACAGCGGCGATGAGCTCGTCCGTGACGACTTCGACGTCGGCCGGGTGGCGATCGGCCAGGGCGGTGCCGAGGGACAGATTCTCGCTTCGGCGCTTCAGATGGCTGAGGTGGCGGCCGCGGTCGGCAATGGCGGCGCCCTGATGGAGCCGACTTTCCTCCAAGAGGCCAGGGATCCAGACGGCCGGGTCATCGAAGAGCTTGGCGACGGCGACGAGCAGTCGGACGTGATCAGCGAGGAGGCCGCGGCGCAGCTCACCGAGATGATGACCAACGTCACCCGGGAGGGGACCGCGTCTGGACTCAGCGTCGATGGGGTCGAGTTCGCGGGCAAGACCGGCACGGCGGAGATCGACCTCGAGGGCACCAACCAGCCCTGGTTCATCATGTTCGCTCCCGCGCAGGATCCGCAGATCGCGGTCGCGGCGACGATCGAACGCTGCCAAGGCTGCTTCGGCGGCGAGGTCGCCGGCCCGATCGCCACCAGGGTGGCCGAGAGCCTGCTGGGGTGAAGCCCGACCGATGAGGCTCGAAGAGGGGCAGGTGGTCGGCGGCCGCTACCGGCTGATCGGGCGCCTGGGATCGGGGGGAATGGCCGACGTCTGGTGCGCCGACGACCAGATGCTCGATCGGCGGGTGGCGCTCAAGTTCCTGCACGAGCGGTTCGCCCAGGACCACCAGTTCGTCGAGCGGTTCCGGCGCGAGGCACAGGCCGCCGCCGGGCTCCAGCACCCGAACGTGGTCGGCGTCTACGACCGCGGTGAGAGCGAGGGCCGCCACTGGATCGCGATGGAGTACGTCGAGGGGGCGGCGCTCAAGGACCTGATCTCGCGCGGCCTCTCCGTCGGCGAGGCGGTCGAGATCGTCCGCCAGGTGCTCGCCGCGGCCCGGTTCGCGCACGAGCACGGGATCGTCCACCGCGACCTCAAGCCCCAGAACGTGCTCGTCGACGCCGAGGGCCGCGCGCGCGTGACCGACTTCGGCATCGCCCGGGTCGGCGTCTCGGAGATCACCCAGACCGGCTCGGTGCTGGGAACCGCCCAGTATCTCTCCCCCGAGCAGGCGCAGGGGCTAGAGATCACCGCGGCCTCGGACCTCTACTCGGTCGGCGTGCTGCTCTACGAGGCGCTCACCGGCAGCGTTCCGTTCGAGGCCGACAGCCCGGTCGCGGTGGCGCTGAAGCAGGTCTCGGAGCAGCCGCGTCCCCCGAGCGAGCTCAACCCGCAGGTGTCGCGAGCGCTCGACGCGGTCGTGCTGCGGGCCCTGGCCAAGGACCCCGAGAACCGCTTCGCCTCGGCGCAGGAGTTCATCCGCGCACTCGACGCGGCCGAGGCAGACCCGTCGGGCGGAACGCTCGGCGACACCGCGGCTTACGCGCCCGTCGCCGCGGGGGCGCTTGGTGGCGCGGCGGGCGCCGCGGCGGCAGGTGCCGGCGAGGCCGCGGCCGAGCCCACGGCGGGACCAGGGTGGCTCACCCGCCGGCGGGCGATCGCGCTCGGGCTGATCGCGCTGCTCGGCGTCGCCGCGGCGATCTTCGCCCTCACCCGGACCGACGAGGTCACCGTCCCGGGGGTGATCGAGGAGCCGGTCGCCGAGGCGCGCTCGCTTCTTGAGCGGCGTGGCTTCGAGGTGGTCGAGACGCCGGTAGCCACGTGCGCGCCCAGCGGCACGGTAACCGAGCAGGACCCGCCCGCCGGCTCGGACGCCGACGAGGGGTCGCGGGTCGCGCTCACGGTCAGCCTCGGGTTGGCGGTCACCGTGCCGCCTACCCGCGGGCAGCCTCTCGACCGGGCGAGCAGGCTCCTGCAGGCCGAGCAGTTGCTGGTGGACACGCGCGAGCTGGCGTCGAGGGACGTGGCGCCGGGCCGGGTTATCCGCTCCGACCCGGCCGCCGGCGAGGAGGCCGAGTGCCAGTCGACCGTCACCCTGTTCGCCTCCAGGGGCCCGAACCTGGTGACATTGCCCGACGTGATCGGCCTCCAGCAAGCGTCGGCCGTCGCCCAGCTCGAGCGACTCGGCTTCATCGTCGACGTCGACACACAGGATGCCGATGAGCCCGCGGGCCAGGTGATCGATGAGTCGCCGAGCCCCGGGAGCGAGCTGCTGCGCGGCCGGACGGTGACCATCACCGTCTCCACCGGCGCGGGCTCGGTGATCGTGCCGAACGTCATCGGCCAGTCGGAGGACGGCGCGATCGACACGCTGCAAGCGCGCGGGCTCAGCGTCGACGTGATCGAGCAGGAGACCGAGGACCCCGGCGACGACGGCCGGGTGCTCGAGCAGGCGCCGACCGCCGGCGAGCGCCTGCGCTCGGGCGACGTGGTCACGATCGTGGTCGGGGAGTTCGTCGAGCCCGAGCCGCCGCCGGACGAGACCGGGCCGGCCACGCCACCGGAGTTCGAGTCGCCCTGATGAAGGTCGCCGTGATCCTGGGCGGGCGCTCGAGCGAGCACGAGATCTCGCTTCAGTCCGGCCGCTCGGTCGCCGAGGGCCTGCGAGACGCGGGCCACGAGGTGATCGAGGTGCTGATCGGCCG
>JBOGZD010000165.1:0-4535 GCA_050697155.1 Solirubrobacterales bacterium | reverse complement strand
GCTAGCCGAATGCACTAGTCGGGCTCGGGCCGGGTGCCGTCCCGCTCGCGCGCGGCCGCCAGGACCTCGGAGGCGAGCTGGGCGCCGTCGGCGGGTCGCAGCGGTGTCGCCGTGATCCGGACCACCACCTCGTCGCGATCGAGCTCCTCGAGCGTGATATCGGGCGGGTAGCGGGTCGGCACGCTGACCGAATCCGCGAGTCGCTGCTGGACCTCGGACGGGGTGACGTGGGCGCCGAAGCGGGCGCGCATCTCCACCCGCTCGGGCTCGCGCAGCGGCACCACCGCGAGCTGCAGCAGAACGCTGTTCGGGATCATGATCCGGTCGGCTCCGTTGACCAGGGTGGTGTAGAAGAGCCCGAGCGAGCCGACGATGCCCTCGAGCTTGCCGGCGAGCGCGCCCCCGATCAGGCGCACCCGCTCGCCGACCCGAAACGGCCGAGCGCTCAGCAGGACCATGCCGGCGAACAGGTTGCCGAGCGTCTGCTGGGCGGCGAGGCCGAGGACCACCGCGGTGAACGCGCCCCCGACGGCGAGCGCGCCTGCGTCGAGGCCGGCGATCCGCAGCGCGACCACCACCATGGCGGCGATCGTCAGCAGCCGGATCAGGAAGCCGACCGTCCCGGCTGTGCCGGGGTCGAGGCGGCGAAAGAGCGCCGGCGCGAAGCAAGCCGCGTCCGAGCGAGCGCGCGAGTCCCCAGCCGAGCAGAACCAGGGCGATCACCGTGGCGATCCGCACCGTCTCGCCGCCGCCCGGGAAGAGGTCGCGGCGCCGACCGAAGACCACCAGCACGAGGGCGATCAAGGCGGCGATCAGCACCGCCCCGCCGCGCGCTCGCTGCGCCTGGGCACGGTCGATCTCGCTGCCAAGGCCGACCTCCCGCCAGACCTGCGTGCGGCTCTCGAACGGGTTTCTCGGCCTACGACTGCGCCAGAACATCGCTTCGCCCCCTTACCGGCTCGGGCAGAGTCCAAACACCGAGTGTCGGCGGGGGTCGGTGCTGACAGCGGCGTCTGAGATGCTCGGCACCGTGCAGGACGAGGCGCCCAGACGATCCGACGTCGTGCGCACCCCGGCGACCTTCCTCGCGCTCGGCGCCGGGGTCGCGGTCGCCGCCGTCCCGCTCGCCGCCGCGACCGGCCCGCCCTACCTGAGCCTCGATGCGCTCAATCCGTTCCTGGTCGCCTACGCGATCGGCCTGTTCGTGGCGATGTTCGCGACCCCGTTCGCGATCCACCGCGGCCTCGGCGGCCTGCTCGAGGCCGATGCCCGCTGGGAGCGGGCCCTGCTCTGGTGGGGCGCGGTCTCGCTCGTCGTCCTCGCGATCGGCGCGCTCGCCGGGCTGCCGTCGGGCTTCGATTCGGACTCGCTTGCCGGCTCGCTCGGCCTGGTGACCCTGATCGAGGCCCTGCTGGTGCTGGCGACCCTGGCGGTGTGGTTGGTTTCGGGCTGAGAGGTCGAGACTGTGATTGACGGCGCCGTGCGTATCCGGTTACGTCAGGTCCTCGCACGAGCGCGCTCGCAACGAGCTCGGGTGCCAAGCGCCGGGGGCCGAGATGGCTCGAGCCGGTGCATATGTACGGTTCAAGCCATCTCGGCGGGGGCGGGAGCCGGCTCCGTGGCGCTTCCCTTGCCGCCCGACCCGCTGCGCACAACGCGGTGGCCGGGGCGCTCGAGCACCGGACCCCGCCAGGCGCCTCCTCGGCGCAGCCTGAGCAAACCGGATACTCACGTGACGGCGCTATGCGGGGTTGATCGCAGCGTCGTCCGACACGAGCACAGGGCGCCCCTCGGGCTTCAGTCCACCCGCCCCGCGGCGCGCAGCTCCGCCATCCCCTGGTCACGTGTGGTCATCGGCTCGTAGCCGAGCTCCCGCCGGGCCTTGGTGATGTCGATCGTGCACTCCTGGGCCGAGAGCCAGTAGGCGAGCCTGGTCAGCGGCGGGTCGCCGGGCAGGGGGAGGGCGCCCCAGGCGAGCTCTGAGGTGGCCGCCAGGGCCGCGCCGAGCCAGTCGGGCAGCGAGCGCTCGGGGGCCTCGATCCCCCGGGTGGCGAGCAGCTCGCCGATGAACTCACGGAAGACGACCGGGTCGCCGTCGGTGACGAAGTAGGCCTCTCCCGCGCGTCCCTTCTCCGCCGCGAGCAGCAGCCCCTCGACCACGTTGTCGACGTGGGTGGTGGAGGTCAGGTGGCGCCCGCCGCCGATCCAGGCGAAGCGCCCGGCGCGGACGGCGGCCGCGATCCCCGGCAGGATCGTCGTGTCGCCGGCGCCCCAGACCAGCCGCGGTCGCAGGACCATGGCCTCGAAGCCGTCGCCGCTCGCCGCGCGAACCGCCTGCTCGGCCATCGCCTTGGTCGCCGGATAGTGGGCCTTCGAGTCCGGGCGCAGCGGGGCGGTCTCGTCGACGTTGACCAAGGGCTCGCCGGCGAGCAGGCCGGCCTCGGTGCCGCAGTGGACGAACCGCCGCACGCCGGCGCGCCGGCAGCCGTCCAGGGCGTTCTCGGTCCCGCGCACGTTGCCGGCGACGAAGTCCTCGCGCTTGCCCCAGTCGCCGAGCTGAGCGGCGAGGTGGAACGCGGCCTCGCAACCCTCGGCGCCGGCGGCGATCGAGCCCGGGTCGGCGATGTCGCCGCGGACCGGCTCGGCGCCGACCTCGGCGACCGCCGCCTCCGAGCGCTCCGAGCGCGCGAGCGCCCGAACGCGGGCGCCCTCGGCGACGAGGCGCCGCACCAAGCGGCCGCCGATGAACCCGGAGCCGCCGGTGACGAAGGCGGTGGAGGGGACCCCGGCCACCTTCCGAGCCTAACGAAGCCTCAGCGACGCCGAACGCCCGCCGCAACGGGTCGGCTGGGCGGAATGTCACCCGGCCGGAGGCCGGTCTATCCTCTTAGATTGACTGGTCAGTCAACCGGGGCTGACCGCCGGATTCGCGAGGAGAGACCGGACTCCCGATGCGCGCCGCCGCCGTGCAGATCAACTCGACCGCGGACAAGGATCGGAACCTCGAGGTCGCCGATCGGCTCGTCCGCGCCGCCGTCGCGGACGGCGCCGAGCTGGTCGCTCTGCCCGAGAAGTGGAACCTGCTCGGCGACGGCGAGGCGCTCGTCGCCGGCGCCGAGTCGCTCGGCGGCCCGTCGCTCGCAGCAGCGCGCGACTGGGCGCGGGAGCTGGGCGTGCACCTGGTCGCGGGGAGCATCGCCGAGCTCGCCGCCGACTCCGAGCGGCTCTTCAACACCTCGGTCCTGTTCGACCCCGATGGCGAGGCCGCCGCGACCTACCGCAAGATCCACATGTTCGATGTCGAGGTCGGCGGAGTCGTCTACCGCGAGTCCGCGTACGAGCAGCCCGGTGAGGAGATCGTCGTCGCCGAGGCGGGGGGCCTCGAGCTCGGGCTCACCGTCTGCTACGACCTGCGCTTCCCCGAGCTCTACCGGATCCTCGCGGTCAGCGGCGCGCGGGCGATCACGGTCCCGTCGGCGTTCACGCTCGCCACCGGGCGCGACCACTGGGAAGTGCTGCTGCGCGCCCGAGCGATCGAGAACCAGGTCTTCGTCATCGCCCCGAACCAGATCGGCGACGCCCCGCCCAGCTACAGCTCCTACGGGCGTTCCGCGCTCGTCGACCCGTGGGGGGTGGTGCTCGCGCGGGCGCCCGACAGCGAATGCTTCGTCGCCGCCGAGCTCGACCTCGAGGCGCAGGAGCGGATCCGCGAGCGGCTGCCCTCGTTGGCCAACCGCCGGCCGCTCGCCTACCGCTGGCCGGAGCTGTCGGAGGTAACGGGGTGATGGCGAAGGCGCCCGCCATCGATCGCCGCCGCCAGATCCTCGACGCGGCGATCCGGGTCTTCGCCCGTCAGGGCTTTCATGCCTGCCGCGTCTCCGACATCGCCCGCGAGGCCGAGGTCGCCTACGGGCTCGTCTACCACTACTTCAGCTCCAAGGAGCAGGTGCTCAACGAGCTCTTCGTCGAGCGCTGGTCGCTGCTGCTGCGCGCGATCGAGGAGATCGACGCGCGGCCGATCCCGCCGCGGGAGAAGCTCGACGCGGTCGCCGGGTTCATCATCGACTCCTACCGCCACGAGCCCGAGCTGATGAAGGTGATCATCGTCGAGGTCACCCGGGCGGCGAACTCCTTCGGGCGCACTCACCTGCCCGAGATCCGCCAGGCCTATGACCTGATCGCGAAGATCGTCCGCGACGCGCAGGCCAACCGCGAGTTCCGCGACGACGTCGATCCGCTGGTCGCCTCGATGTGGTTTTACGGCGCGATCGAGCAGCTGCTCTCCGGCTGGGTGTTCGAGCTGATCCCGGACGCCGACTCAGACTTCGACCGAGCCCGCGAGATGGTGGTCGACACCATCTGCGAGGGGCTGGTTTACTCCCCCGGTCGCGCCGGGTAGCCGCGCCCGAGCGTCAGCCCCGATGGAGAACGAGATCGTCAAGCGACTGCTCTGGACCGGCCTCGTCGCCGCCACGGGGGCGCTTGCGAGCGTGGTTGCAATGCGGCTCTCGACCGTGATCTGGCAGCGGCTTTTC
>JBOGZD010000164.1:0-4541 GCA_050697155.1 Solirubrobacterales bacterium | reverse complement strand
CTAAGCTGGCCCCGCGTCATCGGACTATCGCCGGAGGAATGACTTGAGGCTGTTCATCGATACGGGAAGCGTCGCCGAGGTCGAGGAGATCGCGGCCTGGGGAGTGCTCGCGGGGGCGACCACCAACCCCTCGCTGCTGGCGAAGGAGGAGGGGGACCCGGGCGAGATCGTCAGGCGGATCTGCGACCTCGTCGGGGGGCCGGTGTCCGCGGAGGTCCTCTCCGAGGATCCGGACGGGATGATCGCCGAGGGGCGGGCGCTGCGTGAGCTCCACGAGCACGTAACGGTCAAGGTGCCGTTCTGCGAGGCGGGGCTGAGCGCCACCCACGCGCTCACCTCCGACGGGATCCCGGTCAACATGACGCTCGTCTTCTCGGCCAACCAGGCGATGCTCGCCGCGAGCGCCGGCGCCACCTATGTCTCCTGCTTCATGGGCCGCCTGGACGACATCTCGGTCGACTCGGGCCAGGTGGTCGCCGAGATCGTCGAGTGCTTCCGAGCGGGGGGCGTGACCTCGGAGATCATCGCCGCGTCGATCCGCCACCCCGAGCACGTGATCACCGCCGCCCAGCTCGGCTGTGAGATCGCCACCGTCCCCGGCAAGGTGCTCAGGCAGATGCTCGTCCACCCGCTGACCGACGCCGGCGCCGGGCGCTTCCGCGCCGACTGGGAGTCGAGGCCCGAGTTCGCCGAGTGGCTGCGCGCGCTGGTCGCCGAGCGAGCGACGACCCGCGGATGAGCCCCGCCCCGCTCGCCGAGCTTCACCTCGCCGACCTTCACGCCCGAGCCGCAGAGCTCGGCATCGACGGCTACCGCAAGCTCGGTCGCGACGACCTGGTGGCGGCGATCGGCAGGCAGGCCGAGGCCGAAGTAACGGTGGTCGAGGGCCGAGTCCTCGAGCCCGAGACCGAGGGTGTCCCGGCCGAGGACGATGAGGGCGCGGGAGAGGGGCCGACGGAGGAGGTGAGTGGCGTCCTGGAGCTCACCCGCCAGCGCTACGGGTTCGTGCGGCTGACCGGGCTCGAGCCGGGCCCCGACGACGTCTACATCTCGGCCTCCCAGGTGCGCCGCTGCGAGCTTCGACCCGGCGACGAGGTCTCGGGCCCGGCGCGTGCGCCGCGTCGCGGCGAGCGCCACCGGGCGCTGGTCCACGTCGACCGCGTCAACGGCGGCGACCCGCAGGCAGAGGACCGCCCCGAATTCGAGGCGTTGGCGCCGGTCCAGCCCGAGCGCCGCGTTGCTCTCGACAGCGAGCACGGCGACGTGCTCCTGCGCGCGGTCGACCTGCTCGCGCCGCTGGCGCTCGGCCACCGGGTGCTGGTCCGGGCTGCGCCCCGCTCGGGGCGCACGACGCTGCTGCGCTCGATCGCCCGCGCGGTCGCCGCGGCCGGCGGCGAGCTGCGGCTCGTCGTCCTGCTGATCGACGAGCGTCCCGAGGAGGCGACCGCTTGGCGCGAGCAGCTGCCGGCCTCGGAGCTTGCAATCGCGACCGCTGACCTCGCTCCGGCCGATCAGGTGCGGGTTGCGGAGCTGGCGCTGGAGCGGTCGCGGCGGCTGGCCGAGCGCGGCCTCGACGTGGTCCTCGTCTGCGACTCGCTCTCCCGCCTGGCCGCCGCGGCCGGCGATCCCGGCGAGGTAAAGCGACTGTTCGGCTCCGGACGGAACCTCGCGGGTGCCGGCTCGCTGACCGTGATCGCGACGGTGGTCGCCGACTCAGCCGATGAGGGCGAGGCCGAGCGCGCGGTGATCACGACCGAGAGCTCGCTCGTCACCCTCGACCCCGAGCTCGCGGCCGCGGGCGTGTTCCCGGCCCTGCGCGCGGCCGAGTGCCGGGTCTCGAACGAGGATCAGCTCCGCCCGCCCGAGGAGCTCGCCGCGGTCCGGCGCCTGCGGGCGCTGCTGGCCGACCTCGAGCCGTCCGAGTCGGCCCGCCTGCTCCGCGAGCGGATCGAGGGAACCCCCTCGAACGCCGAGCTTCTCAGGGCGCTCTAAGGCGCCGGTTTGCAGCCGCCTTAGGAGCGATACGCAAGCGATGCCCAGGAGGGCTCGCGGGACAGCTCGATCGGCTCGGCGTCGCGGTCGGGCTGGACGTAGCCGAACGTGTGGCTGTCGGCGTCGAAGACGACATCGAGCTCGCCTTCCTTGACGCGCTGATCGAGCCACGCGCCGCGGAACACGAGCCGCCTGATCCAGTGCACGAGGCTGCGGTTGGCGGGGCCGACGAGCTCGGTCCAGTGCTCGTTGATGTGCTCGCCGAGCGCCGAGGTGGGCTCGCGGATCTCGCCGTTGACCGCGAGCTCGAGCAGGTCGTGGAGCTCCTGCGCCTCCAGTCCCTGGTCGACGAAGTCGAGCTTCACGGCCGCCTGCTCGACCCGCTGGGCGAAGTCCTGCTCGTTGAAGGAGAAGCGCAGCTCGCCGTACTCGAGGACGTAGTCGGAACCCGACTCGTAGTTGCCTCTGCGCGCCGCCTTTTCCACTTCGGTTTCCTCTGATCCCCGATCTTCGAGCTCCCGGGACGAGCGGCCCCGGGGGCATTCATCTTTGCCGATCGGCGCCCTCGGCGCCAGGCAGGCCCCACGCGTGGGCGAGGGTTTGCACCTCCGGCGTCGAAGATGACGCGTTCGGCGCCGAGCCCGGGCCGGGGCGCGTTTCGGGGCGGCGGGGTTGTAGCGATATGTGACCGCAGCAATCCCGCGCCGCTTCCGCCACCTGCCGCAGGTCGATCTCTGCGGGCAGCGGGTGCCGGTGGCGACGACGTCGCGGGCGCGGCTGCTCGGGCTCGCCGGGCTGCGGCGCGAGTGCGCCGGGGCCGGTCTGCTGATTCCCCGCTGTCGCAGCGTGCACACGGTCGGGATGCGATTCGGGCTCGACCTCGTCTTCCTCGATGCGGCCCACAGGCCGATTGCCGTCCGGTCCGCGGTGCCGCCGCGCCGGATGGTGCGGGAGCGATGCGCCCGGGCGGTGCTCGAGCTGCCCACTGAGGACGGCCCCTGATGCTGCCCGAGGTCGCCACGGAGGCCACGGTGGTCATCTGCGAGGACGACGCCCCAACGCTCGAGCTGCTCTGCGACCACCTCGACGCGGAGCGGTTTCGCGCCCTGCCCGCACCGTGCGCCGCGGACGCGCTGCGGCACTGCCACTACAGGCACCCCGACCTCCTGCTTTTGGACCTGCGGCTGCCCGACGCCTCGGGGCTCGACGTGCTGCGCGAGATCCGTGGCGCCGACGGGGTCACCGGCCGCTACGACCCGCACCTGCCGGTGATCGTGGTCAGCGGCCGGGCGACCGACGCCGATCGCCTGCGGGGCCTGCTCTGTGGCGCCGACGACTACGTGATCAAGCCCTTTCACCTGCCGGAGCTGACCGCGCGGATGCGTGCGGTGCTCCGGCGCCGGGGCGGAAAGCGCGAGGGGCCGCTCCGCGTCGGCGAGATCGTCGTCGATCCCGTGCGCCGCGAGGTTCGAGTCGGCGGGCGGGCGGTGGCCCTGGCGAACAAGGAATTCGCTCTCCTGCGCGCGCTCGCCGCCGAGCCGAACCGCGTGTTCACCAAGGACGAGCTGCTCCGTGACGTCTGGGGCTTCAGGTCGATGGGTCGGACCCGGACGCTCGATTCGCACGCCAGCCGGCTGCGGCGCAAGCTCGACCCGGAGGCACGTCGCTACGTCGTCAACTGCTGGGGCGTCGGGTATCGGTTGATCGACGCCCCCGAGCCCGATGCCGGCGATCGCTGAGGCGGCCGCGGTCACCTGGCCGCTGGCGATGACCGTCGCCTCCGTCGCGGTCGCCGATCGGGTTCGCGCCAGACGCCGCCGTCACTCGCTCAACCGGGCGCTGCACGAGCTCCGCCGGCCGCTGCAGGCGCTCGTCCTCGCCCACCCTTCGACCGGATCCCGAGCGCGCCCCGCGGCTCGGGATCACGTCGGCCTCGCGCTCGACGCCCTCGCCGAGCTCGACCGGGAGGTGAACGGCGCCGCAGCAGTCCCGTTGCGCCGGCGCGAGGAGGCGCGGGCGCTGGCGGTCGAGGCGGTCGAGCGCTGGCGCTGGCAGGTGGGGGTCGCCGGGCGCCGCATCGAGCTCGCCTGGCGTGCCGGCGCGGCGACGGTGGTCTGCGACCCGTCGCGGATCGCTCGGGCGCTCGACAACCTGATCGCGAACGCCCTCGAGCACGGTGACCCCTGGGTGCGGATCGAGGGGACCGTGCGGAGCGAGAGGCTGCGCCTCGTGGTCGCCGACGGGATCGACGCGGGGGCTCGCGCGCCTCGGGACGCGGTCGCCGACATTCGGCCGGAGCCCGCGGGGGCGACACCACGGGCGCTGGTCCGCGCTCCGCGCCGGGCGTGGCAGGCGGGCGGCTTTCGCCATCGCGGCCACGGCCTCGGGATCGTCGCCGCGATCGCGGCCGAGCACGGCGGCCGGTTCGCGATCTGCCGTCACGAGCGCGGCGCGAGCGCGGTCCTCGAGCTGCCGCTCGCCGAGAGTTGAGGCGCGGCCGCCGGGCCCGCGCGATCGGGTTCGCCGCCGCGGCCGCGCTGTGCGCCGGC
>JBOGZD010000163.1:0-4609 GCA_050697155.1 Solirubrobacterales bacterium | reverse complement strand
CGCCGCTGGCGGCCCCGCCGCCAGCGGCGCCGATACGGTTCCGCGGTGGGCGCCGAAACGCCAACCGCCGCGGAGCCGAGCCTCGACGAGGTCGTCGCGCTGTGCAAGCGGCGCGGCTTCATCTTCCCCTCGTCGGAGATCTACGGCGGCGTCGGGTCGACCTACGACTACGGCCACTACGGCGTCCTGCTGAAGAACAACGTCAAGGACGAGTGGTGGCGAGCGATGCTCTCCGACCGCGATGACATCGTCGCGCTCGACTCGGCGATCATCCAGCACCCGCGGGTGTGGGAGGCGTCCGGGCACCTGGAGGGCTTCACCGACCCGCTGGTCGACTGCAAGACCTGCAAGCTGCGCTTTCGCGCCGACCAGCTCGAGGACGCAGAGTGCGGGCGAAAGCCGTCGAAGCATCCGGGCGAGACGGACGAGTGCGAGCTCACCGACGCGCGCGAGTTCAACCTCATGTTCGAGACCAACGTCGGGCCGGTGAGGGACTCGGCCTCGGTCGCCTACCTGCGGCCGGAGACCGCCCAGGGGATCTTCATCAACTTCAAGAACGTGCTCCAGTTCGCCCGCAAGAAGCCGCCGTTCGGGATCGCCCAGATCGGTAAGTCGTTTCGCAACGAGATCACCACCGGCAACTTCATCTTCCGCACCCGCGAGTTCGAGCAGATGGAGATGGAGTACTTCGTCCCCCCCGCGGATGCCGAGGGCTGGCATCAACACTGGATGGAGGAGCGGATGCGCTGGTACACCGAGCTCGGCATCCGGGCGGACCACCTCACCCTTCGCGAGCACGGGCCCGAGGAGCTCTCGCACTACTCCTCGGCCACCTCGGACATCGAGTACCTGTTCCCGATGGGCTGGTCGGAGCTCGAGGGGATCGCCAACCGCGGCGACTTCGACCTCACCCAGCACGCGAAGTTCTCGGGCGAGAAGCTCGAGTACTTCGACCAGGAGACGGGCGCGGCGTACGTGCCGCACGTGGTCGAGCCCGCCGCCGGCGTCGACCGCGCCGCGCTCGCGTTCATCGTCGACGCCTACGACACCGAGGAGATCGAGGGCCGCAAGCGGACCGTGCTCCGCCTGCACCCGCGGCTGGCGCCGGTGAAGGTGGCGGTGCTGCCGCTGGTCTCGAAGGCGGGGATGCCCGAGCGGGCGCGAGAGGTCTTCGACCGAGTCAGGGGCCGGGTCCCGGCCGAGTACGACGAGGGCGGCTCGATCGGGCGGCGCTACCGCCGCCAGGACGAGATCGGCACCCCCTGGGGGGTGACCGTGGACGGCCAGACGCTCGAGGACGGCACCGTCACCCTGCGCGACCGCGACTCGCTCGACCAGGTGCGGGTCGCGGCCGAGGAGCTCCCGGAGCTGCTCGCCGAGCGGCTCCAGGAGCCGTGGACGACGCCGAAGCTCGGCTAGCGCCCTCGTGCGTATCCGGTTACGTCAGGTCCTCGCACGAGCGCGCCCGCGACGAGCTCGGGTGCCAAGCGCCGGGGGCCGAGATGGCTCGAGCCGGTGAATATGTACGGTTCAAGCCATCTCGGCGGGGGCGGGAGCCGGCTCCGTGGCGCTTCCCTTGCCGCCCGACCCGCTGCGCACAACGCGGTGGCCGGGGCGCTCGAGCACCGGACCCCGCCAGGCGCCTCCTCGGCGCAGCCTGAGCAAACCGGATACTCACGAGCGCCCTAGCCGGCCACCCGCAGACCGGCGGCGGCGAGCAGGTCGACCTGCTCGGGATCGGCCGAGCAGGGGAAGAGGAAGAGCTCGTCGCAGCCGGCCTGGTCGAACGCCTCCATGTAGCCGCGTACGGTCTCCTCGTCGGTGGCGGCGCTTCCGATGACCATCTCGGCGAACTCATCGCCGCGTGCCGCGTAGTAGTGGCCGAGGTACGACCGCGCGTCTTCCTCGGCCTTCGGCCCGAGCGAGAAGTAGGCGAGCGCGCCGATGTACGGCTCGCCGTCGCGCCCGGCCTTCTGCCACTCCTCCTCCACCTTGGCCTTGTTCTCGGTGAGCTCGTCCGGGGTGCCGCCACCGAGGATCCAGCCGATCCCGTGGCGGGCGGCCCGCCTGAACGACACGTCAACCTTGCCGCCCAGCAGCAACTTCGGAGGATCGTCCGAGACGTCGGGGCCGATGCCGCCGGCGATCCCGTACTCGTGACCCGACCAGACCCGCTCGATCTCCTCGACCATCTCGTCGAGCCGGCGGCCGCGCTCCGACCACTCGGCCCCCGAGGCCTCGTAGTCGTCCTCGCGCCATCCGAGGCCGAGGCCAAGGGTCAGCCGGCCTCCGGAGACGACGTGCACCGACGCGGCCTCCTTGGCGAGCAGCGCGCCGTTGAGCCGGTAGGGGGCGAGGAGGACGGTCGACGTAAGGGAGATGCGCTCGGTCACCGCCGACGCGGCCGCGAGGGCCACGAGCGGCTCCAAGCCGGGATAGATCAGGCGATCCAGGGTGCCGAGGGCGGAGAAGCCGCTCGCCTCGGCGCGGCGCGCGTACTCGGTCAGCTGATCTCCACGTACGCCGGGAACCGTGTTGGGCAATCCGATCGCTAGGTCCATCGACACTCCTTCCTGGCCTACATTCGGGGCGGTGACGTTAACCGACCTACCCGGCTGGGCCGGGGACATGCTCGAACGCGAGCGGGTGGCGCACTTGGCATTCGTCGACTCAGACGACCGGCCCCGGGCGCTTCCCGTGACGTTCGCGGTGGCCGAGGACTCGGTCTGGAGCGCGATCGACGACAAGCCGAAGCGAAGCGCCGAGCCCGCCCGGTTGCGCTACCTGCGCCGCCGGCCCGAGGCGGCCCTCTGCGTCGACGTCTACGACGACGATTGGACCCGGCTCGCCTGGGTGCAGCTGATCGGCCGGGTCGACGTGCTTCCGCTCGCCGAGGGCCGCGCCGGCCTGGAGGCGCTCACGGCCAAGTACGCGCCCTACCGCGAGCAGGCGCCTCCGGGCCCGCTGCTGCGCCTGGAGATCGAGCGAGTTCTCCACTGGCGCGCGGCGGACCACACACGGCACGGCCACCGCCGCTGAAGCCGCCGGCACCCGCCGCTATGTGCCGACGGCCAGGATGTTTCCGTCCGGGTCCTTGAACCAGGCCACCCGGTCGCTTCCCATCGTGGCGATGCCCCTCTCGTCCGTCCTGATCGGGTCCACGTCGTACTGCTCGAAGGTCACACCCTTGGCCGAGAGGTCGTCCACCACGCCCTCGGGGTCGTCGGTCTCCCAGAAGGCGAGCGTGGCGGTCGAGCTGCCGGCGTTCTCAGGTGAGGGATACACGTGAATCGAGGTGCCGCCGGCACACGGATAGGTGAGGCCGCCGTCCGGCTGCTCCTCGGGGTTTGAGAGCCCTAGCTTTCCCTCATAGAACTCTCTCGCCGTCCCTATGTCCGCAACCGCGATCGCCGGCGTCACCGCAAGCTCGCTGAGACCCATCATCTACCTCCTCACGAGGATCGACCGTTCGAGGCGATCCTATTCGTCGAGGCCGCCCGTGTCGACGGTTGAGACGCCTCCGCGGACCGTAGACTCGCCGGCCCGGTGATGAGCTCGACACCCGACCGTGGGGGCATCGACCTGGGCGGAACGAAGATCCAGGCGGCGGTCGTCTCGGCCGAGAACGAGGTCCTGGGCGAGGCGCGGGAACCGACGCCGAGCAAGGGCGGCCCCGCCGACGTGGCGGATGCGATAGTGACGGCGCTGGGCGCCGCCGCGCGCGCCGTCGGGACCGAGCCGGCGGGGCTCGCCGGGGTGGGGGTCGGCTCCCCCGGGCAGGTCGACGGCGATGCCGGCACGGTCACGGGCGCCCGCAACCTCCCCGGTTGGGAGGGGACCTTCGCGCTCGCCGAGTATCTCGCGGGTGCCCTCGGAACCGGAGTGCGGATCGGCAACGACGTCCAGGTCGCCACCGACGCCGAGTTTCGCCTCGGGGCGGGCCGGCCCTACCGGTCGCTGCTCGGGGTCTTCTGGGGAACCGGGGTGGGCGGCGGGATCATCCTGGACGGTCGTGACTGGGTCGGCCGCGGGGCCGCGGGCGAGCTCGGCCACGTCGTGGTCGAGATCGGCGGCGCCCGCTGCCCGTGCGGGCGCCGCGGCTGCCTGGAGGCCTACGCCGGCCGCGGGGCGATGGAGAAGGAGGCGCGCCGTCGCCACGAGGAGGGCGAAGACACGGCCCTCTTCAAGATCATGAAGAAGAAGGGCCACGACCGGCTCAAGAGCGGGGTCTGGGAGGCGGCGCTGGCCGAGGGCGACAAGATGGCCAAGCACCTGCTCGACCGGGCGGTGAAGGCGCTGGGCGCCGGGGTCGGCTCGGCGGTCAACCTGCTCGACGTCGAGGCGGTGATCATCGGCGGCGGGCTGGGGCTGCGCTTCGGTGAGCCGTTTGGAGAGCGGATCGAGCATCAGATCTCCAAGCACCTGTTCGCCGACGACCGCCCCCCGGCGATCCACGTCGCCGAGCTGGGCACCTAGGCGGCGCGATCGGCGCAGCGCTGTTGTGGTCGGAGCCGCGCGACGCGGCCGCCAGGCTCTAGGCCTTCGAAAACACCGCGTCCTCGAGGCCGACGGCGCGCAAGTCGTCGTCGAGGATCGCCTCGACGTCGAT
>JBOGZD010000162.1:0-4640 GCA_050697155.1 Solirubrobacterales bacterium | reverse complement strand
TTCCTCGGGCAGGTCGGGGGAGTACTGGATCGCGATCCGGCCGTGCTCGAGCGAATGAACGACGAACGGGTCGCCGACGGGCTCGGAGTAGGCGCCGTCGGCCTGCTGTCGCGGGGGAACGATGTGAGCGCCCGATGTGGGCGGGTTGGTTTCGTAGTTGGGCGCGTCCGCTACCTCCTCGAAGTGAGTGGCGCCCTCGTCCCGAAGATCGCGGCGCAGGTCGCAGCCGGCGTCACGGGCGGCGAGCTCGAGGTCTGCCTGCTGAACGGCCGGCGGAGGGGTTCCCTCGCGCCCGTCCGGCGACACGTCGTTGGCGCTGCCGCTCTGGAGCTCGATGTGCGCAGCATCGGGGATCTCCTCGCCCCCGATCTCGTCCTCGCCGCCGCCCCCGCTGGCGATCGCGACCACGATCCCGACGACCACCGCCAGCGCCAGGACGCCGGCGGCGACGTAGCCGAAGATCAGCCGCCGGCGGGCGCTCGCCGCCTCGGCCTGCTCGGCCGCCAGTCGCTCGGCGCGGCGTCGCTCTCGCTCCTCCTTGCTGGTCGCCATCGGAGCGTGGCAGCCTAGACGACCGCCTACGAACCAGCCTCAGCGTTCAGTTAGCCCGGGCTGCTGGCGCCGGCCGCCGCGGCGGGCTCGGCCGCATAGACCTCGGCGACGAACGCGGCCAGCTCGTCGTCGAGCCGCCCGGGGCTGATCCGCCACTCGAAGATCGACTCGGCGTTGACCAGACGACCGTTCGGCAGCTCGTCCACCAGCATGTCGGAGTCGGTGAAGGGATGCAGCGGATCGGCGCGGTGGCCGATCACCAGCGCCGGCAGCTCGATCAGCTGGCGCTCCTCGCGCGGCGGCGCGGTACGGCCGAAGAGCAGGCCCTCGAGCACCGCGGTCGACGCGTCCGGATCCCGCCGTGTCCAGTCGAGGAGGATGTCGACGAGGAAGTGGCTGCGCGGGATCCGGTTGGTGATCTGGGCGACGGCCGCGATCACCGGCTTGCCGAAGCGCAGCGTCGCCAGGATCGGCAGGAAGATCACCCCGGCGGCGAGCAGGGCGTTGTCCAGCACCGGCATCTCGATGAACAGCGCGCGCGCCGCCTCCGGGTGCCGGGTCGCCGTCTCCAGCGCGACGTTGGCTCCGAGCGAGGTGCCGCCGACTACCGGGCGGTCGAGCTCGAGGTGCTCGCACAGGGCTGCGAGCTGGTCGGCGAACGCACTCATGTTGTAGGCGCGCATGTCGGGCGGCTGGTCGGAGAGCCCGTGGCCGAGCAGGTCGACCGTGATCACCCGCAGCCCCCGCGAGGCCATCTCCGGGCCGAGGTGGTCGTACATGTGGCGGTTCATCAGCAGCCCGTGTACGAGCACGAGCGTGCGCTCGCCCTCGCCGAACTCCGCGTAGGCGATCCGGTGCCCCTGGTGGCGGAGCGAGTCCTCCCTCGACGCCATCACGCCGAGTCTATTGGCGCCGCTTGCGGCTCCCCGGACGGGGCCTCCGGCGCGCGGTCCCACGGCCGCGAGGCGCGCAGCGCGCTCAGCACCGCCCGCGTCCCGGGCGCGCGGTTGAGCGCGTAGAAGTGGATCCCCGGCGCGCCGCCGGCGAGCAGCTCCTCGCACTGGCGGGCCGCGTAGGCGACCCCGAGCAGCGCCTCGGCCTCGCCGTCGCCGCCGAGCGCCGCCATCGCCGCGTCGAGGTCGGCGGGGATCGAGGCGTCGCAGAGCGCGCAGATCCGCGCCACCTGCCCGTAGCTGGCGATCGGGATCACCCCGGGGATGATCGGTACGTCGATGCCCTTCTCGCGCGCCGCCGCGACGAAGTCCCAGTAGGCGCGGTTGTCGAAGAAGAGCTGGGTGATCAGGAAGCTGGCGCCGGCGTCGACCTTGGTCTTCAGGTAGTCGAGGTCGGCATCGAGGCTGGCGGCCTCGGGGTGGACCTCGGGGAAGCAGGCGCCGCCGATGGTGAAGTCGTGGCGTTCGGTGATGAACCCCGTCAGCTCGGTCGCGCTGGAGAGCCCGCCCTCAGGCGCGACGAAGTCGCCCTCGCCGCGCGGCGGGTCGCCGCGCAGGGCGAGCACGTTCTCGATCCCGATCCCGGCGAACCGCCCGAGGATCGCCTCCAGCCCCTCGCGGGTCTCGCCGACGCAGCTCAGGTGGGCCATCGTCTCGAGCCCGTGCTCGGTTCTGATCTTCGCGGCGATCTCGACCGTGCCGTCGCGGGTGGCACCGCCGGCGCCGTAGGTGACCGAGACGTAGTCGGGCGCGAGCGGCTTTAGCGCCTCGACCGCCTCGAACAGCTGGACGACGCCCTCGGGGGTCTTCGGCGGGAAGAACTCAACCGAGAACACCGGCCGCTGGCGGGTGAGCAGCTCGTCGATCCGCATGGCGGTGGATGGTAGAGAGGGTGGGGCTCACCCCTGCCGACGGTGCGCCACGGTCGCGGTCGCCTGGGCGGTCGGCTTGATGCCGACGTAGTCGACGTCGACATGGGCCGGGCGGGTGACGCAGAAGGCGATCAGCTCGGCGACGTCCTCCGCCCGCAGCGGCTCGAGCCCGCGGTAGACCTCGGCGGCCCGCTCCGCGTCGCCTCCGAAGCGGACCAGCGAGAACTCGGTCTCGACCATCCCCGGCGCCACCTCGGTGACCCGGATCGAGTCGGCGAGCAGCTCGAGCCGCAGCGTGCGCGCGAGCGCGTGCGCGGCGTGCTTGGCCGCGGTGTAGCCGCCGCCGCCCTCGTAGACCTCCACCCCCGCGACGGAGCCGACGATCACGATCTGAGGGTCACGGCCGCGGCGCAGCGCCGGCAGCAGCGCCCTGGTGACCCGCATCACACCGGCGACGTTCGACTCGTACATCTCGCGCCAGCTCTCCTCGTCGGCCTCCGCCACCGGCTCGAGCCCGAGCGCGCCGCCGGCGCTGTGGACGACGACGTCCACCTCGGGAACGTCCTCAGCGAGGGCCGCGACCGACTCCGGATCGGCGACGTCGAGGCGATGCGCCCGCCCGCCCACCTCGCTGGCGAGCGCCTCGCAGCGCTCGAGCCGCCGCGCGGCGGCGACCGTGTCGAGCCCGGCGGCGGCCAGCGCGCGCACGGTGGCGGCGCCGATCCCGCTGCTCGCCCCGGTGACCAGTGCGACTCGCCGCCGTTCGCCCACGACAGCGAGGCTAGCCCCTCGCGCACCGCGCGCGTTTTGGCCGCACCGTCCTGGATCGGGGTCGCTATGCGACCTCTGGGCAGGACGCTTCGGCGAAACGCGAGGCGTGAGTCCGGGTACCTGTCGGCGTGGGCCGGGAACCCCTATCGGCTTCGGTCGAGGCGACTCGCGAGCCGAGCTTCCTGCTCGCCGTGCCGGAGCGGCGTCTGCTGCGCTGGATCGCGGCGCGGATCCCCCGCCGGGTGCTGCCCGACGACCTGACCGCGCTCGGCGTGCTCGCCGCGCTCGGCGTCTGCGCCGCCTACCAGCTCTCCAACTCGAGCCTCGACTGGCTCTGGGTGGCGAGCGGGCTGCTGGCGGTGCAGTGGCTCGGCGACTCGCTCGACGGCACCCTCGCCAGGGTGCGCGAGATCGAGCGGCCTACCTACGGCTACTACCTCGACCACCTCGTCGACGCGATCGCCACCGCAGCGATCGGGATCGGGCTGGGGCTGTCGCCGCTGATGCTGCTCTCGATCGGCACCCTGATTGTCGTCGCGTACCTGATCCTCTCGATCAACGTCTACCTTGAGAGTTACGCCTTCGGCCGCTTCTCGATCGGCTACGGGCTGATCGGCCCGACCGAGGTGCGGCTGATCCTGATCGTGTTGAACTCCGTGGTCGCGCTCGGCGCCGGGCTCGACTTCGTCGTCGCCGACCTCCAGCTGACCGCCTTCGACCTGATCGGGCTCGCGATCGCGGCGGCGATGATCGCGTTGCTGATCGGGCGTGCGGCGCACAACCTTCGCCGCCTGGCGGTGCGCGAGCCCGCCCAACCGCGCCGCTGAGCAACCGTGTTCTTCGCAACGAGCGGCATTGTTGGCGGCGTCGCTCTTGAACTTGGCCGAGGCTGCGTCTAGGGTCGCCTCCTGCGGTTCGGGAGAGAGGAAGGAGGCTGCGAAAGCCAAGCGGCCCAGCCTCTCCGAAGGTGACACGCAGAGCTTCGTCGTGCGCAGGCTACGCATGGGCAGGCAAAGCTGTCACCCCCGAGCCGCATTCTCTTGCTCGCGTTCGTCCGCCCTCATCTCTACGGTGCGGGCGCGGCATTTAGACAGCCGCCGGCCCGCCGACCGCCTGCCCGTCGGCCGGTCGCGCGACCGGGGCGCATTCAGGGGAGCAGGCGCCGCGGTGTAACCCCGGAAGCCACCACCGCGGCTAGCCCGCCCGCCCCCTGCTTCCCGCGCCCGGACTCCCGGCTTGCGGCGCTCCGTACCATTCCTTGGGATGGCGGCAACGCCAGAGCTTGATCCGGTCGCCGTGGCGGAGATCGGATCGCGGCTGCGGGACAACATCCGGCGGGCGGTGAAGATCGACGACGAGGTCGTCCGCGAGCTCCTTGTCGCTTTGCTCGCCGGGGGACACGTGCTGATCGAGGACTACCCGGGCGTCGGCAAGACGGCGCTCGCGCGCTCATTGGCCCGCTCGCTCGACGCCGAGTACGCCCGGGTGCAAT
>JBOGZD010000161.1:0-4646 GCA_050697155.1 Solirubrobacterales bacterium | reverse complement strand
CTGCCGCTCGTTCAGCTCACCCGCCAGCGTCCTGAACTTCTCACCGATCGCGGCTTCATCGACCACACCACGATTTTCGCCGACTCAGAGCGGAGTCCTGCAATCTTATTTATCTACGGCTCCTAAGTCGGGAAGCGGATCCATCGCGAAAAAGCTAGAGGGGTGACGTTGCTCAGATCGAGGCGTCGGGTCGGTAGGTGCCGAAGGTCCAGATGTGGCCCTCCGGATCGAGGCAGCAGAACTCCCGCCCGTAGCCGGTGTCGCGCGGGCGGTTGAACACCTCCGCGCCGGCGCCCGCTGCGCGCTCATGGAGGCCATCCACGTCCGAGGTGACGAGGTAGACGCTCTGGGCAGTACCCCCGAGCGAGCGCGGGCTCCGGCTGCGCCGCGTCGAGAGCTGGGTCGAGAGGACCATGATGATGTCCCCCTCGAGCGTTCGGAGCTCGGCGTGGAGGACTCCACCGCCGTCTCCGGGAACGCTGAAGATCAGCTCGAACCCGAACGCCACCTCGAGCCAGTCGACGGCCCGCTCGGCGTCCCCGTAGGCCAGCGAGGGGAAGAAGCCCTGCGGCCTCGGGCTGGCCGTCGCGGCTGATGGACTTGTCGGCTCGCGCATCGCGGCTCAGTCCTCGCCGACGGGGGGGCGGTAGGTGCCGAAGGCCCACAGGTTCCCCTCCGGGTCGCGGACGGTGAAGTCGCGCGAGCCGTAGTCGGTGTCGGTCAGCTCCACCGCGATCTCGCCGCCGGCCGCGCGGACGCGCTCGTACAGCGAGTCGACGTCGCCGATCGCGCAGTAGACGAGGCGGCCGCCCGCCGGCAGGCTGCGGAACGGCTCGCGGCCCACTCCGGCCGTGCTCAGCATCACGATCGCGCCGCGGAAGACGAGCTCGGCGTGGACGACGTTGCCGTCGTCGTCGCGGTGGTCCTCGCGGCGCTCGCAGCCGAGCACGTCCTCGAGCCACCTCATTCCCGCGTCGGCGTCGCGGTATTGAAGCCCGGGGTAGAAGATTGGGGTGGAGATCTGTGTGGTCATCGTCTGTTCCTTTCGTCCTCGAAGGTAAAGGCGCCCTGTTTAGTCGTCGCGGTGCCCTCACCCCCTGTCGTGCGGTGGGGTTTGCCGCCGCGCAAAACCTAGGCGAGCGAGGCGCTCCGGTCTTGGACGGATGGGAACTCCGGCGTGGTCTCCGGCCAGCGGCAGCCGTCGGCGACGCCGCCCTCGTCCGGCAGCAGCATCGTCCCGAGCTCGGTCGGCGCAAGCCCGGCGAACTCGCGGAAGTCGCGGTTGAGGTGGGCCTGGTCGTAGTAGCCGGACTCCAGGGCGATTTGGGTGAGGCTTAGGCGGGCAGCTGCGCATCGGCCTGGGCTCTCGGAAAGCGGCCCGGCGCCGAGCAAGCGCGCCGCGCGCCGGAAGCGCAGCAAGCGGGCCAGGGTCTTCGGTGGCACGCCGACCTGTTCGCTGAAGCGCGCGCTCAGGTGCCGGCGGCTGCAGCGAAGCTCCTGAGCCAGCTCCGTCACCCGCAGGCGCCCGCCGGCCTCGAGCAGGCGCCGCCAGGCCCAGAGGACGTCGGGCGAGGCGGCGCGAGCGCGCGCGAAGCGCTTGACGAGGAGCTGGTCGAGGATGGCGAAGCGGGCAGACCAGTCACTCGCCTCGTGCAGGCGCTCGGGCAGCCGCGCTCCCTCCGCTCCGAGCAAGTCCTCGAGTTCGACTGCCCGGTTTGCGAGTTCGCGCATGGGCAGGCCGAGAAGCATGAAGGCCCCCAGCGGTGTGAGGTCGACCTGGACGCCGCGCTGGCTGCCGAACGAGTCGACCAGGGCGTAGGAGTCGGAGAGCCCTGAGACGAACGCTCCCGCGCGGACGCTTTCGCCGAGCCGCGGAAACGAGACCTCGATCGGCGGGCCGAAACCCACGATGAGGACGGCCTCCGCGGTGGCGAGCTCGCGCCGGCGGCTGAAGGCCACGGTCTCCTCCTCGTAGCCGCAATAGCCGCGCACATGCGGGCGCAGGCGCAGATCGGGTTCGCCGAGCACCATCGCCCAGCGTCCGAGCTCGGACGAGTGGCGGATGGTCCTGGCGGGAGCCTGGCTCACCGGGTCAAGGTATCGCTCCACCGGCGGGGAATGGGTTGCAGGGCCCGCCGGTTGTGCTCAGGCGAATGGCGATAGCGCGCCCGTCACGTCCGCCTCAAGAAGGAGGGCCGCCGAACGGCGCTCGTGATTCCGTTGCACAGGGAGCTGCGCAAGGAACCTGGCGGGCATCCTGCGCGACGCCGGCCTGACGAGCGACGAGCTCCGGGAGCTTCTTAGCCTCAATCCACCGATTGCCCGCGTGAAACAACGCTGACGTCGCCGCGGGGGGCTGAACCGATCCAGGTCTCTCCGATCAGGCGCCTGGCGCCCTCCGCGGAGCGTCGCGGGGTTGCCGGGTCGCCGCCAGGGGCGAGATCGCGCAGCCCGATCCCGCCGGGAGCGAGCCGGAGGTGTCGGCGGGAGTTCGGTGCTGGATCAGGCCGCGGCTGGCAAAGCCCGGATCCGGGCCAGCGCCTCGACGAAGGCCTCTCGCCACGGCCAGCGGGCCGGCAGATGAAGCGTCCAGCGCCTGGCGCTGCGGGTGAGCCGGCCTGGGATCGCCAGGAGCCAGCGGCGGATCGTCCGCGCGGCGCGCCAGGTCGAGTCCTCCAGGCCGAGCTGGCCGGCCCAGCGCCCGAGGTTGTGGGCGAGCGCTGCGATCACCGTCCAGGCGGCGTTGGCGGCGAAGCTCCCGGAGGGGAAGTGCGCGAGCGCCTGATCCTTGAGGTCGCGGATCGCGAGCTCGACCTCGGCGTGCTGGCGATGCTCTCGGTCGACCAGGTGCATGCCCTCTGAGCGGTTGGTGAGGAAGGCGAAGTGGCGCCAGTAGGCAAACAGCTCGGTCTGCTCTTCCTGGGCGTGCAGGTGGACGCGGCGGACGATCAGCCGGCGATCGCCGTAGGTGGTCTCGGCGAGCTCGCAGATGCCCGTCTCGGGGTAGTCTGAGACCGGCTCGAAGGCCGACTCGCCGATCTCGGCGATCCGCTGCGCGATCCACTTGTGCTGGGTGACCGCGATCGAGTAGCGGCATCCGGCACGCTCGAGGAACTCGATCGCCTTGTTCGAGTAAAAGGCCGAGTCGGCGCGGATCAGGATCTCGCCCGCGGCGCCGGCGCCGCGCACCCGGGCGACGAGCTCTTGGAGGAACCGAAGCGCGCCGCGGCCCGAGCCGGCGGAGCCCTTGCGAAGCCGGGTGTGCAGGACCTCGCCGGTGCCCGCCCGGGTGGCGAGCAGGGGGTGGTAGCCGCGCTCGCCGGTGTAGCCGTAGGCGGAGCCCTGCTTGAGGCGGCCCGCGGCTTCGCCGACGAAACTGTCGATATCGATCACCAGCCGCTTCACGCCTGGCCCCGCGCCCGCCGCCCAGGCGCGCTTGATCGCCTCCGCCAGGACCCGGTCGAGCTGGCGCACGTGCCCGAAGGTGAACGCGCGCAGGAAGGTTCCGAGCGTCGAGGGCGCCATCGCCCGGTGACCGAGCAGCGCCTCGGTCCCCCCGGCGCGAAGCACGTCCGCGTCGTCGATCGAGTCGGCGCCGGCGGCGATCGCGTGCACCAGCGAGAGCACCTTGCGCCCGGGGCGGGCGGCGCCCGCTCGCTCGCCGAGGTCGACCAGCCGATCGACCAGCCGCTCGATCCCCAGCCGCCTGCTCAGGGTCGCGACCAGCACCAGCCCCGCGTTGGCGACGAGCCGCTCGTCGTCGAACCGGACGCCCACCGAATCGGGCCGCACCGCCGCCCCGGAACCGTTCACCATGTGAGTGACCTCCTGACGTCAGGCCGCGGCTGCCTTATTAGCCGCTTTTTGCCTGCTCAGGAGGTCATTCTCTTGAGCGAGCCGGACGGATCAGGCGGGCAAATCGGTGGATTGAGGCTTAGGCCTCACACCTGCGCTACCGCCCTGGACGACGAACATCAGCGCGGGTCGGTGCGGTAGGCCGTGGCTCGGTGTCGGATTGCGGCCACCCGAACCAGCCGCTCGTCGTCGGTCACCTGGTAGATAACTCGATAGGTCCCGACGGCCAACGAGCGAAGCCCGCGGAGGCGCCCGCGAAGGGCGTGCCCCATCCTGGGCTCGCGCGCAAGCAAGCCAAGCGACTCCTCGATCGCGTCGATCAGCGGCCAATCGAGTTCGAGCAGGTCGCGCCGGGCGCGCCGCGCCAGAACGACGCGCGCCACCGATCAGCGGGCTGCCCGGCGCTCGGCGAGCTCCCGGCGCAGATCTTCGAGGCTCACCGTTTCGTCGCGCGAGAGCTCGCTCAAGCCGGTCTCGAGCGCGTCGAGGGCGTCGGGATCCGAGAGGATCTCGGCGGTCTCCTCTAGCCCCTCGTATTCGTCGACAGGCACCAGCGCCGCGGCAGGGCGCCCGTTGCGTGTCACGAGCACGTGCTCGCGTCGATCGGCGACGTCGCTGAGGAATCCGCTCAGGTTGCTTCGAAACTCGCGCACCGGAACGCTCTTGGCCATTGGTAGTCAGGGGCGCAGTACCCGAGCGGGCCTGTTTCCCCGTTCCCCTTTCAATCCGTGCGTGCGGTTTTCCCGCACACGGCTTGCCGATGATCTTCTTGGCATGGCTACGCAACTCCC
>JBOGZD010000160.1:0-4871 GCA_050697155.1 Solirubrobacterales bacterium | reverse complement strand
TCGAAGATCTCGTCCACCGGCATCATCGCGCGCCAGTAGGGCTCCCACTCGCGCACGTTGTTGGTCAGCAGCGCCATCCGGTAGCCCCGCCCGCGAAGGTCGCGCATCAGCTCGATCATCGGCTCGTTCGGGTCCAGGGCATCGAAGTAGATCTCGCGGAACCGATGCATCTCGGGCCGATGGCCGAGCTCGGGCTCGAGCGCGGTGGCGACGCGGTCGAGGAACTCGGCCTCGCGGAGCTCGCCGCGCTCGAGCGCGAACAGCGGATGGCCGCCGTCGCGCTCGGCGATCCGCTGCATCGAGCGGCCGAGCGCCTCGGCCGAGATCCCGGTGCGGTCCTGGAAGACCGCGAACGAGCCGAGCAGCGGCGTGGTCAGCACGCCGCCGAAGTCGGAGATCACCGCGCGCACCGGACCGCCCGTTTCAGGCCCGGGTGAGGACGTCGAGCACACCGGCACCAGGCGACCCGGCGAGCCGCAGGTCGAGCTCCACCCGCTGCCGGCGCACCCCGCCCTCGACCTCGACCAAGGCCTCGGTCGCGTCGGCGGCGACCCGCAGCGGCATCCCGTCGTCACGGTAGAGCTCGAGCCCGATCCGGCGCACCTCCGCATCGCCCGCGTACTCGGTCGAGACCAGCACCTCGGCGAGCTCCTCGGCGGCGTCGTCGACCACGATCGCCCCGCCCACCGCCTCCTCGCCGTGCCCGGCCGCGTCACGTGGCCGCAGGGCGGCGATCGCGATCAGGCGCCCGTCGTCGACCCGCCCCGAGATCACCCGCAGCGCGTCGACCTCGTCCCAGTCGAGCTCCCCCGCGAGCCGCCACAGGCCGTCGGCGCCGGCGTCCCCGCGGTCGTGCCGCGCGAGCGCTGCCCCGTCCCATTCCACCCGGACCTCCCCTCCGGCCGGAGAGCTGAAGGCGACCACCAGCCCGGTGTGGGAGCCCTCAGTGCTCACGGCGCTCGCCGTGACCTCCTCGGGGCAGGTCGCCGCTCGGCTCGCCCACCTCGCGGGCGGTGCCCTCGTGGTCATACCCGCGGCGATCGGGGGACCCGCGGTATCCCGGCGGCGGCCCGGGCCGCCGCCCGCGACGCGGGTCATGCGGCCGACCGCCCAGCGTCCAGGTGAACGCCACCCTCCGGCGCGCCAGCCGGGCGACCCCGCCGCGAAGCAGGGCGCGGGTTGGGGGCACGAGCAGCGCGATGCCGACCACGTCGGTTATGAACCCCGGCGCCAGCAGCAGCGCCCCGCCGACGATGATCATCGCCCCGTCCGCGGTCTCGCGCGCGGGCACCCGGCCCTCCGCGAGGGCGCCGTTGAAGCGCTCCCACGCGGCGCGTCCCTGCGAGCGGGCGAGCGCCGCGCCGACGAAGCCGTCGAGGAGCAGGATCGCCAGAGTCGGCAGGATGCCGATCGCCTGACCGACCTGGATGATCACGTAGAGCTCCGCGATCGGCAGGGCGATGAACAGCAGCAGCACGAGCAGCAGCGCCATGCCCGGAGCCTAGAGGGCTCTAGTGGGGGCCAGGTTGTCGGCGGCGCTGCTACCGGCGGGCGGCGGCGCCTACGCCTTCACGACCACCTTCTCGCAGCTTCGGGAGACCTTGTCCCTGGGGTCGACGATCGCCTTGTCCTTGCTGCCGCGGCCGCAGTTGATCCTGTCGCGCTTGCCGTCGACGGCGTTGATCCGGTCGTTGCCGCCACCCCCCTTGAGCTTGTCCTTGCCGCCACCCCCGTTGAGCTTGTCCCTGCCGCCGCCGCCCTTGACCGTGTCCTTGCCCTTGCCGCCCTTGAGCTTGTCCCTGCCGCCGCCGCCGCAGATGCGGTCCTTGCCGCGCCGCCCGTTGATCCTGTCGCGCCCGCCCTTGCCGACGATCACGTCGGCGCGCTTGGTCCCGCGCAGCTTCTCGCCCTTCTTGGTCCCCACCAGCGTCGCCCGCCGCCCCGCGCAGCGGCCGGCGGCGCGCCCGCAGGCCGCCCTGAGGTCGAGCTCGCGCTGCTCACCGCGTGCGATCGTCACCTGGCGGCTCGAGCGCACCTTGCCATCGGTGGTGCAGGTGAGCGTCCAGCTCTCGGTCTGTCCCGGTACGAACGACTCCGGTCCGGCGAAGCTCACCTCGCCGTCATACGGATCGGCGGCGGCGAAGTTGATCACCCGGGCGACGTAGTCGCCGGGCAGCAGGCGCCCGTCGGCATCCTCGGGGCTGACGAAGGTCGTCGACTCGGAGGTACCGGGCGCCCCCTGGGCGGACTGGCCGACCTCGTCGGCGTCGGATTCGGCCTCCGAGGTCCCGTCACCGTCAACGTCGCGAAACACCTTCAGGTCCCAGTCGCTGACCGGGCTGGTCCAGTCGATGCTCACCGTGGCGGCGTCGTTGTCGACCCCGGAGGCGCCCGAGACGGTGAAGGGATGGTCGTTCCAGCAGGTCGGGTCGTCGGTCTCGAAGTCGGCGCACGGGGTCGCTCCGGCCGCGGTGCCGGAGAAGCCGATCGGGTCGCTGGGGTCTCCGAGCGACGGGCGGCCGGTCTCCTGGGCGACGAGCGGCCGGGTGGAGGGGTTGATATGCCACTCGTAGCGGCCGTTGCTCGGCACCTTGAGCTCAGACCGAAGGCGGTCGTCGAGCATGATCGGCTCGCCGTCGGCGTCGGGCTGGGGCGACGTGGGCGTCTGAAAGCTCTTCTCGATCCCCAGCACCGCACCCGCCGGGGCCCTGCCGCTGAGCACAGAGTGGCGCGAGCGGTCGGCGGTGCTCTCCTGGGCGATGTAGTAGGCCTCTCGGTTGCCTTGCCCGCCGACGGCCTCGGCCGCCGGCGCGGTGCCCTCCCACTCGGCGACCATCTCGGCGAACGGCGGGTGGAAGTTGCCGATGCAGTCCATGTTCGGCTCCGCCGGGTCGGCGGGGTTGCAGCCGATCTCGAACGTGAACCCGAGGCCGCCGGTGGCGTAGTAGGACCAGTCCTCGGTCGTCCCGGTGGTGTCGTAGAGCTCGAAGCCGTGCTGGCTCAGGTAGCCGTTCTCGGCCGCCATCGCGTCGCCGAGCGCCTTGTAGAGGGGCTCGTCGACCGACTCCCCCTGGCTGGCGAGGCCGGGCGGGCGCAGCACCAGGTCGCTGAAGGTGTGGTTGGTGATCAGGGTGACCACCTGGCGCCCCGAGACCAACCGCCGGACGTTCTCGGTCTCGGGCTCAGAGAACGGCCCCGGGCCGCGGTAGTCCTGCGCGGTCTGGTCGGTGCTGGCGCCGTCGCCGCCCCAGAAGCCGCCGTAGTTGCGGTTCGGGTCGACGCCGGGCTCGGCGAGCCCCACCGAGGGCTGCGCGCAGTTGCCGGCGGCCGAGTCGTCGATCAGGCGGCAGTTCTTGCGCCGGTACTCGTTCGGCGACGTGACGAAGTTGAGGATGTCGTCGCCGCCCTGGCCGCCGCCGTGCCCGAGCATCTCGCCCGCCTCGCGCGAGGCGTTGAAGCCGTCGGGGTTGACCACGGGGACGATCAGCGTGCGCGTCCTGGAGACCAGGTCGACCACCTGCTGGTCGCCGGCGCGGAAGCCGTTTATGAGCTCGTATGCCCACTCCATCGCGTGCTCACCCGAGGGCCACTCGCGCGCGTGGTGGAGGCCCATCTGGAGGAAGACGGGCTTGCCGTCGCGCACCCGATCGACGTCGGTGGTGATCTCGATCCCCTCGACCGCGCGGCCCTCCCAGGTCTGAAGCGGAAGCGTGAACGGCCGCACCAGGTCCGGGTTCTGCTCGGCGAGCTGCTTCATCTCCTCGCCGTAGTCGAACAGGCGCCGGTAGGTCGTCCGCCCGCTCGGCAGGCGGCTGGTCTCGACCCGCCGGGCGAAGCGGCGGTCGGCGCGGCGCTCGCGCACCCCGAGCGCGGTCAGGTCGGCGACCTGGACCTCGTAGCTGAGCCCGGCCCGGTGCAGGGCGGCAGCGTCGGCGGCGCGGTGCAGCACGGCGCTCACGTAGCCCGGGCCGCCGTGCTCGGTGAGGTCGAGCCCGAGGGAGAGCAGCCGGGCCTCGCTGGCGGCGTCGGGGGTGTGGACCTTGACCAGCTGCGGCGTCTCGGCGGAGCCGCGCACCGGGGTGAAGCCGACGTCGAGCCGCGCGGTCGGGTCCGAGCCCGAGCGCCGGCAGGCCTGGACGATCAGCTCCTGGCCGGCGGTGACGAAGCCCTCGGCGAGCTCGTCCGGCCCCCGCGCGGCCGAGCCGGCGACCGTGCGGCCGCTGGCGGCGTCGATGACCGCGAGGTCCCAATCGCCCGAGTCGGCTTCGAGCCGCGCGCTGACCTCGGCCAGCGACGGCGCGCGGACCCGGTCGACGGCCGCGGCTCGGTCATCCCGGGCGCCGGACGTGCAGCTGCGGTCGGCGACCCCGGGGGCCTCGAGCGTTCGCGAGGCCCCAGATGCAGCAGCTGGGAGGCCGGCGAACAGCGCCGCGGCGGAGAGGACGAGGGCGATCGGGCGTTTGACAGACACGAATAGTCCCACCCCCCGGTCTGGCCTCCTGCCGGACTCGCCGGCATCCCTGCCCGGCGCGCCGATTGTTACATGCGTCGCAACCCGCGCGCGCCGGTTCCCCCGGCACGGCGGGGCGCTTGACTACCATGGACCCATGGCCACCGAAGAAGAGGTCTACGAGGCGCTCGAGGAGGTGATCGACCCCGAGCTGGGGCTCGACTTCGTCTCGCTCGGGCTCGTCTACGACGTCGAGATCGAGGGGCCGGAGGTGCTGATCACCTTCACCCTCACCACGCCCGCGTGCCCGATCGGCCCCCAGGTGACCGAGCAGATGCGCGAGTTCGTCTCCGACATCGACGGAGTCGAGCAGGTCCACCCGCGGATGGTCTTCGACCCGCCCTGGTCCCCGGAGATGATG
>JBOGZD010000159.1:0-4918 GCA_050697155.1 Solirubrobacterales bacterium | reverse complement strand
CAAAACCCCGCGCTCGATGTTCGCGCCCCGGCCGATGCGACGTTTTGCCCGCCCTTCGAAGTCAGCCGACGTCGAGGCGCGAGCCAACGCCCCGCGAACTCCCTCCCTACGTGCCCTCGAACCACGCTCGTGCCCCGCCACGGTCGGCGGGGAACGCCACCAGCTCTACGCAGCCGTGCGTGCCGGAACCTCGCCGGCCCCGCGGGCGGCCTCGGGCAGCTCGGACGTTCGGCCGGCCTCCTCGCCGACGGGCGGGACGAAGCTCATCGCCCGCTCCGCCATCGCGGTGATCGTCAGCGAAGGGTTCACGCCCGGGTTGGCCGGCACCGCGGCGCCGTCGGTGACCAGCAGGTTCTCGTAGCCGAACACCCGCTGGCGCGCGTCGACGACGCCCTCGGACGGCGTTGCGCCGATCACCGCGCCGCCGAGGATGTGCGCGGTGGTCGGGATGTTGAGCGAGGACTCGGTGATCCCGCTCTGCGGGATGCCGCCGATCCGCCGCGCCATCCACTTCGTCGCCGCCTCCGCGGCCGGGATGTAGGTCGGGTTCGGGCGCTCGGGGTCCTGCTCGGTCTGCAGGCGCACTCCGCCGCCGAGCCGCCTCGGCTTCGCCACCAGGCGCATCGCCGTGTCGAGGGTCTGCATCACCAGCAGGATCACGGTTCGTCGCGACCATCCCATCGGCCACAGCAGGCGCAGGGTCTGGAGCGGATGGCGAAGCATCGCCGCGAGCCACTTCAGCGGCCTGGTGACGCGGGTGCCCGCGCCGGTGAAGGTCGTGAACAGGCGGCTCATCGCGTCCGCGTCGCGGCCGTACGTGACCACCTCGATGTGGGTGTCGGGGTCGGGGTAGATGCTCGAGGTGATCGCCACCGAGCGGGCGAAGTCGCGGTCGTCGTCGCGCGCGGTCACCGCCTGGATCGATTCGGTGTTCGTTCGCACCACGTGGCCGAGGCGGTCGGAGAGGCGCGGCAGGGAGCGGGAGTGCTTGCAGTCGGCGAGCAGCTGGTTGGTGCCCAGCGGCCCCGCCGCGACGACGACGCCGCCCGCGGTCAGGGTGCGGCGCCGCTTGCGCAGCCAGGCGCCGGGGTGCTCGGTGGTCACCCGGTAGCCCTCCGACCCGTCGTCGGCGCCGAGCGGGCGGATCTCGGTCACCTGGCGCTCGGGCAGCACCTCGACCCCGAGCCGCTCGGCGAACCAGAGGTAGTTCTTGACCAGGGTGTTCTTGGCGCCGTGGCGGCAGCCGACCATGCAGCTCCCGCAGCGCACGCAGCCGGTCCGCGCCGGGCCGGCGCCGCCGAAGTAGGGATCGTCGACCTGCTCGCCGGCGGCGCCGAAGAAGATCCCCACCCGGGTGTGCTTGAACGTGTCGCCGACGCCGATCTCCTCGCCGTACTCGCGCAGCAGCTCGTCGGCGGGGGTCATCTGCTCGTAATCGACGACGCCGAGCATCCGCTCGGCGGTGTCGTAGTGGGGCCGCAGCTCGGGCTCCCAGTCGGCGAGACCCTCCCACTGGGGATCACGGAAGAACGCCCGTCGCGCCCGGTAGAGCGTGTTGGCGTAGCCGAGGCTGCCGCCCCCGACGCCGTTTCCGGAGGCGATGAACACGTCCTTGAACAGCGTCAGCCGAAATATCCCCCGCAGGCCCAGCCGCGGCATCCAGAAGTAGCGGCGCAGCTGCCACGCCGACTCGGCGAAGTCCTCGTCGCCGAAGCGCCGGCCGCACTCGAGCACCCCGACCCGGTAGCCCTTCTCGGCCAGCCGCAGCGCCGCGACGCTGCCCCCGAACCCCGAGCCCACCACGAGCCAGTCGTAGTCCCGCTCCACCGCCGTCAGCTTATCCCGCGACCCGTAACCGGCGCCGGCGTGCCGCGCCGTTGTTAGGCTCCGCCGCTCGGTGACCGGATCAAGGGGCTTTGGGGGCACGGTTGCGCTCGCGGCGGCGCTCGCTGCGCTCGCGCTGCCGGCGGCTGCGCTCGCCCACCTCGAGCGGCCCTCCTACTGGCCGGACCCGGGGCCGGACACGTCGGTCAAACCGGCGGCGGGCGGCGAGGTGCCGACCGCGCGCACGCTGGGTTCGGCGGTGACCGGCAAGGGGGCCGGCCACGTTCGGATCGTCTGCCAGGGCCGGCAGGGCAAGCGCTCCCTGAAGGCGCTTCGCAAGTCGCTGCGCAAGGCGACGAAGCGTGGCTACCGGATCCGGCCGAGCCAGGAGCGCAAGAAGGTCTCGGCCAAGCGCGCGCGCAAGCTTCGGAGGATCAACCGAAAGCTCGCCGCGAAGTGCGACTACTCCTCGATCCAGGACGCGATCAACGACTCGGGCAACAACGACCGGGTCGTGATCATGCCGGGGCGGTACCGCGAGCCGGCCTCGCGCCGGGCGCCGACCAACGACCCGCGATGTGCCGATATGACGCAGCTCGACTCGGGCGGGGCGGCGACGCCAAGCTACCGCTACCAGGCCACCTGCCCGAACGACCAGAACCTGATCCTCGTCCAGGGCCGCAAGGTGGGTGCGCCACCGCCCGAGCCGCCGCTCGAGGACCGCCACGGGATCCCGGACGAGGGGCCCTGCGCGCGCTGCAACATGCAGATCGAGGGCTCCGGCGTGCGGCCGGAGGACGTGATCATCGACGGCGGCAAGGGCTACTCGGGCAAGGGGCCGACGGCGCGGCCGAGCGGCTTCGCCAAGCACGTCATCCTGCGCGCCGACCGGGCGGACGGCTTCGTCGGCAGGAACATGCTGCTGCGCGGCGCGCTGGAGTTCGGCTTCTACACCGAGGAGACCGACGGCGTGCTGCTCGACAAGGTGAAGTTCTTCTGGGGCGCCGACTACGGCCACCTGAGCTTCACCACCGACCACCACGAGATCCGCAACTGCGAGGCGATCGGCTCCGGGGACGCGGGGGTCTACCCGGGGGCCGCTCCCGAGACGGGTTCCCAGGCGCGCAAGGACTTCTATCCGGACGCGCCGCGGATCAACACCGTGGTCAAGCGCTGCGACCTGCACGCCAACGTGCTCGCCTACTCCGGCTCGATGGGCAACGCGGTGCGGATCACCGACAACCACATCTATGGCAACACGGCCGGGATCTCGACCGACACGATCTCCGCCGGCGGGCACCCGGGATTCCCTGCCGACAGCGTCGAGGTCGACAACAACTACATCTACTCGAACAACCTCGACCTCTACGGGGTCCCGGACCCGCCGATCGAGCCGATCATCGGCGTCCTGCCGTCGGCGACCGGGTTCTTCTGGGCCGGGCACAACGACGGCAAGGTCCACGACAACTGGATCTGGGACAACTGGCGTTACGGGACGATGCTGTTTGCGATCCCGGACGTGGTCGTCGATGCGCTCGTCGGCTTCGAGCCCGAGGGCGGTGTCAACGAGGGCATCTCCTGCGCGACAGAGCCGCAGATCACCACCTCGTGCGGCAACCGCTACTACGACAACCACATGGGGATGGCGCCGCCGGGCTTTGAGGCCCCGAAGGCGGTGCACGCGTTCGGCAACAACGTCGGCGGCATCAGCGGAGTGCTGCCGAACGGGCTCGACTTCTGGTGGGACGAGTTCCTCAGCAACAACGGCAACTGCTGGTACGCCAACACCGGTCCCGACGGAACTGAGGCGAGCATCACCGGATCCGGGCCCGGCGTTCCGCCCGACCCGCTGCCCGCCGATTGCGCCACCAGCATGGGCATGGGAGACGCCGCCAAGGAGCTCGAGCTGACCAACTGCCTCGCGGCGCGCGAGAACCTCGCCCCCACCGAGTGCGACTGGTTCACGCTCCCGCCGCAGCCCGGGACGCGGGCGTCGGCCCGGCACCTCGACGAGGCCGAACGGGGCGCCGGCGCCAGCGCTCGCAGCCCCGCAGGCGAGCACATCTCCGGGTACTTCGACGATCTCGCCGACGACCTCGAGGACCGGGGATTGGTCGAGCCGGGCGAGCTTGGGCCCTAGTCCGCTGGCGATCGCTGCGGTCGCGCTCGCGCTCGTCGCGACCGGTGGTTGCGGCGAGGACGAGCCCGACGAGCCCGAGACGCTCGGCGTCGGCAGGGTGACCGCCGGATCGGTCGCCCAGCTCGCCGAGTGCAGCGACTGGAACCGCGGCACCGAGGAGCAACGGCTGGCCACGATCGAGGAGATCCGCGACCACATCAACCTCGAGGACGCTCCCGTGGAGACCACGCCGCTCTCCGACGAGCGGGCCTACGAGGTGTTCGAGAACGCCTGCGAGCCGCCCGTTGCGGCCGGCTTCAGGCTGTTCAAGCTCTATGCCCGGGCGGTCGCGTTCGAGCCCCTGCTCGGGTCCTCGCCGACCCCTTAACTTCAACTCAAAGAAGGGGTCCCGAAAAGCGCATTGAAATGCGAGATTCGGCGCCGGTTCTGCTTTGCGCCCAGGCGCGGCGCTTGGTAGGTTCGAGCGCGCGCTCCGGACCCGGGGCGCGGTTAGGGATGAACAGGAACCGGAGCAGGTGAGAGCCTCTGCACTGATCGGCCGTGTCGCGGCCGTCGTCGCGTTGGTGATCGCGGTCGTGGCGGTGGTGATGCTGCTCGGAGGCAACGGCGACGAGTACGAGGTCACCGCCGAGTTCGAGAACGCGAGCCAGCTGGTGACCGGCAACGAGGTCGTGGTCGGGGGCGCCAACGCGGGCTCGGTGAAGGAGATCGAGCTGGGGCCCGACGGCCAGGCGCTGGTGACGTTCACGGTCGCGGACGACTTCACCCCGCTGCGGCGGGGGACGACCGCCACCGTGCGCTCCTACTCGCTGTCGGGGATCGCCAACCGCCAGGTCCAGCTCACCCTCCCCCCCGACTCCCAGGCCGGCGAGGAGATCGACTCCGGCGGGCGCCTCAGCCAGGCAGAGACGGTCTCAGAGGTAGACCTCGACCAGCTCTTTAACACCCTCGACC
>JBOGZD010000158.1:0-4920 GCA_050697155.1 Solirubrobacterales bacterium | reverse complement strand
CACGCCGAGCAGCGACATCCAGACCGACCGCGAGTTCGACAGCGGCCGCAGCGACCTGATCGAGGGCGGGCTCGAGCTGGCCGAGGACCGCCCAGTTGGCGGCTACGGCTCGGGATCGTTCGGGGCAGCGTTCGTCGCGGAGATCGACCCGCAGGCTCGCAGCGCGATCTCCCACTCCGAGCCGATCACGGTCGCCGCCGAGCAGGGCGCGGCCGGGCTCGCCGTCTACGCCGCCTTCGTGGTGGTGGCGCTCGTCACCGTGCTCGGCGGCGGGGCCGGCCGATCGCCCGCCCGGGTCGCGGTCGCCGCCTGCTTCGTGGCGATGCTCGTGCACAGCCTCGGCTACGCGGGCTTCGCCATCGACCCGGTCACCTGGGCTCTGCTCGGGCTCGCGGTGGCGCTGCGCAGGGATCCGCCCGAGGCGTCGGCGACGATCCCCAGGTAAGTGTTCGAGTACCTGCGCCGCCTCGCCACCACCGGCGCCGCCTACACGGCCTCGAGCGTGGTCTCGAAGCTGATCGCGGTCTTCCTGCTGCCGGTCTACACCGCGTACCTGACCCCAAGCGACTACGGAGCGGCCGAGGTGATGCTCGCGTCCGTCGTCGCCGCGAGCATCGTGATTCGCTTCGGCGTCATCGAGGCGCTGCTGCGCTTCTACTACCTGGCCGGGGAGCGTCCCGAGCGGGTGGTCTCCACCAGCTTTGCCGCGCTGTTCTGGGCCGCGACCGCCGGGGCGGCCGTCGGCCTGGCCCTCGCCGAGCCGATCTCCGAGCTGCTGCTCGACCGTTCCGACGCCGGGTTGGCGCGGCTGGCGGTGCTCGGGCTCTGGACGCTGACGTTGTGGGAGTACGTGCTCACGCTGCTGCGCCTCGACGAACGCGCCCGCGCCTACTTCACGATCACGGTGGTGAACGTGATCGTCACGATCCCGTTCACCGTCTGGCTGGTCGTCGTCGAGGACATGGGCGCCGACGGGATCCTGCTCGGCACCTTCGGCACCGGGGCGATCTTCCTCGGCTGGCGGCTGTGGCGCGAGCGCCGCCGGATCGCCCTCGTCCCCGAACGGTCGCTGCTGCGGCGGATGGTCCGCTTCGGGCTGCCGACGATGCCGGCCGAGCTCTCGCTGTACTCGCTCAACTTCATCGACCGGATCGTGATCGCCCGGCTGGCCGGGCTCGCAGAGGCGGGGCTGTACGCGCTCGCGATCAAGTTCGCCCAGGGGATGAACGTGCTCGCCCGCGGATTTCAGCTCGCCTTCCCGCCGCTCGCCTACTCGATCGCCGACGACGACGAGGCGCGCCGCGCGTACAGCCTGGTGTTCACCTGGTTCGCCGCCGTCTGCGCGTTCGGCGTCGCCGGGCTCTGGCTGCTCTCGCGTTGGATCGTCGAGCTGCTCGCCGCGCCGGAGTTCTTCGAGGCCCACGAGGCGATCGGCCTGCTCGCCACTGGGATCTCGCTCTACGCGCTCTACCTGGTGCTCGTCGTCGTCCTCGGGCGCACCGGGCGCACCGAGTTCAACTTCCCGGCCACCGCAGCCGGGACGGCGGCCAACATCGCGCTGAATCTGATCCTCGTCCCGCCCCACGGGATCGTCGGCGCCGGGATCGCGCTGGTCGCCTCCTACCTGGTCGTGCTCGGCCTCATGTACCTGCTCACCCAGCGGCTGTTCCCGGTGCCCTATGAGTGGGCCAGGCTCGGGTTGCTGATCGCGGTCACCGCGGCCACCGTGGCCGCCGGCGAGCTCCTGCTGCCGACCGAGGGCTTCGGCGGCCTCGCCTCGCGAACGGCGCTCTGGCTCGCCCTGCCGGCCCTGCTGCTCGCCACCGGGTTCCTCACCCCCGAGGAGCGGGCGAGCCTGCGCCGGATGCTCGCCCCGGCGGCGGTCCGGGCGCGGCTGCGCGAGCTCGCCTCGGCGCCGGCGGCCGGGCCCGCGGAGGAGGAGCGCCGGCGAGCCGGACCGGAGGTCTACGAGCAGGCGACCCGCGACGAGGACCGCTTCGGCAGCTGACCCGCCGTCACCGTGGCCAGTCGGCCGGATGCGGCAGATGCAGACCGGGGACTCGCTCGAAGTGCATCACTGGCTGGCCAGGCGGCGGTTGTGGGCCTCGGCGACCTCGCGGAGGCCCTCGTGGCGCCAGGGGCCGAGCGCGGCGCGGGCTTGGAGCAGGTAGCGGCGAGGGGAGTGGCGGGGAAGGACGATCGCGGCGAGCGCGCGCGGGAGGTACGACCAGGCGCTGAGCAGCCGGTAGGCGAGCGCCGCGACGGCGGAGTGGTGCTTGCGCATGTAGAGGTCGCGGCCGCGATGGAACTCGACCACCCGGCGCTCGGAGGCGCCCGCGTCGGTGGCGAGCTGCTCGTGGTGGACGGCACGGGCCGCGGGCACGTGCAGGATCCGCCAGCCGGCGCCTGCGAGCCGCTTGCAGAAGTCGGTCTCGTCGGAGTAGACGAAGAAGTCGGGATCGAGGTATCCGACCTGCTCGGCGGCGGGCCGTCGGACCAGCATCGCCGCAGACTGCACCCAGCCGACCGTCCGCATCTCGCCGCCGCCGCTCTGGGTGACGAACAGTCGGTGCAGGAACAGCGCCGAGGCAAGGGCGGCGCCGAGCCCGGGCAGCCGCCAGGCGCAGGCGAGCTCGCCGCCGTCGGGATCGACGAGCTGGGCGCCGGCAGCCGCCGCCTGGGGATCGTCCCGCAGCGCCTCGAGCAGGGCCTCGGTCGCCCCCGGGCACAGCTCCGCGTCCTCGTTCAGCAGCAGGCAGAGCTCGCCGCTCGCCTCCCGCAGCAGCAGCGAATCGTTCTCCGCCTTGCCGGCGCGGCGGTCGCGGGCGATCAGGCGAAGGCGGTCGCCGAGCCGACGGTCACGCTGTCCCCATGCGCGGACCGCCTCCTGCGAGCCGTCGTCGGAGGCGTTGTCGACCACCAGCAGCTCGGCCGCGAGCGCCTCCGGGTGGGTGGCGCTGATCGCGTCGAGGCAGGCGAGAAGCCGCTCGCAGGCGTTCGTGTTGACCACGCAGTAGGACAGCTCCACCGGGAGAATCGTTGCCCATGCGTGTCGAGATCGTCGATCCGCCCGCCTACACGCCTCCCTACGATCGCTCGCTGAGCGCCGCGCTGGCCCGCACCGGCGCCGAGGTCGAGCTGGTGACCAGCCGCTTCGCCCACGGCGAGGTGCCCCCGGCCGAGGGCTACCGCGTCCGCGAGACCTTCTACGGATTCGCCTCGCGCAACGGCCTCGGCGACCGCGCCCGCCGCGCCGCGCGCGCCGCCGGGCACCTGCCCGGGATGGCACGGTTGCGCCGCCAGGCCGCGGGGGCCGACGTCGTCCACTACCAGTGGCTGACGGCCCCGAGCCTCGACTGGGCCCTGCTGCCGCCCGCGCGGCCGCGCCTGCTCACGCCGCACGGCTGGCTGCGGGCCGAGGCCTGGGACGATCGCCCCTCGCTCGGCATGCGGCGGCTGTTCGACCGCATGGACGCGATCGTCGCCCTGTCGGAGTACGGGGCGGCCCGGCTCGTCGACACCGCCGGGATCCCGGCGAGCCGGGTGCGGGTGATCCCGCACGGCGCCTTCGACTACCTCACCCGGCTCGAGCCCCGGGCGCCGCTGCCGGTCGAGCTCGAGGGAGCCGAGGGGCGGGTCGTGCTCGCGTTCGGTCTGATCCGGCCCTACAAGGGACTCGACCTGCTGATCGAGGCGCTCGCCGGACTAGCCGACGCGGAGCTGTGGGTGGTCGGCCGCCCGCTCGGCGTCGACCTGGTGCCGCTGCGCCGCCGCGCGGGCGAGATCGCGCCCAGGGTCCGGTTCCTGACCCGGTTCGTTGCCGACCGGGAGCTGCCGGCGATCTTCGAGCGCGCCGACGTCGTCGCGCTGCCGTACCGCGACGCCGAGCAGTCGGGCGTGCTCTACACGGCGCTCGCGTTCGGAAAGGCGATCGTGGCCTCAGACGTCGGTGGCTTCCCCGAGGTCGCCGCACGCGGCGCCGCCAGGCTGGTCTCGGCCGGTGACGCGGTGGCGCTCGCCGAGACGCTCGGCGAGCTGCTCGACGATCCCGACGCCCGCGAGAGGCTGGCCGCCGGCGCCCGGGCCGCGGCGTCAGGGCCCTACTCGTGGGACGCGGTCGCCGCCCAGACCCTGGCGCTCTACCGTGAGCTGCTCGGCTGAGTGATGGTGGCGCTCGAGCTCATCTTCTGGGCCGCGGTTGGTCTGCTGGTCTACACCCTCGCCGGCTACCCGCTGCTGCTGCGGGCGCTGGTCGCCTTGAAAGGCGAGGGCGAGCGGGCTGCCGAGACCACCGACGCGGAGCTGCCGGCGGTCTCGCTGATGATCGCCGCCCACGACGAGGAGGCGGTGATCGAGCGTCGGATCGCGAACGCGCGGTGCCTCGACTATCCCGCGGAGCGGCTCCAGTTGATCGTCGCCTCCGACGGGTCGGTGGATCGCACGGTCGAGCTCGCCGAGCGCGCCGGCGCCGACGTCGTGCTCGACCTGCCACGGGCGGGCAAGGTCGCGGCGCTGAACGCCGCGGTCGAGCGCGCGAGCGGATCGGTGCTCGCCTTCTCTGACGCCAACGCCGGCTGGGAGCCCGACGCGCTGCGGCGGCTTGTCGAGCGGCTAGCCGACCCCGAGGTCGGCTACGTCTGCGGCGCCGTCCGCTTCGACGACCCGGGCGGAGACAACCAGGAGGGCCTCTACTGGCGCTATGAGATGGCGGTGCGCGAGCTCGAGTCCAAGCTCGGCGGGATCACCGCCGGCAACGGGGCAATCAACGCGGTTCGCCGCGACGCCTATGTCTCCCTGCCGCCGGGCCGGGGCCAGGACATCTGCTTTCCGTTTCTGATGGTGAAGCGCGGGCTGCGGCCGGTGTACGAGCCCCGCGCCCTGGCGAGCGAGCCGATGGCGGCGACGATCGGCGACGAGCTG
>JBOGZD010000157.1:0-5028 GCA_050697155.1 Solirubrobacterales bacterium | reverse complement strand
GCCTTCGCCTCCGTCGTTGGTGGCTCCCTCGCGTGATTGAGGCCGCGCTTAGGCGCTGCGGTTGAAATCGGCGCATCAACGTGCACCCTCGAGGGCCGGGCGCCTTCCGCAAGCGCCTATCGGCGCCACCCAGCCGTGCGGCGATCGCGATCGCCTGGCTGCTGGTCGCCTTCTGGGCGGGTTGGGCGCTGGTCCGCGCGCTGGGGCTCGACCGCGGCTGGCCGCTGGTCCCGATGATCGCGTTTACGCCGTACGTCGCCGCGACGGCGGTGATCCCGGTGGCGGTGGCAGCGCTCCTGCGGCGCTGGGGTGCGGTCGCCGTCGCCACCGCCGCGGCGCTCCTGCTGGTCGGCCTCGTCCTCCCGCGCGCGTTCTCGGACGGCGAGGCGGCGGCGGGATCGGGAGTCCCGCTCAACGTGATGACCGCGAACCTCCACTTCGGCGAGGCCGATCCCGCACCGGTCGTCGAGCTGGTCCGCGCGCACCGAATCGACGTCCTCAGCGTCCAGGAGCTGACCCCGGGGCTCGCGGTCGAGCTGCGCCGCGCCGGGCTCGAGCGCGAGCTTCCCCACGGCACCGAGCGGGCGGCGCCGACCGCGCATGGGAGTGGGATCTACTCGCGCTACCCGCTGACCGCGATCGGGCCGGCGCGCCGGCGCCCGGGGGCCTTCTTCATGCCCACCGCGCGGATCGCCATCCGGGGCTACGGGCGGCTCGAGGTGACCGCGGTCCACCCACCTCCGCCGACCTCGCCCGGGACCGTTCGCGACTGGCGAACCGACCTCGCGGCGATGCCGTCCGCCGTCGGCTCGCCGCTGCGGATGCTGCTCGGCGACTTCAACGCCACCCTCGACCACGACCACATGCGCGATCTGATCGCCCGCGGATATCGGGACGCCGCCGACAGCGCGGGCTCCGGGCTGACCCCGACTTGGTCGGCGGCGCGGATCCCGCTGCTTCCGTTCCGGGTCCCGCTCACGATCGACCATCTGCTGGTCGACGAGCGGATCGGGGTCCGCCAGGTCGGGGTCCACGACCTGCCGGGCTCGGACCACGACGCGGTCACCGGCGAGCTCTTGCTGCCGTGAGGCCCGCGAACGGCCGCGTCCCGCAGCGCGCGAACCAGGGCAGGCGTTCGAGCGGGGCGGCGACCGTCGCGTAGCCCGGCCCGCGGTGCCGCCCACCGGCGCCATGCTCGCGCCAGCAGCCGCGGGGGAAGTAGACGCGCCGCTCGCGCGCTCCCTGCCCGACCACCGGCGCGACGAGCACGTTCGGGCCGAGCATCCACTGCTGGTCCTGGCGCGCGGCCTCGGGATCGTCCGGGAACTCGAGCCACAGCGGTCGCGCGACCGGGACCCCGGTGCGCTCTGCCCGCCGCCAGAGCCCGAGGATCAGCGGCCGGGCCCGGAGGTGGAGCCGCGAGAGCCGGTTGTAGATCCGCACCACCCCCTCGTCATACGACCACGGCGTGTGGGTGCCGGCGTTGATCGAGCCGTGCAGGCGCATCACCGGCGTCAGCGCCGCCCACTGCGCCCAGCGCAGGAACAGCTCGCGGCTGGTCGGCGGGGTGTGGAAGTCGAAGTAGCCGCCGATGTCGGCGCTGTAGCCGAACGCCCCGCCGATCCCGCGGTTGAGCATGTCGGTGGTCACCGAGGCGAGGCCCGAGGCGCGGCCCCAGTCGGTGGTCACGTCGCCGGCGAAGTTGCCGCCCTCATAGGCGGTCGATCCGGGGGTCCCCGAGTACCCGGTCCGGGTGTAGAAGAAGATCCGCCGGCGTGGGTGGCGGCGCTCGAAGCCCTCGACCGCGCGTCGCGTCGCGCGGTGAAAGAGCACCGGGTAGCGGTTGTGCATCGTCGCCCCTGTCGAGCCGTCGTCGAAGTGCATCCCCGACTGCACCTGCTCGCCGAAGTCCTGCATGAACCCGTCGGCGCCCAGCCGCAGCGCCTCCCGGATCCGCCCCCTCCACCAGCGCAGCGCCGCGGGGTCGGTGAAGTCGATCTGCGCGGTGCGGTCGTTGAAGTTGCCGAGGTAGATGTAGGGGTCGCCGCTCGCGGTCGTCGCCACGTAGCCGTTGGCGATCGCCTCGTCGAAGTACTCGGGCCGGTCGGTGCCGATCCCGCCCTCGGTGACGAAGGCGCGGAAGTAGACCAGCGCCCGGATCCCGCGCCGGTGAAGCTCGTCGATCAGCTCCCGCAGCACTTCGCGGTCGAGGAAGTGCCAGGCCTCGATCCGGTAGGCCTTTAGCGGCAGCTCGTAGCGATCGATCTGGCGCAGGTCGTCGCGGACGTCGGCCAGGTAGCCCTCGGCGTCGTGGCCGGTGAAGCGGACCAGGCGGTCGAGCATCGGCCCGCTCGCCCACGGTGGCGGCGCCCGGTGGCGCCCGCCGAGGGCGGTCAGGGTGCGGATCGAGCGCTTCGGGCCGCCCGGGGCGACCAGGTAGTCGAGCGCCGGCCCGGCGGCGGAGACCTGCCAGGCGTCGTCGCGGTCCGAGGCCATCCGCCAGCCGGAGAGCTCGTCGCGATCGAGCAGGAACCCGTAGCCGTGCGAGGAGACGAACTGCGACTGCACGTAGTAGGCCGCCGTGGGCCCGTTCGGGAACTGGTAGGTCTCACCGCCGCTGCCCGGCAGCAGCTCGGCCGCCGGCTCGAGCGGCCCGGCGCCGACGTTCTGCTGCTCGACCCAGCCGTAGAAGTCCTCGCCGCGCTGGTCGAGCGCGTTGTGGCGCCCGCCGAAGCCCCGGAACGCCTCGCCCGGCGAGCTTGCGAACGAGTCGGCGAGCGCATCGACGCCGGCGCCGGGCGTCACCCGGGCGCTGACCCTGATCGCTCGCCGGCCCTCGGGCTCGACCCGCAGCAGGATGCGCCGGCCCGAGGGGTCGCTGGTCGAGAGCTCGAGCTCGGCCGCCCCGCCTGCGCGCCGGGCGGCGAGCACCTCGCGCGCTGAGTGCATCGTCCCGGCCTCGAGCCCGGCGAGCATGTTGCCCGCCCAGACGGCTGCCGGGATCTGAAGGTCCACCGAGGCCCCGCCCGCAAAGGTCAGCGGCGCGTACAGCGTCGGCCCGTCGAGGTTGTCGAGCCCGAGCGGCTCCGGATCGGGGTGCGGCGGGATCAGGAGCGGATCGGGCGCGGCGTTCGGCACCTCGGCGACCCGGGTGCGCCCGTCGGCGCCGGCGAAGTCGATCCGAAACGGCTCCCGCTCGATCGTCGCGCTGGCGTGGCGGGTGGAGACCACCACTCGCTGCTCGTCGATCGTCACCCGCCCCTCTGCGGCGGGCGCGAGCGCAAGCGCGCCGGCCGCCACGACCGCGAGCCCGGCCACCGCTGCTCGTCGTCCCCTCACCCACGCCCAGTCTTTCAGCCGACGCCCAATGCAAAGCGCGACCTCAGCCCGGGGGCGAACTGCGGCTCGTGAAGCCCTCTTACCCCTATGGTGCAACGAAGGCTTCAACAGCGCAGCGGCCGGGGCCTGTGGGCCCTCACCGCCAGACAACACGGGGTCGTCACCCGCTCCCAGCTCCTGGGGCTCGGCTTCAGCGTGAAGGCGGTCGATCACCGGATCGCCCGCGGTCGACTGCACCCGGTACACAGAGGCGTGTACGCCGTCGGCCGCCCCGAGCTCACGACGCACGGCCGCTGGATGGCCGCGGTCCTCGCCTGCGGTCCCGAGGCGGTGCTGAGCCATGAGTGTGCGGCGGCGCTGTGGGAGATTCGCCCGGACCGAGGCGGCAAGAGCGACGTCACCGTCCCCGCCGGGGTCCTTCGCCGCCACCCCGGCGTGCGGCTGCGGCGAACGCGGCGACTCGACCAGGCGGAGCGCGACCGGCGCCACGGCATTCCCGTGACCACCCCGATCCGGACGCTCATCGACATCGCCACGCGCCTGGAACGCAATCCGCTGGAGGCGGCGATCAACGAGGCCGACAAGCGAGGCCTGGCCGACCCTGAAGCGCTGCGCGCCGCGGTCGAGGAGTCAAGCCTTCCCGGCGCGGCGAAACTGCGCAGGTTGCTCGACCGCACCACCTTCGTCCTCACCGACTCCGAGCTGGAGCGCCTGTTCCTGCCGATCGCCCGAAGAGTCGGCCTGCCTCCGCCGCAGACGAGGCGGTACGTGAACGGGTTCAAGGTCGACTTCCACTGGCCCGATCTCGGGCTGGTCGTGGAGACCGATGGATTGCGCTATCACCGCACGCCGGCCCAGCAGGCGAGGGACCGTCTCCGCGACCAGGCTCACACCGCGGCCGGCCTGACACAGCTGCGCTTTACGCACGCGCAGATCAGGTTCGCGCCCCGGCACGTAGAGGGCACGCTTGCGGCGGTCGCGCGCCGCAAGCGCGACGCGTGAAGCATTCACGCCGCCCAGGGGGGGTCGATGCTTCACACAACCCCTGTTCGCGGCCCTAGCCGACGTCGATGCGGGTGCGCCAGAGGGAGTTCAGCGATGGGAAGGGCTCGTCGCCCAGGCCGCGGACCGAGCGCTCGATCGCCACCCCGTCGCGCCCGCTCCCGCTCACCGTCAGCAGCGGGTCCTGCCGCACCCGGCGCAGCGACCCGGGTCCGAGCTCCCCGGCGACCTGGACCGTGGCGTCCTCGAGCAGGGACAGGCGCTCGGCCGGATCGGGGACGGCGAGGAGCTCGAGCTGATCGATTCCGGGGCCGAGCTCGTGGTCGGTGCCCCACCAGTCGGCGTTGCGGACCAGCAGCAGCCGCTCGGCGTCGCGCTCGCGGAGCTCGAACGGCCCGGTGCCGCTGTCGGTCGCCGCCCCGATGTCGATCCCCTGCGGGCCGGCGTCGCGGAGCGCCCGCGGCGAGACAACCCCGAGCGGCGCCGCGGCCAGCCGCCGGTCGAATCGCGGATCCGGGCGGGCAAGGATGAAGCGGACCAGGTCGGGGCGCGGCGCGTCGGCCGCCATCAGCCCCGGCAGCAGCCGCCGCCCCACCGCGGTCCGGCGCCAGCGGTCGGCGTTGGCGAGCACCGCGGCGGCGTTCATCGGGCGGCCGTCCTGGAAGCGCACCCCGCGGCGCAGGCGCA
>JBOGZD010000156.1:0-5040 GCA_050697155.1 Solirubrobacterales bacterium | reverse complement strand
TCCTCGAGGGCACCGAGGGCCTCGCCGAGCGCCTGCGTGCCAACGAGGAGCACCTGAACCCGGCCTTCGACGAGCTCTTCGACGGCCAGCTTCGCAGCAAGGTCGACCGGCTCGCCCGCGAGCCCGAGGACACCGAGTGCCTGGTCGAGGCGATCACGCTCTACCACATGGTGATCGAGGGCATGCTGGCGCTCACCGGCCAGCACTTCATCATCGGCTACAACGAGGAGGTCGGGACGCTGCCGGGCTTCGTCGAGGGCTTCGGCAACGTCGCCCGCGACGAGCACCGCCACGTGGCCTTCGGCGCCCGCTTCCTGACCGAGATGGCCGCCGCCGAGCCCAGCCACCGCGATGCGATGCAGCGCACGATCGCCGAGTCGCTGCCGGTTGCCGAGAAGGTGCTCGACCCGCCCTGGGCCGAGGACGGCGACATCGAGCTGCTGGGCGCGACCAAGGAGGAGACCCACGCCTTCGCCGCCCAGTGCCTCTCGCGGCGGCTGAAGGTGATCGGGCTCGGCTGATCGAATGAGCGGGTGCTCCTCCGATCGGAGGGGCGCGATTCATCCTCACAACCGCCCGAACGGCCCATACGCGCACGCGGTTCGTTTCGCATCCTGTGTGTCCCCCTAACCCCCACGCCGTGAGAGCCGCAGGGGACCTCACATGGGAGAGATAGTGATGTCAATCCCAGACTCGCATTCGATTCGCGATGTGGCCAGGATGCCCAGCGGTTGGTGCGCGAGGTTCACACAGCTCTTGGCGGCGTTCCGGGCGCTTTGACACGGGCGCCCGGTCCCGTACCCAGTCGTCTCAGCCCGGGGCCACGGAGGGCTTCGGGCTGAGACCCTGGGTGTAGGGCCTATCTCACTAGACCCAGCACCGCCGGGGCGCCCGCTTCACCACCACCTAGACTCGGCAGCGTGAGCGAGCGCGTCAGCGTCCTGGTGGCCGACGACCACCCGATCTACCGCGAGGGCATCGTGCGCGCGGTCAAGGAGCGCCCCGATCTGGAGCTGGTCGGCGAGGCCGCCGACGGGCGACAGGCGCTCGACGAGATCAAGCGCCTCGGCCCGGCGGTTGCGGTGCTCGACATCCGCATGCCCGGTCTCGACGGGACCCAGGTGCTGAGCGCGCTGCGCCGCGACGGGGTCGAGACCGAGGTCCTGTTCCTGTCCGCGTTCATGGAGCCCGAGCTCGCCTATCGCACCGTGGCCGCCGGCGCCAAGGGCTACCTCTCGAAGGAGTCCTCGCGCCAGGAGGTCTGCGAGGCGATCACGACGATCGCCCGCGGCGGCACCGCGCTGGCGCCCGAGGTGCAGGCCGGGCTCGCAAGCGAGATCCGGGACCGCGAGCGGGGCGGTGGCCCGCCGCGGCTCTCCGAGCGCGAGCAGCAGGTGCTGCGGCTGATCGCAGAGGGGCTCTCGGCGCCCGAGATCGGCAAGCAGATCCAGATCGGCACGACCACGGTGAAGAGCCACCTGCACACGCTCTACGAGAAGCTCGGGGTATCCGACCGCGCGGCCGCGGTCGCCGAGGCGATGCGCCGCGGCCTGCTGGAGTGACGAGACCGGGCGGAAGCGGAGGCCAAGCCGAGCATTCCGCCGGCATTGATGCGCTTCGCGCCGAGAACGAGCGCCTGCGCTCAGAGCTCGAGGCCTGCCGGCGGCTCACCTCGCAGGTGATCTCTACCGAGGACGAGGGGCGGCGCCGGATCGCCCAGCTGATCCACGACGACGCGCTGCAGAGCCTGCTCGCCGCGCACCAGGAGCTGATCGAGGCGGCCCCGGGCCGCGCCCAGGTGACCCGCGCCCACGAGGTGGTCGAGGCCGCGATCGAGCGCCTGCGCGAGGCGCTGATGGCGCTGCACCCGGTCACCCTCGAGCGGGGCGGGCTCGAGCAGGCGCTCGGCGCCGTCGCCCGCCTGGCGGAGCGACAGGGCGGGTTCGAGGTCAGCGTCGCGTGCGACCCGGAGGCGCTCGACCATGCCGACGAGCTGGTCCTCACCGCCGCCCGCGAGCTGCTCACCAACGCCGCCCGCCACTCAGGCGCCGCTCGGGTCTCGGTCGCGGTGCGGCGGGTCGACGGCGCGGTCGAGCTCGAGGTCGCCGACGACGGCCGCGGGATTCCCCCCGGCCGCCGCGACGAGGCGCTCGCCGCCGGCCACATCGGCCTCGCCTCCCTCGAGCAGCGAGTGCGGTCCGCCGGCGGGCGACTCGACCTGTCGAGCTCCGACGGCGGGACGCGCGCGCTGGTCCGGGTGCCCGGCGGATAACCTCGGCGCTCCTTGAGCGCGCTCGCATCATTCGTCGCAGGGGGGCGCACCAAGTGGGTCGTCCTCGGCCTCTGGATCGTCGCCTTCGCCGCGCTCCAGCCGCTGGGCTCGAAGCTCGGCGACGAGACCCGCGACGACACCACCTCGTTCCTGCCAGCGAGCGCCGAGTCCACCGACGTGGTCGAGATGCTCGACGACGACTTCGCCAGCGGCGAGACGACCCAGGGGCTGGTCATCTACCAGCGCGACGGCGGGCTGACCTCCGCCGACCGCCAGAAGATCGCCGCCGACGCGCGGGGACTCGAGGAGCTGCCGGAGTCCGAGCTGCCCCTCACCCGCCCGCCGTCGGTGCCGTTCGCGCTCGAATCGCCGCCGCAGCTCGTCGCTCCCGACGGCGACCTCGCCTACACGGTGCTCACCGTGCCGACCAACTTCGAGGAGCAGGCCGATTGGGGCAAGGACGTCCGCGACCTGACCGGCGACGAGGCCGGCGGGATGCGGATCCTGCTCAGCGGCGACCTCGGCTTCTCGGTCGACTCCGAGGAGGTCTTCGGCGACCTCGACCTGCGGCTGCTCCTCGCCACGGCCATGCTCGTGCTCGTCCTGCTCGGGGCGATCTATCGCTCGGTGCTGATAGCGCTCACGCCGCTGGTCGTCGTCTTCTTCGCCTACAGCGTCGCCACCGCGTTCGTCTACCTGTACGCGAAGTCGGGGGCGACGGTCTCCTCGAACGGGACCACGATCCTGATCGTGCTCATGTTCGGGATCACCACCGACTACTGCCTGCTGCTGGTTTCCCGTTACCGCGAGGAGCTGCAGCGGATCGAGAACAGACACGAGGCGATGCAGCGGGCCGTTGCGCGAACCGGCCCGACGATTCTCGCCAGCGGGCTCACGGTCTCGTTGGCGATGCTCACGCTGACGCTCGCCGACGCCCAGCTCACCTCGACCCTCGGCCCGGTGGCGGCGATCGGGGTCGCCTTCGGGATGATCGCCGGGCTGACCCTGCTGCCGGCGCTGCTGACGATCTTCGGCCGGCGCGGATTCTGGCCGCGCGCCGCCACGGTCGCCTACGACCCCGAGCACGTCTCGACGGCGCGCCAGGGGATCTGGCGCCGGATCGGCGACCGCGTGCTCCAGCGCCCGGGGACGGCGCTCGCGGTGACCGTGGTGGCCTTCGGCGCCGGGGCCCTCGGCCTGATCGCCTACAAGGTCGACTACTCGACCACGACCTTCTTCAAGAAGTCGGTCGAGTCGGTCGAGGGCTTCGAGCTCATGGAGCGGGCGTTCCCCGCTGGCGTGCTCGCGCCGATGACGGTGCTGGTCGAGCGCGACGACGGGCCGGTGACCGATGCCGACCTGGCGCGGACGGCACGGCAACTCACGGGAGTGGAGGGGATCGCCTCGGCGACCCCGACCGGCAATGTCTCGACCGACGAGCGGAGCGCGACGGTGGAGGCCGTGGTCGAGGGCGACCCCTTCACCAGGGACGCGCTCGGCATCGTCCCCGCCGTCCGCGAGAGCGTCGAGGAGATCGGGCCGGGCATGAGCGCGCTGGTCGGCGGCGGATCGGCGATCCAGTTCGACTTCGACGAGGCGATCGAGAGCGATTTGAAGCTGATCGTCCCGGTGGCGCTGCTGGTGATCGCGATCATCCTCGCGATCCTGCTGCGGGCGCTGGTCGCGCCGGTGGCGCTGATCGCGAGCGTGATCCTCTCCTTCCTGTGCACGCTCGGGATCTCGGTCCTGTTCATCCGCTTCGTCGTCGGCGACGCCGGCTTCGACGCCTCGATCCCGACCTTCGCCTTCATCTTCCTGGTCGCGCTCGGGATCGACTACACGATCTTCCTCATGGCCCGGGTGCGCGAGGAGGCGCGCACGCACGGCACCCGCGAGGGAACGCTGCGGGCGCTGGCCGCGACCGGCCCGGTGATCACCAGCGCCGGGATCATCCTCGCCGGCACCTTCTCGGTGCTGATGACGCTGCCGGTCACCTACACCTTCGATCTCGGCTTCATGGTCGCGCTCGGGATCCTGCTCGACACGTTCATCGTCCGCACGATCATGGTTCCGGCCGCGGTCGAGCTACTCGGGGACCGGACCTGGTGGCCGTCGACCGCCGAGGCCGTCGGAGTCGTGCACGAGGAGACCGGCGAGCACCCGCAGGTTGCCCCGGCGGAGGCGGGCGACTGAGGTCTTCGCGCGGCTAGCCGGTGGGAGGGGGGTTGCCCGGCTCGGGGCGCTCGGTTCCCTGCCAGGTGGGGCCGGAGGGGCTGGTGGTGCTCGAGGGTGTGCTCGAGGTCGGAGGCGGCTGGTAGGCGGGCGGGGTGGACGAGCCGGCCTGGTCGGCGGGAGAGACGGTCGCCTCGAGCGGGGCCTGCCCGGCGGGGGCGAAGTCGCCGCTCGACCCCTCGCCGGTCTCGGGCGGGATCGAGACGGCCTCCTCGGACTCCGCCGGGGCGGCCGGCGGCGGAACGGTCTCGACCGGGACCTCCTCGACCGGCGCCGGCGCTGCCTCGGCGGGCTCGGCTTCGTCGGCCGGGGCGTGGGCGGGCGGTGGCGCGGGCGCCTCGTGGACGGCCGGAGCGTGTGCGGGGGAGATCCCACCCGTGCCCCGCTCGGGCGGGTTCGAGAAGGCTGCCTTGGCGACCCGGTCGGCGTTCTCGGGCTGGTCCGAGTAGAACTGGCGCACCTCGACCGCGCCCGCGGTGAGCAGGGCGGCGGTTGCGGCGGTTGCGGCCGCCTTGGCGCCGAGCGCGCCGCCGATC
>JBOGZD010000155.1:0-5120 GCA_050697155.1 Solirubrobacterales bacterium | reverse complement strand
TAGCCGCCGCCCCCCGAGGCGAGCCAGTGGTTCCACACCGCCGCTCCGTAGACGCGAAGCCCGTTGGCGCCCTCGAAGTCGGTGATCGGGGTCCCCGGCGTGCCGGCGATCGCGGGGATGTAGTTGAGCCAGTCGTCGGCCTCGGGGAAGACCCGCTCCTCGGCCCAGACGGCGGTCGACTCGAGCAGCCAGCCGTCCTGAAGCGCATCGATGCCGAACTGGAGCACGTGGTTGAGCTCGTGCGCCGCGGTCACCGCGAGCGGGATCGTCGGGTCCGCGTACTCGAACTCGGCCGGGGAGTAGTCGTTGTCGAGCACCAGGTAGGCATGGCAGCGGCGCGAGCACCGCTGCGCCGGCGGCGGGTCGGGCGCCGCGTAGCCGAAGATGCCCTGGCCCCCGACGTTGGCGAGGTAGATGTCGATCCTCCCCGGCGCCCCGCCGAGCGAGCCGTCTGGCTTCGGCGCCGGCCAACGAAGCGGGCCGGTCTCGATCCCGTAGGCCTGCTCGGCGATCGCCTCCACGAGCTCGACGTAGTCGGGGACGCCGGCGGCGCCTCCGTCGTCGTCGAGGCTCGGGGCGTCGTCGCCGCTGGCGACGTAGTGGACGCAGAAGTGCGCGCCGCAATGGGGCTCCTCCTCGGGCACCGCGTAGTTGTTGCCGAGCGGGTCGTTGCCGGACGTCGGGCGGGCGAGGATCTCGCGCGCCCGACGCCGGTCGCGCGGGCCGAGATGGTCGAGCCGAAGCGCCAGGTCGCGCAGGGCGACGGTCGGCTCGGACGCAGGCGCGACGGGGCCGTTGCCCGGTTCGAGGGCCGCCTCGGCGCGCTCGAGCACCGGCGCCGCCGCAGCATGCGCCGGGAGCGTCCCGGCGATCGCCAGCGCGGCGAGCGCCGCCGCCACGGGCGACCGCCCGAGTCCCTGCCTTCTGGCCTTCGGTCCCAAGATCCGCTGCGCTCAACATACTTGGCGGATGGCAGCGAGACCGACACTGCGCGTGGCCCTCGCCCAGATCAACCCCACGGTCGGCGACATCGACCGCAACGCGGCGCTGATCGGCGAATGGATCGGCCGCGCCGGCGAGGCCGGCGCCGAGCTGGTCGTCTTCCCCGAGCTTTCGCTGCCCGGCTACCCGGCGGAGGACCTCTACCTGAAGCGACATTTCGCCGAGGCGAACCTGCGCGCGCTCGAGGCGCTCGCCGCCGGGCCGGCGAACGACGCGGGGATCGTCGCGTTGGTGGGATTCGCCGAGCCCGTGCCGGGGCCGCTCGAGCGTCGCCACGATGCCCCTTCCCCACGCCCGGTGCGCAACGCGCTCGCGGTGCTCGAGGGCGGCGCGGTGACCGCGGTCTACCGCAAGATCCGGCTGCCGAACTACGCGGTGTTCGACGAGGAGCGCTACTTCGAGCCCGGCACGGAGCCGCTGGTGCACCCGATCGCCGGGGTCCCGGTGGGCCTGACGATCTGCGAGGACGTCTGGCTGGAGGGGCCGCCGGCCTCGCTCGAGGCCGAGGCGGGAGCAGCGCTCGTCGTCAACCCCTCGGGCTCTCCCTACCTGCGCGGCAAGGCGGGCGACCGGGAGCGAATGTTCGTCGAGCGGGCACGCGCATACGGGATCCCGTTCGTCTTCTGCAACCTGGTCGGCGGTCAGGACGAGATCGTCTTCGACGGCGCCAGCTTCGTCGTCGACGCCGGCGGCGAGGTGGTCGCCAGGGCGCCGCAGTTCGCCGAGCACCTGCTGACCTGGGAGCTGGAGGAGCCCGGCGGCGGGCGGGGGCCGGTCGCCGAGCCGCTCGACGACCTCGACGAGGTCTATGCGGCGCTCCGGCTGGGCACGGCCGACTACGTGCGCAAGAACGGCTTCGACCACGTCGTCGTCGGGCTCTCGGGCGGGATCGACTCGGCGCTGGTGGCGCTGATCGCCGTCGACGCTCTCGGCGCAGAGCGGGTCAGCTGCGTGGTGATGCCCTCGCCCCACTCGAGCGCCGAGACCCAGGCTGACGCCCGGGCGATCGCGGACAACCTGGGCGCGGAGGCGATCGAGCTGCCGATCGAGCCGGCGATGCGGGCCTACACGGAGATTCTCGGCCCCGTGGCCGAGGGGCTGGCCGCCGAGAACATCCAGGCCCGGATCCGCGGCAACCTGCTCATGGCGCTGTCCAACCGCCACGGCTGGCTGGTGCTGACGACCGGCAACAAGAGTGAGATGTCGGTCGGCTACGCGACCCTGTACGGCGACATGGCGGGCGGGCTGGCGGTGATCAAGGACGTGCCGAAGCAGCTCGTCTACGAGCTGGTCGAACGGCGCAACCAGCTGGCCGGGCGCGAGCTGGTGCCGGCGTCGGTGCTCGAGCGCTCGCCGTCGGCCGAGCTGCGCCCCGACCAGCGCGACGAGGACTCGCTCCCCCCCTACGACCTGCTCGACCGGGTGCTGGAGGCCTACGTCGAGCGCGACCTCTCGCGCGACCAGATGCTCGCCGAGGGGCTCCCGGGCGCGGTGATCGACGAGGTCGTCGCGCTGGTCAACCGGGCCGAGTACAAGCGCCGCCAGGCGCCCCCCGGGATCCGGATCACCAGCAAGGCGTTCGGCCGCGACCGGCGGCTGCCGATCACGAACCGCTTCCCGGGTTAGGTCTGACCGCCACGGTCATGCGGACGAGCGCGCAGAGGCGGCCGTCGTCGTCGGTCAGCTCGCAGTCCCAGATCCAGGTCGTGCGCCCGCGCTGGCGCGAGACCGCCTCGGCGTTCACGTGGCCCGAGGAGATCGGGCGCAGGAAGCTCGCCTGGTTCGACTGGCCGATCGCGACCAGGTCGTCGCCGGCGACCGCCTCGGCGGTCGCCCACGAGCAGACGCTCTCCGCGAGCGCCGCGTAGACGCCGCCGTGAACGATGCCGTAGACCTGAAGCAGGCGCCCGTCGACCTCGACCCGCCCCCGGGCCCGCTCGGACCCGCTCTCGAGGTACTCGATCCCGAGCAGCTTCGAGAAGCCCTCGTCGCGCGCCCCGCCGATCGCCATCGCGGTCAGCCTATCGCCGCGCGGCGAAGGCGAGCATCGGAGCGCGCACGAGGATCAGGTCGAAGAGCAGCCCCGCCGCGAGTGCGAAGCCGAGCTCGCGGGCCGGATAGAGGTCGGTGGTGACCATCGCCGCCGCGGCGATCGCGCCCACCAGGGTCGCGGCCAAGGCCGGCGCCAGGGTGAGCGTCGCCGCGTGCTCGGCGACCTCCGAGCCCGACAGCTCGAGCCGGCGCTCGTCGCGAATCGCGACCAGTGCGCCCGCGCTGCGCCCGGCAGCGACTGAGACCAGGGCGCAGGCGGCGATCGCAACGGCGCCGGTGGCGAGGCTCTCCTGTCGCTCCAGCCCCAGGGCGTCGACCAGGTTGCCGCGCTCGAAGACGAAGCTGCACGCGCCGAGCCCGGCCGCGGCGACCAGGGGCGGCAACGGTCCGGCGAGCGCCAAGGGCGGACGCCTGGTGGCGGCTACCGCTACCGCCGCGCAGAGGCCGGCCGCGATCGCCGCCGGGACCGGCAGCTCAGGAAAGAGCGAGTCCTGGTCGTGGCGAATGGCGAGCACCGCCCCGGTATGGGCCGCAAACGGCGCGCTCACCGCCTCCAGCAACGGGGAGGCCAAAGCCGCGAGGGCGGCCAGCGCCACCACCAGCGCAGCGACGGTTCCAACCGACGACGCGGCGATCCGCGCGACCGGCGACGAGCCGCCGAGGCTCCGCTCCAGGGGTTCGCCGCGGCGGCCCATGCGCGCCAGCGCCGCAAGCCAGGCGGGAACCACGACGATCGCCGCGGCGGCGGCCAGGCCGGCGGCGAGCGCGCAGCCGAGCGCCAGCGAGCCCGCCTGCTCGAGCGGTGTCACCAGCCCCGCGAGCGGAGCCAGCGCCGCCGCGACCGCGATCCAGATCGCCGCGCGTCCGCCCTCGACCACGGTGCGGCGCATCGCGGTCGGGTCGTCGGCGAGCGCGAGCTCGTCGTCGTGGCGGCGAAGGAGCATCAGCGGGATCTCCAATCCGAGCACCAGCCCGACCGCCGCGGCGGCGCCGAACCCGAGCAGGGACACGTCCGCGACCGTCCCGGCGAGCCGCAGCAGCGCCAGCGAGCCGCAGACGGCGAGCGCTGCGCAGAGCGCCGGCGCGGGCGCGCGCAGGGGACTCGCCGCGGCGGCGACGATCAGCAGCGCCAGCGGCAGCACCAGCAGCTCGGACCTCCAGAGGTCGCCGGTGAGCTTGCGGCGCGCGTCGAGCAGGCGGGCGACCTCGCCCTCGACCCCCGCTCGCAGCGGCCCCGGATCGATCGACTCCTCGAGCCGGCTCGCGGCCTGCTGGCGATCCGCGGTCGAGGCATCCTCGGCGAAGCGGGCGACCAGCACGACCTCGCGCCCGCGCCCGACCCGCTTCACCCCCTCGATCGCCGGGTCGGCGACGACCTGGGCGCGGACTACCCCCTCGGCGACCCTGAACACACGCGAGTCGGCGCCGGCGCCGTTCCCGCCGAGGACGACGGCCAACTCCGCGGTCGCGGGCACCGGCCGGGGTGGCGGGTCGGCGAGCCGGGTCGACCCAACGCCGAGCTCATCCGTCGCACCGAGCGAGACGCCGACGCCGGTCGCAAGCGCGACCACCGTGCCGGCCAGGAACGCCCAGGGGCGCCGAGGCGCGAGGTCGGCGATCCTTGCCAGCACGCCGCCACGATATCCCGAGAGCTGCTGCCTAGATCCCGGTCCCCCTCTAGGCTTCCCGTCCCGATGCCGCTCACCCAGGACCAGACCGCGATGCTCCAGCTGCTGCTCGAGCGCGGGCGGGGATACCCCGAGCTGGCGACGATGCTCGGCGTCGACGAGACCGAGGTGCGCGCGCGGGCGCGCGCCGCGCTGACCGAGCTCGCCGGCGCCGACCCCGACCGGGCGGTCGCGCTCACCGACTATCTGCTCGGGCAGGCGGACCCGATCGGCCGCGCAGACGCCGTCCGCCACCTCCGCGAGAGCCCCGACGACTACCGGCTCGCGGAGGAGGTGCTGGGTGACCTGCGCGCGACGTTCCCGGGTGCCGAGCTGCCCCGGCTCCCGGGCGAGCCGCGCCCCGGGCGCTTCCTTCGCCGCCCGCCGGCGGCCCCGCCC
>JBOGZD010000154.1:0-5206 GCA_050697155.1 Solirubrobacterales bacterium | reverse complement strand
GTGAGCTCGGCGAGCGACCCGATCTCCCGCTCGGCGAGCGCGAGGGCCTTGGCTGCGGGCGGGAACTGCGCATTGGGCATCGCGATCACGCGCATCCCGGCCGCGTGGGCGGAGGCGATTCCGTTCTCCGAGTCCTCGATGGCGACGCACACGGCCGCCGTCGCCCCCAGCCGCCGCGCCGCTTCCTCGTAGACGTCCGGCGCGGGCTTGCCGCGCGCCACTTCCTCCGAGGACACCGACACGTCGAACCGTGGACCGAGGCCCGACTGCTGGAGGACGAGATCAATCACCTCACGGTTGGACGACGAGGCCAGGCCAAGCGGCCAGCGGCCCGCCAGTCGCTCCACGGCATTGGTGGCCCCGGGGAGGAGCGGCAGTGCCTTCCGGTAAGCGGCGAGCAGGCGCTCGACCACCTGGTCGGAGATCGCATTGGGCTCGAGATCGACGCCCAGCTCGTCGGCCAGGTACCGCGACCACTCGGGGGAGCTCATGCCCATCATCTCGCGCGTCGCCCGTTCGGTCCAGTCGCCGCCGCGCTCGCGGACGAGCTTCCTTCGCGCCGCGTCCCATGCCGCCTCCGAGTCGAGTAGCACGCCGTCGAGGTCGAAGATCACGGCGGCGATCAACGAATCAGCCCGGTGGCTTCCGCTCCTGGTAGAAGCGGCGGATGTGGCGCTCGTCGAGCTCCGCCGCGCGCTCGCCATCGCCCGCCTCGACGGCGCCGAGGATGTCGGCGTGCTCGCCCGTGAGGCGCGCGAACGTGGCCTCCCGGTCGGTGCCGGCAAGCAGGGCGTCGAGCAGGTGGCGGGAGACGGCGTCGCGGACCGCCAGCATCACCAGGTGCATTGCCTCGTTCCCCGACGCCCGCACGAGCGCGACGTGGAATTGGACGTCGAGCTCGTCGTAGCGCTCGACCGTGAGCCCCGGCTGCCGCATCGCCTGCACCGCCGCCTTGGCCTCGGCGAGCCGGTCCGGCTCGGGCTGGCCCGCGGCGCGGCGGAGCGCCGCGGCTTCCACCAGGATCCGCAGCTCGAGCAGGTCCTCGAGCGGCACCCGGACGAGCCGCAGCATGTTGACCAGGGCGTCGCGGGTGCCGGGGCCGAGCTCGTCGGCGACGACGGTTCGCGCCGGGGCGCCACCGCCGTCGACGAAGCCCTGGGCCTGGAGCGCCCGCAGCGCCTCGCGCACCGATGCGCGGCTGGCGCCGAACGACTCCGAGAGCTCGCGCTCGGTCGGCAGCGCCTCGCCGGGGGCGAGCTCGCCACGCAGGATCGCCTCGCGTAGCTGCTCGGCGACCTGGACGTAGACGGGCTCCTTGACTATCTGCTGGAACGCCATTGGTCTGCTTGACAGATTATCAGACAATACCTATACTGAAAGACGTTCGATCCGAACCCAGGAGGAGATGCCATGCCCAAGATCCTGATCCTGACCGGCGACGCGGCCGAATCGCTCGAGGTGATGTACCCGTACCAGCGCCTGCTCGAGGAGGGCTATGAGGTCGAGATCGCCGCGCCCTCGAAGAAGAAGCTCCAGTTCGTCGTCCACGACTTCGTCGACGACTTCGACACGTACACGGAGAAGCCGGGTTACACCTGGGATGCGGACATCGCCTTCGCGGACGTCGACCCCGACGACTACGCCGCCCTGGTCGTCCCCGGCGGCCGGGCGCCCGAGTACATCCGCAACGACGCCGACGCCCAGCGCATCATCCGCCACTTCTTCGACTCCGAGCGGCCGGTCGCGCAGCTCTGTCACGCACCGCTGGCGCTCGCCGCCGCCGGCGTCCTCGAGGGCCGCCGCAGCGCCGCATACCCGGCGCTCGAGCCCGACGTTGCCGCCGCCGGAGCGGAGTTCGTCGACGGCGCCGGGGTGGTCGACGGCCTGATGGTCTCCGGACGCGCCTGGCCCGACCATCCCGAGTGGATGCGCGAGTTCATCCGCCTGCTCAGGGAGAGCGCTCCGGTCGAGGCAGACCCCGAGGGCGTTACGGCCGCCGCATAGTGGGCGCCAAGCGCGCGACGGTGCTCGGCCCGGGAGGGGTCGAGGGCACGAGGCGCGCGCTCGCCGCGATCCTCGGCGGCGACGCGGTCCTCGGCGGCGACTCGGCGGGATATCTCGGCGACGAGACCGAGGGCCGCGGACTACACGGCCGCGCCGACGCCGTGGCGCTTCCGGCAACCACCGAGCAGGTGGCCGAGGTCGTCGGCTGGTGCTACGACCACGATGTGGCGATCGTGCCCCGCGGCGGGGGAACCGGATTCGCGGGCGGTGCCGTGCCGGTCGAGGGCGGCGTCGTGGTCAGCCTCGAGCGGATGAGCGGGGTGCTCGACTTCGACCCGGGCCTGTGGCGGATGCAGGTCGAGGCCGGCGTGCGCACCGCCACCGTCCGCCGCGTGGCGCGCGAGAACGGGCTCATGTTCCCGCCCGATCCCGGGGCGGCGGAGCAGTCGCACATCGGCGGCAACATCGCCACCAACGCCGGCGGACCGCACACGTTCAAGTACGGGGTCACCGGGGCCTGGGTGACCGGCCTCGAGGCGGTCGTCCCGCCCGGTGAGGTCGTTCGGGTTGGGGGGCCGATCCGCAAGGACGTCGCCGGCTATGACCTTCGCGGCCTGATGGTCGGCTCGGAGGGGACGCTGGGGATCGTCACCTCCGCGTGGCTGCGCCTGCTGCCGGCGCCCGCGGCGACCCTGCCGGTGGTCGCCTTCCTGCCTGACATCCCGCGCGGCACAGAGGCGATCGCCCGGGTGCTCGAGAGCGGGTCCGTGCCGGCGGCGCTCGAGTTTGCCGACGCCGGAACGCTGGTCGCCGCCGGCCCCTCCTTCCCGAGCCCGTTGCCCGACGAAGCCGCGTTCATGGTCCTCGCCGAGGCAGACGGCTCGGTCGAGGAGGCGGCGCGGGTTCGGGCTGAGCTGATCGAGGCGATCGAGCCGGGAGCCCTCGCCGTGGTGGCCCCGACCGAGCGCTCCGAGATCGAGTCCGTGTGGCGATGGCGCGACGGCGTCTCGGTGGCGGTCACCGCGCTGCGCGGCGGCAAGGCGTCCGAGGACATCGTCGTCCCGGTCGAGCGGCTCGGAGAGGCGATCGAGCAGGTCTTGGCGATCGGTCGCGCCCACGGGCTGGAGGCATGCTCGTGGGGCCACGCCGGCGACGGCAACCTGCATGCGACCTTCCTCCTTGGGCGCGACGACCCGGAGGAGCTGAGCCGTGCCGCCCGCGCCGCCGACGAGTTGTTCGGACTCGCCGTCCGGCTCGGAGGCTCGATCTCGGGCGAGCACGGGGTCGGCTGGGTCAAGCGCGGCGAGCTCGCGCGGCAGTGGCCGGAGCCGGCGCTGCGCCTGCACGAGGAGATCAAGCGCAGCTTCGATCCGAAGGGCCTGCTCAACCCCGGGAAGAAGCTCGCGCGGCTATGAGACCGATCGAGGACACCACGGTCCTGATCACCGGGGCGACCGATGGCCTCGGCCGCAGTGTCGCCGCTCACCTGGCGGGGCTCGGAGCCGGCGTGCTCGTGCACGGGCGCGACCCGGGACGGACCGCGCGCACAGCCTCGGAGATCCGCGACTCGACCGGAAACGAGCGGGTCGAGCCACACGTGGCCGATCTCGCCGATCTGGCCCAGGTTCGGCGGCTCGCCGACGAGGTCGAGGGCTCCCAAGCGAGGCTCCACGTCCTGATCAACAACGCCGGCATCGGCTCCGGGCTCCCCGAGAGCCGGAATCGCCAGGAGAGTCGCGACGGCTACGAGCTGCGCTTCGCGGTCAACTACCTGGCCGGCTTCTTGCTCACGGAGCGGCTGCTGCGGCTCCTGCGCCGAAGCGCCCCGGCACGGATCGTCAACGTCGCCTCGCTCGGCCAGCAGCCGATCGAATTCGACGATCCGATGCTGACCCACGGCTACGCGGGCGTTCGGGCCTACGGGCAGAGCAAGCTGGCCCAGATCATGCACGCGATCGAGCTCTCTCGCCGCGTCCCGCCGAACGAGGTGACCGCGAACAGCCTGCACCCGGCGACCTTCATGCCGACCAAGATCGTGCTCGAGGAGGCGGGCCGCTCCATCGACACGCTCGAGACCGGAACCGCCGCCGTCGCCCGGCTCGCGGTCGACCCCGGGCTCGAGGGCGTGAGCGGGCGTTTCTTCGACCGCCAGAGCGAGGCAGCCGCCGACCCGCAGGCCTATGACGACGATGCGCGGACGCGCCTGTGGGCGCTCAGCGAGCGCCTGGTCGGCGCGGCGGTCGCATGAACGGCGCCACGGGCGGGTCGGCGGGCTCTACGACGAGACCCGCTCGGAGCCGGAGTAGACGTTCACCTCGCCGCCGCGGGCGAAGCCGCACAGCGTCATGCCGCGGTCGCGGGCGAGCTCGACCGCGAGCGAGGTGGGGGCGCCGACGCCGACCAGGATCGGACAGCCGGCGACCGCGGCCTTCTGGACGAGCTCGAACGCCAGCCTCCCGCTGACGCAGAGGAGCTTTCCGTGCAGGGGCACGAGCCCATCGCGCAGCGCCCGCCCGATCACCTTGTCCATAGCGTTGTGGCGGCCGACGTCCTCACGGGCGCAGACGAGCTCGCCGCCCGCCTCGAAGAGACCCGTGGCGTGCAGCCCGCCGCTGCGCTCGAAGGCGGGCTGGGCGAGTCGCTCGGGGAGGCCGGCGAGCAGCGAGCGGGAGACCCGCGGGCCCTCCGGCAGCGCCGGCGCGTGCACCGCGACCTGCTCCAGGGCGCCCTTGCCGCAGACGCCGCAGGACGAGGTCGTGTAGAAGCGGCGGGCGCCGGGGTCGCCGAGCAGCGGCCCCCCGACCTCGACCGCGTTTGCCGCCAGGTCCGCGGGCGGCGCCGCCCGGCGCGGTCCGTCGATCAGACCCTCGCCGTGCAGGAATCCGAGCGCCAGCTCCTCGTCGTCGCCGGGAGTCCGCATGGTGACCGCGATCGGCTCGCCCTCCACGCGGATCTCGAGCGGCTCCTCGACCGCGACCTGGTCGACGGTGCCGTCGAGCTCGACGCTCGCCAGCATCCGCGCCGCCTCGGGCTCGGGCCGCTCGCCTTCACTACTCATTCCGCTAGAAGCTAGAACTAGTACTGCCGTCCGTAAGTTCGTTCGACCATCAGGCGACCAACCGTAGTTGAGGCTCGCGCTCTGAGAGGCGCGCCATCAGGGCGCGCAGGTCGTGGCGGGTGAAGTCCCACTCGAACGGCTCAG
>JBOGZD010000153.1:0-5233 GCA_050697155.1 Solirubrobacterales bacterium | reverse complement strand
GCCCCGTACCGACCCTGCGGTGCGAGGCGGACGTCGTTTTCCCGCGCCAGAAGGTGGCTGTTTTCATCGACGGATGCTTCTGGCACGGGTGCGCCGAGCACGGCCGCAAGCCGAAGGCGAACGGCACGTTCTGGGCGGAGAAGATCGCGCGCAACCAATCTCGGGACCGCCGCAACGATCAGGCGTTGACCGACGCCGGATGGGTGGTCGTCCGGGCATGGGAGCATGAGCAACCCGGGGCCGTGGTGCGGCGCATCGAAGACAGGCTTCGCCCGGGAGGCTGAGGCTTGGGGCTGCACTGCAAGCTGCAGCTATACAGGGCTGCCCATCATGACCTGAACCGTCACGCCAGGTCTTGGCTCGAATTGTGACGCTGTCCTGAGCCGGCTCTACGGCCAGCCTCGCTTCTATGGTCGCCGTCGTCAGGACTACATTCACGGGCGTGGCCTACCCCACGGTCAACCGCTCACACATCGTGCCCAGGTGCTACCTGAAGCACTTCGCTGTCGACGGCCAGGCGGAGCTCCATGTGGTCGGGCGCTTGGACAGCGTCACGACCTCGATCGACAACGTCTGCGTGCGCCGCGCCTTCTACAGCCGCACGCGCCCGAAGGACGGAGCCCGGATTGATGACGTGGAGGCTTCCCTGGCGGCGCTTGAGGAGAAGGTGGCGCCGCTGCTTACCTCAATCGAGGCCGACTGGCCGCCGAACCGCGACGAGAAGGCGATTCTCGCCGAGTTCTTCGGCGTCCAACTCCTCCGATCCCCGGCATGGCACCAGTGGTACGACGAGTACACCCGGAACGCGCTCGCCGAAGCCCGAGAGCGCGGCGGCACATTCGTCGACGGCGAGTTCGTGGCCTCTACCGAGGACGAGCTTCGCGAGGTTGAGGAGTGGATCCTGAGCGACACGCAGCGGCTGATCCGGATGCTCAGCATGAATCCGAGGGCCAAGACCCTGCTCGGCTCCACGCGCTGGAACCTGATCCGGTTCAACGCTCCGGTCCTGGCGACCTCCGATCATCCCCTGATCGCGTGGCCCTTGGGCGAGCACGGGCGCAAGCCCGGTCCCACGTCCTTCGCCTGGGGCCTCGCGAACATGCTCGAGGTAGCGATGCCAGTCACCGCGAGGCTCGCCATCCTCATGACCTGGGGTGACTCGGGCGACGGCCTCTCGCCACTCCCGGGCCGTCGGCATCACGCAAAGACGCTGAATGCCTTCGTTATCGGCCAAGCCGAGAAGCAGTGGCTCCATGTGCCGGATGTCTCTCCTCCGATCGGGGCCGGGACTCGGCTGCCGCTGTCGGCGGAGTTCGTACCCGGCTACGGCCCTGATGCCGCGCTGCGCTCGAAAGTTCGAGAGCAGGCCGTGCGACTCGTCAACGAGCGCGTGGGCTCGACCCTCAGTGACGAGGCGTTCATCGTCGAGGCGCGCGCGGCGTAGCGTCGCCGGAGCCCCGCTTTGCCTGCGGGCACAGGCAGGCATTGGCCGACCGACGCGTGGGGGCCCGGCGGTTCCACGGAAGGGTTGCCGTGGAACCCTCAAACCCTTCCGGCGAACTTTCGCACTTGCCGAAAACCGCTTGAACAAGCCAAGTTCCACGGAAGACTTTTCGCGGCTGCCCTTCCGTGGAATTTCGTGCTCGATGGCCGAAAACCGCTTGAACAAGCCAAAATCGGCCTTCCGTGAACGGGAGGGAAGCAGTAGTTCAAGCCTTTCCGGCCCCAGGACAGGGGGGTCTTCAAATCGGCGACCACTTCCCGTACAAGGGATGCATGGCCAACGAGACCGCAACAGACGTGATCACGGGCGATGGAAGCGGCGTCCTCTCAGAGCCGCTGCTGCGGCCGGAGCAAGTCGCATCCCTGCTTGGCGTCAGAAGGTCGAGCGTCTACGAGTACGTCCGTGCTGGCCGCCTTCCCCACGTCAAGGTCGGGCGCCACCTCCGGTTCCTGCGCTCCGACCTGGAGGGATGGGTGCTGCGGCAGCGGCGCCCGGGGCTCTGATCGATCGGGTGCCGTCCATGAGCGCCCCTACGATCGCGCTCCCGTGACGGAGCAGGAGCAAGTCGAGGCGCTGTACGCGTGCCAGGCGACGACAGATGTCGAGCGCGAGCTGGCCGACTCCCACCCCGCACGGGTCGAGCCATACCGTGACCGGGCGAGCCACGTTGTCGACCTGTACGAAGTCGTCCTCGAGACCGGGCGGCTCACGTACTTCAAGCCCGTGAACGCCTATCAGAACGCGGCAACGCCGCTCAAGCGAGCGTTGCGGAACTACAGCCAGACACCCGTGTCAGCCCTGATCGCCGAGTGCGCGGCGTGGCAGCTCGCGAAGCAGCTGGCTGATCCCTGGGCCGAGATGATCGCCCCGACGGTGTTGCGAAGCGTGCGCCTACCGGACGGCTCTCGCGATGTCGGCTCGCTCTCGCTCTTCCGGCCGGGGGAGCCGGGGAGGCGAGCGTACCTTCAGGCTGTGCCGGAGCAGGCTGAAGCCGGCGCGTTCTTCGATGTCCTCATCGGTCAGCAGGACCGCAATCGGGGCAACGTCCTCTGGCACACGACTCGGCAGCAGATCCACCTGATCGACCACGGCTTCTCGTTTGCCCGTCCGGGCGACAACACGGGAACGCTCGAGCTGAGCCTCTGGCGGTGGCTCCACGGCTCCCGCGAGCTGACCGACGGTGAGCGCGCGGCGGCGGGCGGCGTCGTCGATGCGAACCTGCACGGCCTCGCGGACTACGTGGAGCCGGACCGGACCGATGCGCTGCGGGAGCGCGCGCGTCGGCTTCGCAATGACGAGGAGATCCTGCAACCGGGTGCGCTGTAGACTTGACTTTACTCAAGGGATTAACTAGATTGGTCGATGAGTCCGAAGGACGAGAGGAGTCGCATGGTCATCGTTGAGTTTCGGCGCCCCACGCACGACGAGTCAGGTCATCTCTCCGGCTACGAGACGGTCGCGCGCGTGATCGCGGATTCAGGGAACGTCCAGGTGGAAGGCGATGAGAGCGTCGTCGATCTGGATCAGCACGCTCTCAACCTGCGGACCGGGGCGTCGATCGCGATGTCCGAGGATCGCGAGGAGTGGGCACGTGGTCTCGCCGCTGCCTACCGGACCCCTTACCTGTGGGCGGAGATCGTCGAGGACAGCAACCCGCTCGAGGACGTCGAGATCGAGCGAGTCGAGCTCGAGGATCCCGCGAGGGATTCCGCTGCGGCACTCCACTGATGCCGCGCACACGGACTTCGGATCTGGCGGCGCGCCTCGTGGGCGATGAGATCAGGCGGGCGCGCAAGTCAGCTGGGCTTACTCAGGCTGAGGTCGCCGAGCGGCTCTCGCTCACCGTCCCGTACGTCTCCAACGTCGAGGCGGGTCGCGCGAACCTCACTCTCGGCCAGCTCGCGCGGTTCGCCGATGCCCTTGGTACCGACCTCGAGGTTCGCCTCCATCCGATCGAGATCCCCGCCCCGGTCGTCTCCTTGCCTTCCGCTTGAGGAGTCCGCGGGGAGATAGTGGACGAAGTCTTGCATCCCATTCGAGACGACCTCCCAGGGAGTCGGGCAGTCACCAATACACCTTGATGTGTCGAGGTCATCAAAGACATTCAGCACGCTGTCCGCTGCCTTTGATATTTCGGAGCGGCGGGGGGGAGCCGGCTAACTCGTTCGAGCCTCGGCGCTTAGCCGTAGATAAATAAGATTGCAGGACTCCGCTCTGAGTCGGCGAAAATCGTGGTGTGGTCGATCGGAGCCTGTCAAGTCAAATGAGACACTCGGCGTTCGAATTTAGTGAGCAACCTCCTCGTCGTCGGGCTTGTTGATCCACGCTGCCCCGGGCAGCGTGGGCGGCTTCGGCGCGCCCCGCACGAAGCGCTCGGGCGCCGCGGCGTAGGCGGCTTCGAGCACCCGTCGGCGGGCGGCGTGGGCCTCCTCGGCGCGGCCCTGGTGGACCGTGGCCGGGCTCATCAGGCCGATCCCCGAGTGGCGGTGCTCGTGGTTGTAGTAGCCGAAGAAGGTGCGGCAGAACGCCCGCGCCTGCTCGAGTCGAATCGGGCCGGGAAGCCGGGGCGGTACTTGAGCGTCTTGAACTGCGCCTCGGAGTAGGGGTTGTCGGTCGAGGTGTATGGCCGCGAGTGCGTCTTGGTCACGCCGAGGTCGGCGAGCAGCATCGCGACCGGCTTGGAGCGCATCGAGGAGCCGCGGTCGGCGTGCACCGTGAGCTGACCGCGTTCGATCGACTGCTGCTCGGCGGCCTGGGCGATCAGCGCCTCGGCAACCGCGGCCGACTCGCGCTCGGCGACGGTCCAGCCGACGGCGTAGCGGCTGAAGACGTCGAGGATCACGTAGAGGTAGTAGTAGGTCCACTTCGCCGGGCCCTTGAGCTTCGAGATGTCCCAGGACCAGACCTCATTCGGGCGCTCGGCGAGCAGCTCGGGGCGCTCATAGGGCGGGTGGGTGAGCTGGTCGCGGCGCTCGCGGACCTCGCCGTTGGCCGCGAGCAGCCGGTACATGGTGCGCTCCGAGGCCAGGTAGCGGCCCTCGTCGATCAGCGTCGCCCAGACCTGGGCGGGCGAGGCGTCGACGAAGCGCTCCGAGCGCAGCTCGGCGAGCACCGCCTGGCGCTCTGTCGCCGACAGCGAGCGGGCCGGCGCCGGGCGCGGGCGCTTCGGGCGCGGCTCGGGCGGGCGGCGGCGGCGGTAGATCGTCGCCGGGGACGCTCCCAGCGCCCGGCACGCAGGGCGGGTGCCGACCAGCGGCGTCAGCTCCTCGACGGTCTGCTCGATCATCGCTCGCCCCTCTCGGTCGCGCTCTCCGGCTCGAGCAGATCGCCCAAGAGCGCTGAGACGTTTCCCTGCACCTCGATCACCCGCTGCGCGGTCGCGAGCTCGCGCTCAGCGCGCTCAGCGCGCCGCTCGAACTCGGCGATCTTCGCGTCTCGGGGGTCTGGTGGCTTTCGCCCGCGCTTGCGAGCGAGTGCGTGAAGCGCGCCCTCCTCGCGCTGCTTACGCCAGCTCGACAGGTGCGAGGAGTAGAGGCCCTCGCGGCGCAAAAGCGCGCCGGTCTCGCCGGGGCGGGTGCAGGCATCTGCCTCGCGCAGAACCCGCAGTTTGAACTCGGCGGTAAAGCGCCGCCGCTTCGGGCGCTCGACCAGCTCGGGGTCGGGGACCCGCTTTGGCGCGGCGCGCGCGGCGGCCCCTTCGCTGCGCTCGCCTACGGCTCGCTCCGCTTC
>JBOGZD010000152.1:0-5336 GCA_050697155.1 Solirubrobacterales bacterium | reverse complement strand
GCGCTCTGCCTGACTTCATCCCGCCTCCCGTCGTCGTTGATGCCGAAGCTCGGCACCGTCGCGACGGGATCGGACGGGTGGGGATTTATCTGGCCACAGGTGGGGAGTTTCTCGTGGCCGCGGTCACACGAGAAATCCGGTGCCTGGTTGCGGATCGGGTCCACCTGAGATCCACCCGGCCAGGTTATCTATTCTGTCGGACAATATTACCTGATCCGGGCGGCGCGGTTCCGTCGCCGGTGGCATGGCCAACTTCCGGAGGTTCGCGCGGGCGAGGAGCGAGCGGAGACCGCCTGGGTCCTGTTGCTCGTCCCGAGCGAGCGTGTCCATGCCGCGATGGTGGTGCCTGCGTTTCGCGCATTCCGACAGCGAGTCGGCTTCGACGGAGACGCTCGCTGATCGGTTGAGGTCAAGCTGGACTTCGGGCATTTGAAGTGCTCTCAGGTCTTCTGAGATTCGCTCAAATTGCTACCTCGATTGCTACCACGTGGCGCGGGTGATCGCGTGGGGATCCGCTACGTTCGCCCCATGGCGTCGTCGGCAGACCGAGGCGAGCGGATCGCGCTGGCGGTGCCGCCGCTCGACGCCACCGCCCGCCGGCGTGCAGAGGATCGCGGCTGGAACCTGCGGCTGCTGGATCCCGAGGACATCGAGGAGCGCTCGCTGCTCATCCGCCTGGCTCATCCCGAGCTCGACGAGGCGATCGCGCAGAACCGCGAGGAGGTCGGCGTAGGTGGCGAGACGATGAACCCCCGGCTCCACCTCTCGATCCATGAGGTCGTCGCGGCCCAGATCATCGGGGATGACCCGCCGGAAGCCTTCGCGACCGCGAAGCGCCTGGTCGAGCTCCGCCGCGACCGCCATGAGGTGCTGCACATGCTCGGCTCCACGGTTGCCGAGCAGATCTGGAGCGCGACCCAAAGCCAGGGCCGCTACGACCCCGAGGCCCACGTGCGTGCGCTCGCGTCGCTGCCGGACTCCTGGGACCGGCAGATACGCGGCACCGACCCTCACCGACGCGCTGGGCGCACCGGCCGGCAACGGCGCCGTCGTCGATCCTGACGACGGCCTCGGCCTGTACCCACCCGGATCGGGATCACCCGAGACGCGCTATGTGATCGGCTCCAGGAGCCTGAGCAGATTGCGCTTGCGCTTGTGCGCATCGCGCACGCGGGCTACGTAGCGCGGGAAGGCGTCGCCCTCGCCGATCTCCTCGAGCACAGAGCGGACGCGATCCATCAGCGCGACCGCCTCCGCGTAGGCGCGCTTGTCGCGGCCGGCGATCGCCCGCTCCACCTCGCGCTCGTAGACCGCGAGCGCGTCGCGCGGATGGGAGCGCCGGCGCCGCTCCGCCAGCTCGAGCCACAGCCCCGGCGAGCAGCCCCCGGCGCTTGCCTCCTCCCAGGCCGCCTCGTCGTCGCCCTCCCAGAGGAGGATGCGGACGAGCTCCGAGCGGTCGCGGGACAGCGGCCGCCGCCCGGGCGAGCGTGCCGCTGGCGTCGCTCGCTCTCGAAGGAGCTCGAGCGCCGCGGCACGGCGGGCCGCCCACTCGCCGACCCGCTCCGCGTCGGCCTTGAGCGGCCGGTAGGCGTCGAGGGTGGGGCGGTCCGTGAAGCCGCGCCAGCTCAGCTCAAGTGCCTCCGCCACGCGGCCGGCGCGGCGATAGCGCTCCGCGACGAACGCGCGCAGCCGTGGATCCGGCCGTTCCGGGAATGCCGCGAGGCCGCGTTCGGCCCACTCCAGCGCCAGCCCAGGCTCGTCGTGCTCGACGCACAACTCGGCGATCCGGAGGAAGTCGTGGCCCTGCGAGAGGTCGCGGGAGCGGACCGCGATCAGCTGCTGGAGGTCGCCGGTGAGCTCGGCGAGCGCCTCCATGACCCGCGTGATCCGGAACCGCTCTCCGTACCTGCCGCGGTCGCTGTCGCCCGGGCGAAGCTCCGGGATGCTCGCCCAGCGCTCCTCGGCCAGCTCTCGGTAGCGGCCGAGGCCCGTCTCGCCGAGCACGTCGGCGTAGCCGAGGGCGGCGCGATCGAAGAGGTCGAGGCCGGTCTCGAGCTCCCGGGCCAGCAGGCGCTCGGCAAGCGCGGCGGGGTCCGGGCGCGCCGCGAGACAGGCGCGGTGGTGGAGCTCTTCGAGCCGCTCGATCACCTCCTGCGTCCCACCGCCCGAGTCGTCCACGCGCTCGATTGCCTCCTCCAGCGAGCCCAGCGCCTGCTCGATCAGCTCGATCACCGCGTCCGCTTGCCCGTCAGCGAGCAGCTCATCGAGGCCATCGATCGTCTCGTCGATGCCGCGGAAGAAGTCGTCTGCGTCGCGGTAGGAGACAAACCCGTGGACCGCGAAGGCGCGATCGATCAGCGCGCGGTGGGCAATCGCGTCGCGGGTGCCATCGCCCTCGCGGACCACCATGCGCTGCAGCCGCTCGTCCAGTCGCTCGTCGTCGCGTGCCTGGTCCAGGATCAGGGTCGACGAGCCGGTCGCGCTCGAGCGACAGCAGGTGCGCGCGTATCTCTTCGTGCGTCGGCCCCGTCGGCGCGTCCTCTCCCAGCCAGCAGAGGGCGACCGCCACGCAGTGCTTGCAGAACGCGCCGTCCGCGCCCACCGGGCAGCTGCACCTGAACGCGAGCCTCCCATCCTCGGCCGCGATCCGGACCTCGTAGGCGTGGGGTCCCCTGGACGGTCGCGGCGATGCTCTCGGCGCCGATCCGCAGCCGGCCGACCGCACCCCAATCGACGTATTGCTCACCGCGCTCGAACGACCGCGAACCGGCCAGGCGAGCAACAGTGTTTGCGTCAAGCAGCTCCCGCAACGTCGCGGACACGACGCCGCACCGTAGCGGCGCGGGCGGCGGCTGCGGCCCGACACGTCGCGCTCGGACGCTCAGGAAAGGCCGTGCGCGGGAGCGAGCGCCCGGGCGCGCAGGGCATCGATCAGCGCATCACGTCCGGCACGTGTGAGCACAAGCGGGTCGGGGCTGCCGCGAGACTCGCTTGAGTGGGGCTCGAGCACCCCGATCGACTCGGCCGGACGCAGGAAGTCCGCGATCGCCCAGGAGACGTCGCGGACGCCAGGGGATTCGCCCTCCGCGTGCCAGCCCGCGGCGGCGATCGCCGTCGACGCCAGCGCGTCGACGCCAGCGCGGCGTCTTGGGTGCGTGTAGTTGGCTACACTACGCCGAACTACATGTCCCCGCCCCCGCCGCAGAAACCGTTCTCCATCCGCATGGCCGAGCGAACGCTCGCCCGTCTTGACGAAGGCGCCCGCCGCCGCGGTGAGCCCAAGGCGCGGACCGCCGAGCGACTCATCGACGAGGGCTTGCGCATGGAGGCCCATCCGGGGATCACGTTTCGGGACGGCCCCACGGGACGCCGGGCCGCGCTCGCCGCCGGGCCCGACGTCTGGGAGGTGATCGAGACGCTCAGGGGCACTGGGCTCAGCGGCGAGCAGGCGATCGCCGCCACCGCAAGATGGGGCAACCTCACACCGGGCCAGGTCAGAACCGCGGCTCGCTACTACGCCGACTTCAGCGACGAGATCGACGAGCGGATCGCCCGCAACCGCGCGGAGGCCGAGCGCGAGCGCGCGGCCTGGGAGCGGACGCGGGCCGCGCTTCCTTGAGGCTGCTCGTCGACGAGATGTACCCGCCCGCCCTCGCGGAGCCGCTGCGTCGTCGCGGCCACGACGTGGCGGCGGTCGCCGAGCGGCCAGAGCTTCGTGCGCTCCCCGACCCAGATCTGTTCGAGGCGGCGCAGCTCGAGCGACGCGCCGTGGTCACGGAGAACATCGGTGACTTCGCGGCGATTGCCAGCGGCTACGACCAGCTCGGTCGCGAGCACTTCGGCGTCGTCTTCATCGATCCGACCAAGTTCCCGCGCGGAAACCGTCGCACGATCGGCCGGATGGTCAGGGCCCTCGATCGCATGCTCGGCGAGCACCCGGGGGAAGGCGCAGCAAGCCTGCGGCATTGGCTCTGAGGACCCCCGTCTTGGTGATGACGCCGTCGAGCTCCGGCGTCCGCGGAAGGTGAAGGCCCCCGAAGCCGACCACGAACGCACGGGTCAGCGTCCCGGCACAGTGTCGGTCCTCGCGCAAGGGAGCAGTGGGTTCCGGTCGGCGCAAAAGCGGCCTGTCCGCATGGGTCGCGAGAGGGCGCCTTCGTGAGATCGCGCGCCCTAGATGTAGTTCCTAAGCACGTTGTTCATCCGGGCCTCCTTGGAGGCTGGGGGTGTCAAAGCCACCCAGACCCAAGGAGGTTTCCGGATGAAGTTGCACGCTAACGCTCCCCTCGGCCCGAAGGGCAGGGCCCTGATGGCTCGCCGGGTAGTCGAGGAGGGGTGGTCGCTGACGGAGGCGGCCGAGGCCGCCGGAGTCAGCGAGCGCACCTGCTCGAAGTGGGTCGGCCGCTTCCGCTCAGAGGGAGAGGCGGGCCTCGCCGACCGCTCCTCGGCGCCGGAGACGGTCGCCAACCGCACCGACGAGCGCCGCATCCAGATGATCGCCCAGCTGCGGCAGCTGACGATGACCGGCGCCGAGATCGCCGAGTGCCTGGGGATGGCGCTCTCGACCGTCTCCGGGATCCTCAAGCGGATCGGCCTCGGCAAGCGCTCGCGGCTGGAGCCGCCCGAGCCCCCGAACCGCTACGAGCGCAAGCGCCCGGGCGAGCTCATCCACATCGACGTCAAGAAGCTCGGGCGGATCATCCGCCCCGGGCACCGAGTCACGGGCAGCCGCTCTGATCGCCGCGACTCGGGCAAGAAGGGCTGGGAGTTCGTCCACGTCTGCGTCGACGACGCCACCCGCCTCGCCTACGTCGAGGTGCTCGCAGACGAGAAGGCAAAGACGGCGATCGGCTTCCTGCGCCGCGCGGTCGCCTTCTACCGAGCGCGCGGGATCACCGTCGAGCGGCTGATGACCGATAACGGTTCGGCCTATCGCTCGACGGTGCACGCGATCGCCTGCCGGGCGCTTTCGATCCGCCACATCCGGACCCGGCCTACCGGCCCCGGACCAACGGCAAGGCCGAGCGCTTCATCCGCACGATGCTCGGTGGCTGGGCCTACGGGGCGATCTACCGCTCATCGGCCGAGCGGACCGCGGCGCTATCCGCCTGGCTCGAGTTCTATAACTGGCGCCGACCACATGGCTCCCTCGGCAAGAGGCCGCCCGGAGCTCGGCTCGCCGAGCTGAACAACGTGGTCGGGTCTTACACCTAGTACTGCCGTCCGTAAGTTCGTTCGACCATCAGGCGACCAACCGTAGTTGAGGCTCGCGCTCTGAGAGGCGCGCCATCAGGGCGCGCAGGTCGTGGCGGGTGAAGTCCCACTCGAACGGCTCA
>JBOGZD010000151.1:0-5358 GCA_050697155.1 Solirubrobacterales bacterium | reverse complement strand
CTGCTCGCGATCGACGACGACCATTGGGCCGACGGGCCCTCGCAGCGGTTCCTGATCTATCTCTCGAGAAGGCTCGAGGGTCTGCCCACGGCGATCGCCATCACCGTCCGCACCGGGGAGGCCAGCGTCGAGCCGGAGCTCCTGCGCGCTCTCGTGCTCGAGGCCAGCCCCCCCGTGCTTCGTCCCGGCGCCCTCAGCCAGGAGGCGGTCGAGAGCATCGTCGGCGAGATCCTCGGCACGACAGCGGACGGTGGGCTGTCCAGCGCCTGTCGCGAGGCAACCGGGGGCAATCCGTTCCTGCTCGTCGAGCTGGTCGAGGAGCTGCGCAACGAGCAGCGTCGCCTCGACCAGATCGACGCCGACACGGTGAAGCGCCTCGCCTCCGACCGAATCGCGGCCGCGATCCTGCTCCGGGTCGGACGCCTGCAGCCAGCCGCCGCCTCGCTCTGCCGCGCAGTGGCGGTGCTCGGCGAAAGCGCCGGCCTCCCCGCCGCCGCGACCCTGGCGGGCATCGACCGCGCGACGGCTGGGGCCGCCGCGGACGCGCTCGCGGAGGCCCGGGTCCTCGAGACCGGGAGCCGCCTGCGGTTCGTCCATCCGATCGTCAGGACCGCGGTCTACGAGGAGATCCCGAGATCGGCGCGCGGCGCCATGCACGCCCGCGCAGCCCGGCTCCTCGCCGACCAGGGCGCGGCGCCCGAATCGGTGGCTGTGCACCTGCTCGCCACCGACGCAACCGGCGAGGAGGGAGCCGTGGGCCCGCTTCGGGACGCGGCGCGCGCCGCGCTCTCGCGGGGGGCGCCGGAGACGGCGGCGCGCTACCTGCGGCGGGCGCTGGCCGAGACGCCCGCGAGGGCGTCCCGTCCCGAGTTGCTGGCCGAACTCGGCTCGGCGGCGACCCGAGCCGGGGAGCCCGAAGGCCTCGATCTGATGCGTGAAGCGTTCGAGCTCGCCGAGCGCCAGCCGCAGCGCGCGGTCGCCGGCCTCCAGCTCGCCACCGCGCTGCTGTGGCCAGGCGTCGAATTGGAGGAGGCGATCGCGACGCTCGAACGTTCCCTGGACGGCCTCGACGATCCGGGCATGTCCGCTCGGCTCGAGGCGCTGCTGCTGCTCGCCGGCGTGACCACACCCTCCGCCAGGCGTCTCGTCGCACGCCGCCTGGCTGATGCTCGCTCGCGGTTGGCGGCGCTTCCCGCCGACCGAGCCCGGCCGCTCCTCTCGGTGCTGGCGGTGGACGCCTTGATCTCGGACGGCGACCCGGCGAAGGCAGCCGGACTCGCCTCGCAGGCGCTGGCAGGGGGCCAGCTCCTGCGCGAGGAGGTCACCACCGACATGCCGCTCGCGAGCCCGTCGATCCTGACGCTGGTTCACGCGGGACGTCTCGACGCCGCACGCGAGGCGGTCGACGATGCCGTCGCTCGTGCACGCGCCCATGGCTCTCGGATCGTCTTAGCGCGCGCGTCAGCCTTCCGCGCCTTGATCTGCTACCGGGCCGGGGATCTCGCCAGCGCCGAGGCCGACGCCCGCGCCTGCCTGGAGCTCGCCGCCGAGCCGGGGCGTGGCATCCCGCACCCGCTTGCCGCGGCGACGCTCTGCTCCGTCCTGGTCGAGCGACGCGAGCTGGCCGCGGCGCGCGAGGCCTTGCATGGAATCGAGGACGGCCTCTACAACCCGGAGGTAACGCCGATCCAGACGCTTCGCGAGAGCCGGGCCAGGCTGCTGATCGCCGAGCGCCGACCTGACGCGGCGCTGGAGGAGCTGCTCGCCTGCGCACGCTGGGAGGAGGAATGGGGAGCGGCGGCGGGGGTCGTCCCGGTTCCGTGGCGGTCTCTGGCCGCACTTGCCAGGGCGGCGACCGGGCAGAGCGCCGAGGCACGCGAGCTGGCCGAGCGTGAGCTGGAGCTGGCCCGCCGCTTCGGTGCGCCGGCACCGATCGGGACTGCTCTACGGACGCTCGGAGCGGTGGAGGGCCGCGGGCGGGTAGTTGAGCTGCTCGAGGATGCGGTCGCCGCCCTCGCTGACTCGGGCGCGAGGCTCGAGCACGCACGGGCGCTGGTCGACCTCGGAGCGGCGCTGCGGCGCGCGGGCACCCGCTCCGCCGCGGTCGAGCGCCTGCGGGAGGGCATGGACCGCGCGCATCGGTGTGGGGCGACGGCGCTGGTCGACCACGCACGGGACGAGCTCCGCCTGGCCGGGGCCCGGCCACGGCGGATCGCAGCCACAGGCCGCGATGCGCTGACGCCGGCCGAGCGCCGGGTGGCGGATCTGGCGGCCGAGGGGATGAGGAACAAGGAGATCGCCCAGGCCCTTTTCGTCACCCTGCGCACGGTCGAGATGCATCTCTCGAACGCCTACCGAAAGCTGGAGATCTCCTCGCGCGACGAGCTGCCCGAGGCGCTCACCGAGGGCTGAGCGGACGACAATCGAGATCGAGCTCACGGACGACGCCCGCACGCTGCTCGGCCACCTCGGCTCGCACGCTGAGCTCCACCAGTGCGACCGCGGGCGCCGGCGGAGACGCGCTCGCTACTCAAGGGTCGCGGCGGCAAAAGACGACCTGCGCGGCGCCGGAGGGAACGACGTGCTACGCGGCGGACTCAACCGCGACCGCTGTCGCGGCGGCGGCGAAAACGTGGTCCCCGGCTGCGAGACCTAGTCAGGCCCCGGCGAACTGCGCGTCGACCGGGCCGTCACCGCGGTCGAGGCGTCCGCGTCGGGTCACGCGCGGACCTCGGCCGGCGAGCGTGACGTCCCCGAATCCCGGGGACGCAAGGGTCATAATCGGATGTCCGATGGGGGGCATGATCGAGCGCACGAAGACCGGCTATGAGGCCTTCAACGAGGGGGACGCCGACACGCTGGTCGCGATGCTGACCCCGGACTTCGAGTGGCACGAGGCGGCGGAGATCCCGGGGCCGAAGTCGGCGACCAGCAGGGATGACTTCGTGCACTTCATGCGCGGATTCGAGCGTCTCTGGGAGGGGTTTCGGTTCGAGCCGCTGGAGATCACAGAAAGCGGCGACCGGATCTACGCGCGCATGCGCGCGACCGGACGCGGCCGCGCCAGCGAGGAGCAGATCGACTTCGTGATCCATCATGTCTGGCAGATCCGCGAGGGGTCCTTCGCGCGCATGGACGCCTACCTCGACGAGGTCGACGCCAAGGCCGCAGCCGGGATCTACTAGCCGGTGCGGGCGAGGTCGGCGAGGGTCGCGCGCCAGCGGGCGGTCGAGACCGAGTCGCCCTTGGCCTCGTAGAGATCGGCGGCGCGCTCGATCGGCGCGCTCGCCTCGCCGGCCGCGCCGCCCGCGATCAGGACCGAGCCCAGGCCGGCGTGGGCGTCGGCCTCGAGCAGCACGGAGTCGGTCGGCGAGGCGAGCGCGCAGGCCTCGCGCGCGTGTCGCTCCGCAACGGCGTGGTCGCCGCCGAGCGCCAGCGCGGACGCCCGCGCGAGCCGCCACTTGACCTGCCCATCGAGATCGTCGGGGGCGGCGATCCGCTCGGCCAGCTCGGTCAGCTCGAGCGCCTCGTCGGTGCGGCCCTGTGGCACCAGCGCCGCCGCCAGCATCGGCGCGACGCTGGCCAGGATGTGCTCGGCGCCGACCTCCTCGAAGAACTCGAACGACGGCCGCAGCTCGCGCTCGGCGGCGGCGGGATCGGAGGCGAGGGGCTCGACAGCGGCGACGGACAGCGCGAGGTAGGCGATGTGGGAGGGGCGACCGATCTCGTCGAAGATGCGGCGCGCCTCGGCGAACGCCTCGGCCGCGGCGGCGGCCCGCCCCGAGCGCGCCAGCATCTCGCCGATCCGCGCCTGGATGCTGCCCTCGAGCGAGCGATTGCGGTGCGCGCGTGCCCAGGCAAGGTCCTCGCGCCCGCGCGCGACCACCTCCTCGCACCGCGTCGGCCCGAAGACCGCCGACTGGATCAGCCAGTAGCGGATCCAGGCCTCGATCCCGGCGTCGCCGGCCTCCTGCGCGAACTCGAGCGCGTGCTCGAACGCCTCCTGCGAGGCCGCCTGCTCGCCGCGATCCGAATGCGCCTTGCCGAGCAGGTGCCAAGCCTTCGCGCTGCCCGCGGGGTCGCCGAGCTCGCGGTAGATCCGCGCCAGCTCGCTCGCCTCGGCGCGCCCGTGCGCCGCCCACCAGCGCGGGTTGGCCAGCCGCCGCAGGTTGGCCTCGAGCGTGCGCACCTCTGCGTCGAGCCTCGGGTCATCGGCGCTGGTCGCCACCCGGCGGGCGTCGGCGACCGCTGCCGCCGCCGAGCCGGTGTCCCCGCCGCGCACCAACGCCGACCCGAGCTCGAGCAGCGGCTCGAGCCGGGTCGGGTTGCCCTCGCCGAGCAGGCTCACCGCCCGGCGGAAGAAGCCGGCGGCCTCGTGGTCGTCCTGCCGCGCGGCCGATCGCCTGCCGGCCGCGGTCAGGTGCTGGACCGCCCGACCTGCGAGCCGGTCGGGGTCCCCGCCCTCGGTGAGCAGCTCGGAGCTGTAGCGGGCCGCGGCCTCGAAGTGATAGCCGACGATCTCCTCGATCTCGCCAAGGCGCTCGTCGGCCCAGCCGAGCAGCCACTCCCCGACCCGCTCATGGAGGTCGGCCCGACGCGACTTCGGGATCGCCTCGTAGACGGCCTCGCGCAGCAACAGGTGGCGGAAGCGGAGCATGCCCTCGCCGGCGCCTGGGCGCCGCACCGGCTCGATCACCAGCTTGCGCGCGAGGGAGGCCAGCGACCGCGATGCAGACTCGCCGACGATCTCCTCTAGAGCGGAGGCCGAGAACTCCATCCCGACCACCCCCGCGCACTCGGCGCAGGCGCGCTCGGGGCCGCTGAGGTGGTCGATGCGGGCGGCGAGGATCGCCTCGATCGAGGGCGGGACCTCGATCTCCGCGGCGTCGTCTGAGGCCTCCCACCCGTCGCCGTCGATCCGCAGGCGCCCTTCGTCCACCAGCATGTGCAGGACCTGCTCGACGAACAGCGGGTTGCCGGCCGCGAGCTCGACCAGGCGGGCGCGAAACGCCGTCGGCAGCGCGTCGCCGATCAGCTGCTCGACCAGCTCCTCGATCTCGCTCGCGTGCAGTGGCTTGAGCGCGATCGTCGTCGGGCAGGCGCGCTCCCAGTCGGGGCGGCGCTCGAGCAGGTCGAACCTGGCCATGTACGCCACCAGCACCGGGCCGCTGACCTCGGCGGCCACCTGGAGCAGCAGGTCGAGCAGCTTCTGCTCTCCCCAGTGAAGGTCATCTACCACGGCGATCACCGGTCCCGACCCCGCCAGCAGCTCCAGCAGCCGCCTCAGCGCCCAGGCCGACTGGTCGCCGGGCTCATCAGCGGCGTCGATGCCGACCAGCTGCGCGAGATGGCGGGCGA
>JBOGZD010000150.1:0-5417 GCA_050697155.1 Solirubrobacterales bacterium | reverse complement strand
GTCCCGACGAGGAGCCCGGGGCCGGCGTGTCCGGGCGCGAGGGCGGCGGCGCCGCGATGCTGCTCGCCCGCGCCGAGGCGGAGCTCGACGCCGCCCGCGGGGTCGACCCGGCGCTCGACGCGATCGCCGACCGCGTCGCGTCGCTCGCGATCGAGCTCGGTGATCTCGCCAGCTCGGCGCGCGAGTATCTGGAGACGATCGAGCTCGAGCCGGGACGGCTGGAGGCGGTCGAGGAGCGCCTCGGCGCGCTCGACCGCCTGAAGCGAAAGCACGGCGGCTCGATCGAGGAGGTGCTCGACCACGCCGAGCGCTGCCGAGCCGAGATCGAGCGGCTCGCCAACGCCGGGGAGGTCGCGGAGGAGCTCGAGCTGCGCCTGGCGAAGGCCTCCCGGCAGCGGGCCGGCCTCGCCGCCGAGCTCAGCGCGGGCAGGCGGCGGGCCGCGGGCGAGCTCGAGAGCAGGGTGGCGGCCGAGCTCGCCGAGCTGGCGATGGACGGCGCCGAGCTCGAGGTCGCGCTCGAGCCGCTGGACGCGGGTGACTACGGGCCGGGCGGGGCCGAGACGGTCGAGCTTCGCGTCGCCACCAACCCCGGGATGCCGGTCTCGCCGCTTCGCGATGCGGCCTCTGGTGGTGAGCTGTCGCGGATCATGCTCGCGCTGACCGGGCTCGGACAGGGGGAGGCCACCGAGACGCTGGTCTTCGACGAGATCGACGCCGGCGTCGGGGGCAACACGGCGCGCGCCGTCGGGGCGCGGCTGCGCCGTCTCGGCGAGGCGCGGCAGCTGATCTGCATCACCCACCTGGCTCAGGTGGCCTCGCTCGCCTCGACCCACTTCCGGATCGAGAAGCAGACGGTTGAGGGTGAGGCCCGGGCGACGGTCGAGCGCGTCGTCGGCGAGGAGCTGGTCGCCGAGATCGCCCGCATGCTCGGCGGCGAGCGCGGCGACAGGGCCGCCAGCCGCCATGCGAAGGAGCTTCTGAAAGCCGCATAATCGCCGCACATGGCCCTCCGTAGCCGGGCCCGCGCGCTGCTGCGCGGGCCCGAGATCGATTTCCCGCGCGTGAGCGACCCTCCGATCCGCGGCCGGGCGCGGCTGGGGCGCAGGACCAAGGACCTGGTCAAGCGCATCGGCCCGGGGGACATCGCCGTGATCGACCACGCCGACCTCGACCGGATCGCCGCCGAGGACCTCGCTGCGAGCGGGTGCGTGGCGGTCGTCAACGTCTCGCGCTCGTCCACCGACCGCTATCCGAACCCGGGCCCGCTGGTCCTCGCCCGCGCGGGGGTCCGCCTCGTCGACGCCCCCGCGGCCCCGCTGTTCGAGGAGCTTCGCGACGGCGACGAGCTGGTGGTCGAGGGCGGCAGCCTTCGCACCGACGACGGCCCGCTCGCGACCGGCCGGGTGATCGGCCTCACCGAGGCCACCGAGCAGATCGAACGCCAGCGTGAGCGCATCGACGAGGCGCTGGCGAGCTTTGCCGAGAACACGATCGAGCACATCCGCGAGGAGCGCGACCTGCTTGCGGGCCGGGTCGAGCTGCCCTCGGTGCGCACCCGGTTTCGCGACCGCCACGCGCTGATCGTGGTCCGCGGCACCACCTACCGCCGCGACCTGCAGACGCTGCGCGCCTACATCGAGGACACCGATCCGGTCCTGGTCGGCGTCGACGGCGGCGCCGACGCGATCCTGGAGGAGGGGTTCTCCCCCGACGTCGTCCTCGGCGACATGGACTCCGCCACCGACACGGTTCTCGAATCCGGCGCCGAGCTGATCGTGCACGCCTACAGCGACGGCGAGGCGCCCGGCTCCGAGCGCCTCGAGCGGCTCGGGCTTCCGTACGTGGTGGTGCCGGCGGTCGGCACCAGTCAGGACGTCGCGATGCTGCTCGCGCACGAGAACGGCGCCGAGCTGATCGTCAGCGTGGGGGCCCACTTCAACCTCACCGAATTCCTGGACAAGAACCGCGCCGGGATGTCCTCGACCTTCCTCACCAGGCTGCGGATCGGCGAGACCCTGGTCGACGCAAAGGGCGTGAGCCGCCTCTACAACCCCGGAGTGCGCGGCTGGCAGCTGGGGCTGTTCATCGCCGCCTCGTTGCTGCTGGTGGTGATCGTCGTCCTCAGCTCGCCGGCGCTGGCCGAGTTCTTCGACCTGGTCTGGCTCAGGATCAAGGTCTCGCTGGGCATCTGATGGGCTATTCGGGCCGGTACCACGCGGCCTCGCTCGCGGCCGTGTTCGTCGCCCTGGCGATCGGGATCCTGATCGGAGTCGGGCTCGGCTCCGACGTCGTCTCGGGCACCGCCGAGGACCTCGAGGCCAGCCTCGAGTCCGACCTCGAGGAGTCCCGGGCCGAGGTCGAGGCGCTCGAGGCCGAGTTAGGGGAGGAGGGTGAGTTCGGACGCCTCGCCCATCCGGCGCTGGTCGCCGGTCGACTGCTCGGCGCCGACGTCGGCCTGATCGCCCTCGGGAGCCTCGGCGACGAGCTGACCACGGACGTCCGCGAGGCCCTGCAGGGCACCGGGGCGTCCCTGGCCGAGGTTGCGGTGATCCGCGAGCCGCCCGACGGCGAAGCGCTCGTCGAGGCGGCGGGGACGGGCGCGGTGGGCCTCTCGCGCGCCGAGGCGCTGGAGGCCGCGTCGCATCGCGCGGGGCGGCTGCTGGTCGAGGGCGGATCGCGCTTCGACGATCTGCGCGCAGTGCTGTTCTCCCGCTACAGCGGCGACCCGCGTGGGGTCGACGCGGTGGTCGTGGTCCAGGGCCGCCCGGCCGGCCTCGAGGGCCGCGACGCCGCGAACACGGACCGGCTCGAGCAGGGCCTCGTCGACGGGCTTCATGCCGGCCTGCGCCGCGGGACGACCGGGCCCAACCTGGTCGGCGTGGAGCGCTCGGATGCGGAGGAGTCGTCGGTGCCGTTCTTCGTCCAGCGCGACGTCCCGACCGTCGACAACATCGAGGAGCTCTCCGGCCGGGTCGCGCTGGTCTACGCGCTCTGCGGCGCCGAGGGCAACTTCGGCACCAAGGAGTCGGCCGACGGCCTGCTGCCGGACCTGCTCGCGACCTCCGGCTGCGCCGGCTTGAGCGTCCGCGGCTGATGCTCTCAGCCCTGTTCCTCTCCGCCGCGCTGGCGGCGCTGGCGGCCGGGCCGTGGCTTCGCGACATGGCCCGTTCGGGGCTGGTGCGCGAGAACTATCGCGGCTTGCGGGTCACGTTTCCGGCCGGCGCGGTGCTGGTCGCCTGCTCGCTGCTCGCGCTCGCGCCGCTCGCCGTGCTCGACGACCGCGCCGACCTCGACCTGCTCGATCCCGAGCTGCGTCGCTGGATCGTCTACGTGCTCGGGGTGGCGCTGCTTGGCCTGCTCGACGACGCGCTCGGGCGCGGCGCGGTCGCGGACACCGCGCGCGGCTGGCGCGGGCACGCGACCGCGGTGCTCGCTGGGCGCTTCTCGACCGGGGCGATCAAGGCGGCGGGGGCGCTGGCGCTGGCGGCCTACGCCGTCTCGGGCCGTGGGCGCGAGGGGCTCGAGTACGTCGCCGACCTCGCCCTGCTGCTGCTCGCGACCAACCTCTTCAACCTGCTCGACCTGCGCCCGGGCCGGGTGGAGAAGGCCTTCTGCCTGCTGCTCGCCGGGCTCTGCATCGGCGCTTGGACGGTCGAGCCGCTGGAGCTGCTCGGGCTGTTCATCGGGCCGGTGCTGGTCCTGGCGCCATACACGCTGCGCGAGCGGGCGATGCTCGGCGACGCCGGCTCGAACCTGATCGGGGCGACGGCGGGAGTCGCCTTGCTGGTCTCGCTCGGCGACGACGGCCGGCTGGTCGCGCTCGGCGTGGTCGCCGCGCTGACCGTCTACGGGGAGTTCCGATCGATCTCGGAGACGATCGACCGCGTTCCGCTGCTCCGCGCTCTAGACTCGCTCGGCAGGGTTAGCTCTCGATGAAACCGTCGGAAACCAGGTTCATCTTCGTCACCGGCGGCGTCGTCTCCTCGCTCGGCAAGGGCATCGCCGCGGCGTCGATCGGCCGGCTGCTGGTCAGCCGCGGCTTCCGCGTCCAGCTGCAGAAGTTCGACCCCTACATCAACGTCGACCCGGGAACGATGAGCCCGTTCCAGCACGGCGAGGTGTTCGTCACCGAGGACGGCGCCGAGACCGACCTCGACCTCGGCCACTACGAGCGCTTCACCGACGAGAACACCTCGCGGGCCTCGAACGTGACCGCGGGCGCGGTCTACAACTCGGTGATCCGGCGCGAGCGCCGCGGCGACTACCTCGGCGCCACCGTGCAGGTGATCCCTCACATCACCGACGAGATCAAGCAGCGGATCCTGATCGTCGCCGAGTCACAGGCCGTCGACTTCGTGATCACCGAGATCGGCGGCACGGTCGGCGACATCGAGTCGCTTCCGTTCCTGGAGGCGATCCGCCAGCTCTATGCCGAGCTGGGGTCCAAGCGGTGCATGTTCGTCCACCTCACCCTGGTCCCCTACATCGGCCACGCCGGTGAGATGAAGACGAAGCCGACCCAGCACTCGGTCAACGAGCTGCGGCGGATCGGGATCCAACCGCACGCGCTCGTCTGCCGCTCGGAGCGCGGTCTCGACCGCGACATCCGGCGCAAGATCGCGCTGTTCGGCAGCGTCCCCGAGGAGGCGGTGATCTCGGCCCGCGACGTCGACAACGTCTACAAGGTGCCGCTGGTGCTGCGGGCCGAGGGCGCCGACGACCTCGTCCTCGACCACTTCGGGATCGAAGCCGACCCGCCCGAGCTCGGCGAGTGGGAGGAGCTCGTGCGCCGGGCCGACGCCTGCGATGGGACCACCAGGATCGCCCTGGTCGGCAAGTACGTCCGGCTCGCCGACGCGTACAGGTCGGTGGTCGAGGCGCTCAGCCACGGCGGCTACCACCACGGCACCAACGTCGAGGTCGAGCTGGTCGACTCCGAGGACTTCGAGGCGGACCGCCTCGACGGCGCCGACGGGATCCTGATCCCCGGCGGCTTCGGCGAGCGCGGGATCGAGGGCAAGATCGCCGCGGCCCGGATCGCGCGCGAGCGGGGGATCCCTTACCTGGGCATCTGCCTGGGGATGCAGATCGCGGTGATCGAGTTCGCCCGCCACGTCGCCGGACTGGACGGCGCCAACTCGGCCGAGTTCGACCCCGAGACGCCGTTCCCGGTCGTCGACCTGCTGCCCGAGCAGAAGGAGGTCTCCGACATGGGCGGCACGATGCGCCTCGGCGCCGACCCGGTGAAGCTCCACGACGGCACCCGGGCACGGGAGATCTTCGGCGAGGCGGTGATCTACAAGCGCCACCGCCATCGCTACGAGGTCAACAACATGCTCCGCCGCCGGCTCGAGGACGAGGGCCTGGTCGCGGGCGGCACATCGCCGGACGAGCGCCTGGTCGAGGTGATCGAGCTC
>JBOGZD010000149.1:0-5792 GCA_050697155.1 Solirubrobacterales bacterium | reverse complement strand
GGCGACGGTCGCGGCGCCGGCGACGAGCCCGCCCGCGGCCGCCAGCGCCGCGGTGCGCACCTCGTCGCGCCAGACCGATACCTCCGTCCCGGAGCGCGGCCGATCGGGCAGCGGCCGGGCTGCCTGATCGCCGGGCGTCGCCTCCTGCTCGATCGCCGGCATCTCGATCGCCTCGCTCTCCAGGAGCTCCTCCGCCATCGCCCACACTCTAGACCCGGACGCTGACGGCGGCGAGGGCCGAAGCCCGCAAGATGCGGCGTGTACCGCCGAGTGGCACCTTGGCCGCGACTATCGCGGCCAACGTACCGCTCGGTTACGAAGACCGGCTAGAGCGCCCGCTCGTAGATCCGGTAGCGCTGCGCGATCGTGCCCCCCATCCCCTCCATCGCCCGGTTCATCGGCTCGTTCGTCTCCAGCATCCAGCCGGTGTGGCCGCCGGGCGGGCCGACGTCCTGTGCGATCTCCCAGTGGCGCTGATAGAGCGCCGCCGCGACGCCGAGGTGCTGGTACTCGGGCAGCACCCCGAGAGCGAAGACCCGCAGGCGGTCGATGTAACGGCGCCGGCGCAGGAAGTGCCACCAGCCGAACGGCAGCAGCCGGCCGTTCATCCTCGCGAGCGCCTGGTCGACGTCGGGAAGGGTGAGCGCGGCGCCGACCACCTCGCCGTCCCTCTCGGCGATCATCGCCCAGTTCTCGTCGAGGACGGGGCGCAGGTTCTTGGCCTGGAACTTGACCTCGGCTTCGGTGATCGGGACGAACCCCCAATTGGCGCCCCAGGCCTCGTTGTAGACGCCCATGAAGCGGGCGACCTCGGCCTCGAGGTCGCGCTTGCGCATGTGGCGCACGGTCACGCCCTGCTCGCGCGAGTGCTCGGCGGCGGCGTGGATCATCGCGTCGAACCGCTCGCCCTCCTTGAGCTGGCCGAAGTAGAGCCGCCACATCTGGAGGTCCATCGCCTTGGTCAGCCCGAGTTCCTCGAGCCGCTCGCGGTAGTACGGCGGGTGCCAGGGCTCGAGGATCATCGACGGCTCGTCGTAGCCCTCGATCAACAGCCCGACCTGGTCGTTGGTGGTGAAGTCCATCGGCCCGAGCATCCGCTCGCGGCCGCGCTCGCGCAGCCAGCCCGACGCCGCGTCGATCAGCGTCCGGGCGACCTCCGGGTCGTCCTCGAGCTCGATGAAGCCGAACATGCCGTCGTTGCCGCCCTGGAACTCGTCCCAGCGGCGGTCGATCTGGGCGGTGATCCGGCCGACCACCTCGCCGTCGCGTTCGGCCAGGTAGTACTCGGCCTCGGCGTGCTCGAAGTAGGGGTTCTTGCGCCGATCGAGGAAGTGGCGCCGCTCGAAGATCAGCGGAGGGACCCAGACCGGGTCGTCGCGGCGGAGGCGAAACGGCAGCTTGATGAACCGATCGAGGTCGCGGCGGCCGCGAACCGGGCGCACGGAGACGGCGGACACGGCAGCGCAACCTACACTTCCCGCCGTGAGCGAGACCACCCGTGTCGCCGTGGATGTGTTCGAGAAGGCGCGCACCCACGAGCGCGCCGAGCAGCTCGAGCAGGCCAAGGAGGCCGACCTGCTGCCCTACTTCCGCCTGCTCACCTCCGAGGCCGGGCCGGTGGTCGAGATGGAGGGGCGCGAGACGATCATGCTCGGCTCCAACAACTACCTCGGGCTCACCGGCGACCCGCGGGTGAAGCAGGCCGCCCGCGAGGCGCTCGAGACCTACGGCACCGGGCTCACCGGTTCGCGGCTGCTCAACGGGACCACCCCCCTTCACCTCGACCTCGAGCGCGAGCTCTCCGACTGGATGGCAACGGAGGACGTGATCGTCTTCACCACCGGCCACCAGGCGAACGTGGGCTCGCTGGGGACGATCCTCGAGCCGGGCGACACGGTGGTCTGCGACTCCGGCGACCACGCCTCGATCCTCGACGGCTGCAGGCTCTCCGGGGCGAAGCTGCGCCCGTTCCGCCACAACCGCATGGACAAGCTCGAGCGGATGCTCGAGCGCGCCGCCGAGGACGGAGGCGGGGTCTTGGTGGTGGTCGACGGGGTCTTCTCGATGGAGGGCGACCTGTGCGACCTGCCCGCGATCGTCGAGCTGTGTGAGCGCTTCGGGGCTCGGCTGATGGTCGACGAGGCGCACGCGGTCGGCGTGCTGGGCGCTCGCGGGGCGGGCACCGCGGAGCTGTTCGCGCTCGAGGACCGGGTCGACCTGCGGATGGGCACGTTCTCGAAGAGCCTCGCCTCCTGCGGCGGCTTCATCGCCGGCCCGGCTGACGTGGTCGAGTACCTGCGGATCGCCTCGCGCCCGTTCATCTTCACCGCCTCGGCGGTCCCGGCCGCGATCGGGGCGGCGCTGGGAGCGCTGCGGATCATCCGCTCCGAGGGGCCGCAGCTGATGGAGAGGCTGCTCGACAACGCGCGCTACCTGCGCCACGGGTTCCGTGACCTCGGCCTCCAGGTGGTCGAGCCCGGGACGTTGCCGGACGGCAGCGAGGCGACCACCCCGGTGGTGCCTGTGGTCGTCGGCGAGGACTGGCAGGCGGTGCTGTTGTGGAAGGCGCTGTTCGCCGCGGGCGTCTACACCAACGTCGCCATCCACCCGGCGGTGCCGCCGAGCGGCGCCTTGCTACGGACCTCGCTGATGGCGACCCATGAGCGAGCCCATCTCGACCGGGCGCTGGAGACGATCGGCGAGGTGATCGCCGACTTCCCCGACCTCCCCCGGTCCCGATAGCAACGGGACCTCGACCGGGCCGGGACAAGCCACGCTCCTCCCCCCGCCGGGGGATTTATCACTTGTTCGATTTCGGACAAGACGAGAACGCGCACGAAAAGCTTGCTCGTAGCGAACGAACCGTGGGCGCCTTGACCGATCCACTGTTGACGCGGGGGGCGCGACTTCTTTAGGTTGCCGAACGCGCCGGACGCACCCCGGGGCAGGGAGCGGCCGGGAGAGGAGCTCGATTCCTCCCGGACGATCCCAGACCGGCCCGACAGGGCCGGCGGGGATCGCTAAAGCGCGAGAGATATATCCCCCGATCTCATCCCCCACTCAAAGGAGGAGTGACGATGGAAGCTGCTTCGACCCTTGCCCCTGCCGCGATGCCGCAGCACATGGAAGCGCTTGCACACGCCAACCGCGTGCGGTTGGCTCGTGCGGCGCTCAAACGAGCCGTCGCGGGGGGCGACGTCGATGTGGCGGAGATCGTCCGTGACTGTCCCTGGGAGGTCGAGACCATGACCGTGGGCGAACTGCTCCGGAGCCAGCGTCGCTGGGGCCGGACGCGCGCGCGGAAGTTCCTCTTCTCGCTGGCTCTGAACGAAAACCGTGAGCTGGGCAGGTTCACGGAGCGCCAGCGCGGAGTGCTCGCCTCCGAGCTGGAGGCGAAGACGCGCAGCCGCGCCACTCGCTGACGGCCGATCCGGGAAGGGCGGCCGAGACGGGCGGGCGCCCAGGCGCCCGCCCTCTCCGCGTCCGGGGGGCGGAACGGGCGCTCGGGCCGCGAGCACTTAGTAGCTGATGTTGAGCGGCACCGGGCTGGTGCCGGCGAAGCCGAAGAACCAGACCGCGAACAGGACCACCGCGAGCCCGGCGCTCGAGACGAGCAGCACCTCGAGCGCCGACGAGCGTCCGAGCGGCCGGTTGCGCCGCTCCTGGAGGGCGACGTGGCGGCGGTTGAGCCACGAGAGCACGTACACCAGCCCGATGATGCTGACGATCACGCCGACCATCGTCACCATCAGCGCCGTCCCCAGCGAGGCCGATCCCTGGACCTGGGAGCCGATCCAGAGCCAGCCGAGCGGCACGCCCACCCACAGGAAGAGGCAACCCGCCAGCATCACCGCGACCAAGGCAACGCTCGCGGGGCCGCCGAGCATGTCTCGAATGCGTGCGATTCGCCCAGGCTAGACCATCGATTCCGGGCCCCGGCGCGCTCAGCGGAGCTTGAACGCGCGCCCGCCGGAGCGGGCCCGGAATGCTCGGGTAAGCGCCCAGGCGCCGAGCCCGAAGCCGACGGCGCCGACCGCGAGGCTCGCCCCGGGGGTAAGGCCGGCGAGGTAATAGAGCGCCAGCAGGAGCGCGAGGGCGGCGGCGGCCGAGAGCAGCACCGTGTGCGAGCGGTAGCCGGCGAAGTGCTCGCGCACCGAGAGCTCGAGCCCGGCCAGGGAGCCGAGCACGAGACCGGTGCCGAGCAGCGTCGCCCCGCGGGTGCCGCCGACCACGAACCCGATCACCAGCATCACCAGCGCCACCAGGACGACGATCTCGACCAAGGGGAACGATCCCCACGGCGCCTGCGGACGCTCGTCGTCGACCGAGCGGCGCGCGCTGCCGCCATCGCCGCGCTTCGGCTTCGGCGCGGCCGGTTGGGGCGCAGCCGCACCTCGGGGACGGCGCTTGCGGCGCTTCTTGCTCACGCTCGGCCCCGAAAACCGACCAGGTCGGCCGACGCAGTCCGATCGGCGAAGCGAGCGTAGTTCAAACCTACGTGAGCGAGACGATCGGGCGAGGAGGTCGAGATGCGAAGGTTTGCAGGGGCCGCGGCGGCCCTTGGCTAAGGGACAGCCGGACGACAGCTTTACCCGCCACCAGCCGAAGAGCATCCCCAGGATGCCCCAGCGCGGGCGCGAGTGCCAGTGGCGGCAGCCGGCCTCGCCGACGTCCTCGTTCGAGATCCGCACCCACGGGTAGAGCTCGGGCTCGCAGATCATCGACTCGAGCAGGCCCCGGTTCGCCTCCTCTGCGTCGGCACGCCGCGCGAGCTCCGCCTGGGCGTCGCGCAGGCGCGAGGCGAGCGCGTCGCGGACCCGCTCGAGCTCGCCGATGCTGAGCACCCGCGGGCCGCCGAGCGCGCCGACCCGCCACTCGATCCCCTGGCGGGGGAACGAGGAGGCGAACAGCTCGCCGAGCCGGCGCTCCAGGCGACCGATCTGGCGGCGCAGGTCGTCGCGGGCGTCGGGCTCGGCGCCGGTGCCGACGTCGATCCCCGGAAGCGGCGCACCGGGCGCCACCCACTCCACGTCGTTCCGCTCGAGCAACTCGGGCATTCTTGCTCCTCCAAGCCGGAGGTCGAACCTGGCACGGATTCTAGACCGTCACAGGCGCCTCCGCCGAGGCCGCCCGGACTCGGTCAACCCCGCAGGGTCCCGGCGGCGAGCCAGAGCGCCTCCTCGACCGCGATCTCGGGCACTCCGTTGACCTGGATCGCGCACAGCAGCGTGCGTGAGGTTCGCGGCCGCACGCCCCGGTCGGCGGCGAGCGCGCCGAACAGGAGCGCCAGCGGACGCTCCTCGTCCGCGATCACGAGCGTTCCCGCCGGCAGGTCTCCGGGGCGGCCCTCGAGCGCCTCGCCCGGCGCGCTCGGCCTGATCCCCGGCCGGCCGCTGACCCGATCGGCGTCGAACGCCCGCAGCGCGACGCCGGACTCGACCACGGCGATCGTGAGCGCGTCGTCGAGCAGGTTCCGGCTGCGAAAGCCGCCGTGCTTGATCCGGTCCAGCACGGCCGCCTCCACCGGAGTCGGCTGCTCGTCGGGATCGAGCCCGATGTGTCGGTAGAAGACCCGGTATGCCCAAGGGATCGGCTGGTGGCGAAGGTTGGTCGCCTGGGGGCCGGAGACGCGATCGGAGAGCTCGCGCAGGCGGGCCTTGAGGTCCCTCGGGGTGCGCCCGGAGCCGCGCTCGACGACGACGAAGCGCAGCGCCAGCCCCGCGAGCTCCTCGGCGAGGCCCAGGTCGACCCAGCCCGCCTCGGGCGGCGCGTCGGCCGCGCCGGCGTCGGGC
>JBOGZD010000148.1:0-5870 GCA_050697155.1 Solirubrobacterales bacterium | reverse complement strand
CCCGGTCGGGGTCGGCGCCGTCGAGGCGGCCCTCGGACTCCGTGCGCCGGACGTCCGCCTCGGAGCCGATCCCGTGATCGGCGACGAGAGCGCGCGGTCCCTCCCGGAGGACCGCGTCGAGCTTCGCGCCGCGGAGGCGCAGCCCGCCCTCGCGCCCAGCGCCCGCGGGGACGCGGCGCGAGATCTCGTGCACCAGCGGCTCGCGACGGTCGCCGAGCTCCTGTGCGTCGAGGGGCAGCGCGAGCAGCCGCACACCGCAGTTGATGTCGTAGCCGACGCCCCCGGGGGAGACCACCCCGTCGTCGAGGTCGAACGCCGCGAGGCCGCCGACCGGGAACCCGTAGCCCTCGTGGATGTCGGGCATCGCGATCGCGGCGCCGACGATCCCGGGCAGCGTGGCGACGTTCTGAAGCTGGACGAGCGACCGGTCGCCCTCGATCGCGGCGAGGAGCTCCGCGCTGGCGAAGACTCGCGCCGGCACCCGCATGTCCGCCCGCGCCGATGCGGGGATCTCCCACAGCTCGTCGTCGAGCCGCGCCGGATGTGGGCGCTCAGTGCTCACGGCCACAGGTAGCGTCGTGATTGGGCGAGCGAGAATCAAGCATGGCTAGGACGCAGGGAGCCCGAACAGCAGCGCTATTCGGGCGACTGAGGACGACGCCAGGCGCCGATTCGCAGCCGCCCAAGCGCGGCGGTACATGTGGCCGGGAGCACTCAGACATCGAGCACCACCCGAGCCCGCCAGCCCCCGTCCGCCTCGGCCAGCTCGAGCCCGTGGTAGGTGACGCCCTTGACCACCGTCTGCGGCTCCCCGCGCCGGCCCTCGACGGTCGCCTCGATGCTCGTCTCCGTGAGCTCGAGCTCGACCACGCGCTCGGGGACGAACCCGTCGGTCTCGGCGAGGTAGACCAGCTCCGAGAGCCACTCGACCAGCAGCGCCGGGAGGTCGGGTGCGCCGGCGCTGACCTCGCGCGTCACCGCGTCACCATCGCGCTCCTCCGCGAGCAGGTCCGCGAGCGCGACGAGCGCCTCGGCGAACACGGCCCTGGGGCTCTCATCCTCGATCAGCACCTCGACCTCGGACGTGTGCTCGATCCAGCGGTACACGATCTAGTTCTACTCTTTGTGCAACGGTTATTCGAAGGAGGTCAGGAATGGCCGAGACGAAAGAGGATCGAACCGAGGCGGCGACGCGCTACCTGGACGAGCAGCAGGTCGCCTACGAGGTGGTCGAGCACCCCGAGCGCTTCACGGCCGCGGGGGAGGCGAGGGCGGCCGGGATCGAGCCCGCGGATGCGGCGAAGGACATCCTCCTGCGCACCGACGGGAGCTACATCCTCGCCGTGATTCCGGCGTCGGAGCGACTCGACATACGCAAGGTCCGCGACCGGCTCAGCGCCGAGGGCGAGATCCGGCTCGCGACCGAGGACGAGATCGCGGCGGACTTCTCCGGGTTCGAGCTCGGGGCGCTGCCGCCGTTCGGCCCCGTGTTGGGGGGCGCGGCGCAGATCGTCGACCGGCGTCTGCTCGACCACGAGCGGGTGCTCTGCAACGGCGGCGACCACCGCCACTCGCTGATGGTCGATCCGAACGAGATCGTCCGGGTCACCGAGGCCCGGGTAGAGGACATCTGCCAGGACGAATGACGGGGCCGCCGAGGCCGCTCACTCAGTCCCGGCTCGCCGCCTCGCGGTAGCGGTCGGCGGCGGCGCGCAGGGCGAGCTCCGGGTCGACCCCGAGCCGGCGCGCGAGGCCGACGGCGGCCAGCAGCAGCTCCCCCACCCAGGCCTCGGCCGCGTCGCGGGCCTGCGTGTCGTCGCGCGGCGGCGAGCCGTCGTCGGGGTCGGCGCGGCGCAGCAGCTTTCGCGCATACAGCAGCGCCGGCAGGTTCTCGGGCACATCGGCGAACGGGTCGTCGCCGCCGCGGCCCTCGACCTCGCGCTTGATCCGGTCCCAGTTGCGAAGCACCCCGCTCGCCGTCTCGGGGTCGACGCCGGACAGCAGGTCGCGCGCCTCGGACTCCTCGAACACGTGCGGGTGGCGGCGGATCAGCTTCGCGCTCATCCCCTCGGCGACCGCCGAGAGGTCGCCCGCGCCGCGCTCCTCGAGCAGCAGCGCCAGGAACAGAACCTGGAAGAGCACGTCCCCGAGCTCGTCGAGCAGCTTCTCGTCGTCGCCGCGCGCCGCCGCGTCGGCGAGCTCGTAGGCCTCCTCGACCGTGTGCGGGACGATCGAGCGCTCGTCCTGCTCGCGGTCCCAGGGGCACTCGCGGCGCAGCCGGCGGGTGATCTCGTCGAGGCGAACGAGCGGTTGGGGATCCACCGAGGGCCTAGTGCAGCACAGCCGGCTGCTAGTGGGTCGTGAGAGGCCCCACTAGCCGCCCGGCGGCACCGGCGGGGCGGCGCCGGGAGGCGCTCCGGTGCCCGGCGGCGCGCCGGTGGCGGGGGGCGCTCCGGTGCCTGGGGGCGCGCCGACGCCGGGCGGTGCGCCCGGGACGGTCTCCAGGCCCGGCGGCAGGCCGGCCGGCAGCTCCGCGGCCGGGGTGACCGGGCCCTGGGGGAGCCCGAGCGGCGAGGGGGCGCCGAACACGGTCGCGGCTCCCGGCGCGATCGGCTTCGTCGAGCCCACGGGCGCGTCGCAGCCCTGCGTCTCGGCGAGCTCCTGGGTGCACGGATCGGGGAGCGCCTCGGCGTTCGAGCAGCGGTCGATCCGGAAGTCGTCGGCGCAGAACGTGCGCGCGGTCCACTTCGTGCTGAAGTCCTCCTGGAACGCCGAGGCGATCTGCTGCTGGCGCGCGGCGACCAGGGTCTGGCGGATCTGCTCGGTCCCGTCGGACAGCGGGGTCGTCTCCGCCGGCGTCACCGACTGAACCTGGATCACGTAGAAGCCCTGGTCGGTCTCGAACGGGCCGACGAGATCGCCCTCGGGCGCGGAGAAGACCTGCTCGTCGAGCGCCTCCTCGCTCTGGCCCTGGACCACGCCCTGGCGCAGCCCGCCCGAGCGCTTCGTCGCCTCGTCGACCGAGAGCTCCTGCGCGACCGCCTTGAACGACTTCGCCGAGTCGTCGCGCTCGAGCTGCGCCAGCGCCTCGTCGGCCTCCTGCTCCTCCTCGGTCAGGATCACCCGCACGTCGCGGGTCTCTGGCTGCTCGAACTGCGACCGGTTCTCGTCGTAGAAGGTTTGGATCTCCCCCTCGCCGACCGCCGGGTCCTGCGGGATCACCTCCTCCTCGAGCCGGTCGGAGACCAGCTGCAGCGTGAGCCGCTCGCGCGCGGTCTCCTCGGTGAAGCCGGCCTGGTCGAGAAAGCGCTGGAAGGCCTTCTCGGAGCCGAACTCCTCCTGTTTCGTCCGCTCGAGCTCCTCGTCGATCTCGCGCTCGGAGACCTCGATCCCCTGCTCCTCGGCCTCGCCCTGCACCCAGGCGGCGAGGATCAGGTCGGAGGCCGCAGCGTCGCGCAGCAGCTCGTACTGCGGGTCGTCCTCGGGGGGGACCCGGCGCAGACCCTGGCGCGCGGCCGTCTGCTGGAGCGAGGCCTCGAAGTCCTCGGTGGTGATCGTCCCGGCCGGCGAGTCCTCGACGATCGCAATCTCGCCATCATCGACGCTCGGCTCGCCGATGCCCTGGGCGACGGCGACGATCACGAACATCGCCACCAGCGCGGCGGCGAACCCGATCAGCCCGAGCCGGCGCCGTTGCGCCGCGCGCTCGGCCTCGGCCGCGGCACGGGCCTTCCTTCCCTGCTCCTTGGCAGCCACGAAGCGGGCAGCATAACGACCGCGGCCTCAGCGGCGGCTAAAGAACCGGCCGAAGCGCGGTCAGGCCGCGACCGGCTCCCGCAGCGCCTCGCCGACCGCCTCGGTCAGGCCCAGCACCGCGGCCAGGCGCGCCTCCGGCTCGTCCGGGGCGCGAAGCGAGAGCGTCTTCGTCCGCGACTCGAACATCGCCTCGGGCAGCCGCTCGCGGACCCGGCCGACCGCGGTGGCGTCGAGCTCCAGCGGGGTGACCGACAGCCGCTCGCCCCGGAACTCGGCGGTGCGGGCTCCCGCCCGGCCGAGCTCGATCCGCGCCCGCTGGAGCTCGAGCAGGGTCTCGACCGGCTCGGGGACGGGGCCGAAGCGGTCGCGCAGCTCGGCGCGGAGCGCGCGCAGCTCCCCGGGCTCGCGTGCCCCCGCGATCCGGCGGTGGACGTCGATCTTGGCCGCCTCGAACGGGATGTAGTCGGCGGGCAGGTAGGCGTCGACCTCGACGTCGAAGCGCACCGCCGCCTCAGCCGGGCCCTCGCCGTCGGCGGCGCGCAGCGCCTCGACCGCCTCGTCGAGCAGCGAGACGTACAGCTCGAACCCGACCGCCGCGACGTGACCCGATTGCTCGTCGCCGAGCAGGTCGCCCGCGCCGCGCAGCTCGAGGTCACGCATCGCGATCGCGAACCCCGAGCCGAGCTCGGTGTGGTCGGAGAGGGTCGAAAGCCGCGCCCCGGCGTCGGGCGAGAGCGCCTGCGGCGAGGGGTAGAGCATGTACGCGAAGGCGCGCTCGCGCGAGCGCCCGACCCGCCCGCGGATCTGGTAGGCCTGGGCGAGGCCGAGCTGGTCGGCGCGCTCGACGACCAGCGTGTTCGCCTGCGGGATGTCGAGGCCGGACTCGATGATCGTCGTCGCAACGAGGCAGTCGGCCTCTCCGCGCAGGAAGCCAAGCATCGTCTCCTCGAGCTCGCGCTCGTCCATCCGCCCGTGAGCCTCGGCGAAGCGCACGCCCGGGCTCAGCGCCCGCAGGCGCTCGGCGATCTCGTGCAGGGTGTCGATCCGGTTGTGGAGGTAGAACGCCTGGCCGCCGCGCTCGGCCTCGCGCTCGATCGCGCGGCGAACCAGCTCCTCGTCGAATGGGCCGACGTACGTGCGCACCGGCCGCCGGCCCTCGGGCGGGGTCTCGATCACCGAGATGTCGCGCAGGCCGGCGAGGCTCATCTGCAGCGTGCGCGGGATCGGCGTCGCCGAGAGCGAGAGCACGTCGACCTTCAGCTTCAGCTGGCGCAGGAGCTCCTTCTGGCGCACGCCGAAGCGCTGCTCCTCGTCGACGATCACCAGCCCGAGCTCCTTCGCGCGCACGTCGCGCGAAAGCAGCCGGTGGGTGCCGATCAAGACGTCGACCCTGCCGTCGGCGAAGCGGGCCAGCGCGTCGCGGACCTGGGCCGGGCGGCGCAGCCGCGAGACCAGCTCGATCTCGAGCGGGAACTCGGCCAGCCGCTCGCGGAAGGTGCCGAGGTGCTGCTGGGCGAGGATCGTCGTCGGCACCAGCATCATCACCTGCTTGCCCTCCGACGCGGCCTTGTGCGCGGCCCGCAGCGCGACCTCCGTCTTGCCGTAGCCGACGTCGCCGCAGATCAGCCGGTCCATCGGGCGCTCGGACTCCATGTCGGCCTTGACCGCCTCGATCGCGTCGATCTGGTCGGCCGTCTCCCGGTAGGGGAACGAGCGCTCGAGCTCGAGCTGCCACTCGCCGTCGGGGGCGAAGGCGTGCCCGCGGCGGGCCTGGCGCTCGGCGTAGAGGTTGAGCAGCTCGCCGGCGAGCGCCTGGGCGGCGCGGCGCGCGCGGGCCTTGACCCCCTCCCAGCGCTTGGAGCCCAGCGCCGAGAGCTGCGGCTCCTCGCCGGCGCCGACGTAGCGGGTGATCTTGGCGAGCTGGTCGGTGGGAGCGAAGACCTTGTCCTCGCCGCGGTACTCGAGCTCGAGGTAGTCGCGGGTGACGCCCGCGAGCGTCTTCGTCTCGAAGCCGGCGAAGCGGGCGATGCCGTGGTCCTCGTGGACGACGTGGTCGCCGACGCGCAGGTCGGTGAGCGCGGCGAAGCGCCCGCGCGCCGGCGCCGGCGCGGCGG
>JBOGZD010000147.1:0-5901 GCA_050697155.1 Solirubrobacterales bacterium | reverse complement strand
CGCGTGGCATCCGCCAGCCCGAACCGGCTGAGGTACCTGGCAGGGGGGCCGCGGGAGCAGCATCCTTCCGTCCGCCTAGCGATCCTCAAGGCATCAGATCGAGACGGCTGCTCATCGCGCAATGCGACAGCGGCTCAACGGTCGCGAGGGTGCTCGCAACTCGTCCGGAGCGGGCGCGTTGGCATCACGCTCGCTCTTCTGAGTGACCGTGTATCTCGGACCGCGGACCGAATGCCTTCATTACCTGCGTCAGGGGCCCAAGATAGGGCTGCTGCGCGCGCGTGCAAGCTCCTACAGGGTTGCGGCGAGGAGCGGTGGGCTCGTCGGGCTCTGGCTGCCGCCACGAGGCTCGGCGGTGACGAGCACGCGCTCCGCGCCCTCGAGCGGACCGGGAACGGCGGCGCGGCCCGAACCGTCCTTCCCGACCACGAACAGCGTCGAGGGCTCCATGACGCCGCCGCGCTCGACCCAGACCTCGTAGACCTTCGACGGGGGCAGACCGGGGAGCTCGTGCACGTGAAGCGTCGCCGAGTCGCCGCGGCGCTCGAGGGTCGCCGAGACGTTCGGGTCGCCGGTCAGCGGCCGCGCTTCGACGAACGTGATTTCGGGCTGCTCGCCCCCTTCGTCGCCTCGGATCGCATAGCCGCCGGCGAGGCCGACCGCGAGGGTTGCGACCAGCGCTACGGCGATTGCCGGGCGAGGCGCGGCTCGCGCCGGCCGACGGCCCCACCACCGCTCGGGGCGTGACGGTCCGGGTTTCGGGGCAGCCTCCTCCCGGACCACGGCCATCACGCGCTCGCGCAGTGCGCTCGGCGGGCTCAGCTGCGGCACGGCGGCCGGAAGCACGTCGACCGCTGGGCTGAGCCAGCGCAGGAGGTCGCGACAGCGCGGACATGCCTCGAGGTGCTCCTCGAGCCCGGCCGCATCGTCTTCCGGCAGGGCGCCGAGGGCGTACGCGGCGAGATCGTCGCGCAGGGCCTCGTAGTCGCGGTGGCGCTCTTCGCCGGTCATCTCGATTCCTCGCCGGGGCTGTCGACGCTCATGCCTTCAGCAAGGGCAAAGCGGATCTTCTCCAACCCGAGCCTCATTCTCCCCTTCACCGTCCCCAGCGGGCTTCCGAGCATGTCGGCGATCTCGGTGTGGGTGAACCCGCCGAAGTAGGCGAGACTGATCACCTGGGACTGCTCCGTCGGCAGGTCGCGCAGCGCGCTGCGGACGCGGCTCGCCGTCTCGCGGCGGATCGCCTCGGTGTCGGTCAGGCGATCCGAGGGCTCCGCATCCAGCAGGGCCTCGTCGTCGAGATCGAGTCTCGGCGCCGAGCCGGCGCCGTGCCGCAGCGCATCGATCGCGCGGTTGCGAACGATCCCGAGCGTCCACGAGCGGACGCTGCCCCGCGCGGCGTCGAATCGCTCGCCGCTTCGCCACAGCGAGAAGAACGCCTCCTGGGTGACGTCCTCCGCCACGCCGGCGTCGCCGACGATCCGATGAGCCAGCGAGTAGGCCGCGCCGCCATGCCGGTCGTAAAGGACGGCGAAGGCGTCCGCGCTCCGCCGCCCGACCAGGGTGATCAGATCCTCGTCGGCGAGGCGGGTGAGCGCCTCGGGTGCCAGCTTCGGGCTCGAGTCCATCGACTTGCGCCGTCTCGCAGCGTTCTACGGAGACGATCCCTCGATCCGGCGAGGCTCGACGGCCTCGTCGTCCTTGGCGGCTTCCTTGGCCTCGTCGACGGCGCCCGTGATCGAGTGCTTGAACTCGCGGAGCCCGCGGCCCGCGGAGCTGCCGAGCTCCGGTAGCCGCTTGGGGCCGAAGATCACGAGCGCGATGATCAGGACGATCGCGATTTCGAGGGGACCGATGCTGGGCATGGATTTCAGCTCCTTGTCATTCGACTTCGATCGTGCCGTTCATGAACTGGTGGAACCGGCAGTAGTACTCGTAGGTGCCGGGCTCGTCGAGGACGATCTCACCTGAATCACCCTTCTCCAGGGTCCCGGTGTCGAACGATTCGTCGCGAGCGGTCGCCGTGTGCGGCGCCTTGTCCTCGTTAGCCCAGATGACCGCGCTGCCCGCGGCGACCGTAACGTTCTCCGGGGCATAGAGGAACTCGGCGATCGCGATCGCGGCGCTTTCGGGCACGGCTTTGGCCTCGTCTGTGTCCGCGCCGCAGCCGGCGACCCCCGCGAGCGCGAGGACCGCCGCCGCAGCGATGGCGACTAGGCGAGGAACGGCTGAACCGCCTTGAGGACCTCATCGGTCGTCATCGTCGGGTCGAACGCCGCTGGCGCGGGAGGCTCGCCGGCCGCGAAGCGAAGCGCCGCCGCGTGCCTGCCCTCGACCTGGACGATGCCGCCGGCCGTGGCCAGCAGGTCCTTCGATTGGATCATCGGGGCGGCGCCGTTGTAGGCGCTGACGCCGAGGTCCTCGAACGTGATCGCCGTCTTAAGGAACGAGTCCACGGTAGAGAACGCATCACCGAAGTCGACGCCCGGGGCCTTGACGGGCTTGCCGCCGAGATCCTTGATCGTCGCCGAGAGCGCGTCGACGTGCTCCTGCTCCTCGCCGCCGAACGTCTTCACGTAGCCGGCGACCTCGCCGCTGAGACCTGAGACCTCCTTGCCGGCCTCCTCGTAGAAGGCGGCCTCGAGGTACTCGAGCGTCAGCGCGAAGTTGAGGATCTCGATGTCCCCGTTTCCGCCCTGCGCGAACGCGCTGCGAACCAGTGGCCCGACCGCGAGCGCGCCGTACGCCGCGCCGGCGGCAAGCGCGCCCCGCATCAGAAACGTGCTGCGGCTCAGGTTCTCGACCTCGATCGAGGCCAGCTCCGGCGCCGTCTGTGTCTTCTCTGCCATGTCTTCCTTTCGGTTCCGTCGCGCCTCAGGCGAGGAACGGCTGGACCTCGTCGAGGACCGTCTGCGCGTCGGCGCCCTGGGCAAACGCCCCGTCGGGCGTGACCGGCTCACCGGCCAGCACGTTCAGGGTCGCCGCGTGGCGCGCCTCGTTCGTGTGGATGGAGAGCGCCGCCGCCAGGACGTCGGGATTCTCGATCGCCGCGGCCTGCCCGAGGTAGGCCGCCGCACCGAGGTTCTCGACCGTGGCCGCGAGCGATACGACCTCCTCGGCGCTCTCGAGCGGGAAGTTCGCCTTCGGCTCCTTTGCCGGAGTGCCGCCCAGGTCCTTGGCGGTGGCGGTGAGCGCGTCGACGTGCTCCTGCTCTTGCTCGCCGATCGTCTTGATCAGCGCGAGCTGATCGCCGTTGAATAGGCCGCTCTTGGCGACCGCGGCGTAGAAGCCGGCCTCGAGGTATTCGAGCGTCAGCGCGTAGTTGACGATTCCGACGTCACCCTCGCCGAACATCTCCAGCGGGTCTTCGCCCGTCGCCATGTCCTCGGTGGTGGTGGCCGCCTCCTCATCCTCGTCGTCGTCGCCACAGGCGGCGAGCAGCGCGGCGGACGCGCCGGTGCCACCCGTCAGCGCCAGGAACCTCCTGCGCGACACGGGGTCCCTGGCGATGCGCCGCAGGGCGCTCCGCTCGGGATTGCGAGCTGTTGACATGTGGGACTCCTCCATGGGCTTGCGGGGGACATCGTCCCCGGCAGGGGACTTTCGTACTCACCCCGTGTACGCAGCCGCACGGCCTCTGGATCAGTCGAACGACGGCTGATCCGCCCGCCGCGCGCGGCCGTAGGAAGCGCCGATGGATCCAATCCGCGCCACCTGGAAGCGCGAGCTGGCGCCCTATCTCGAGGTTGACCGAAGGCGGAGCCTCGCGCAGCTCGCGAGCGTGGTCTTTCCCTATCTCGGCGTTTGGGTCTTGGCGGCGGCCGCCCAGCCGAGCCCCCCGATCGCGGTGGCCCTTGGCTTGCTCGCAACCGTGTTCCTCGTGCGGATGTACTCGTTCTTCCACGACCTGACTCACAACGCGATGTTCGAGTCGCGTCGCGCAAACGCCACCTTTGGGCACCTCCTCGGCTTCCTGCTGTTCACGCCGTACCGCTGGTGGCAGCGCCAGCACAGCCTCCACCATGCGAACACGGGCAACCTCGACAAGCGCGGGCCGGGCGAGATCTACACGATGACCGTGGCCGAGTACGCGGCCGCCTCGCCCGCTCGGCAGGTCTACTACCGCGCCTATCGCAATCCCGTGCTGATGCTCTTCGTCGGCCCGAGCCTGGTGTTTCTGTTCGAGCGGCGCTTCCCGCGGCGAGGCATGCCCCGGCGGATCCTCTCCAGCGTGGTGGTCACCAACCTCGCGCTCGCCGCCTGGGCGATCGGCTGGAGCACAGCGGTGGGCTGGCAGACGTACCTGCTGATCCAGGGGACGACCCTGGTTACCGGCGGTGCGGTTGCCGCCTGGATGCTCTACGTCCAGCACCAATACGAGGAGACGTACTACCGCTCCGCCGGCGACTGGCAGTTCGAGCTCGCCGCGCTGCAGGGGAGCTCGTACCTGAAGCTCCCGCGGGCGCTGGCCTGGGCGGTGGGCAACGCGAACTACCACCACGTGCATCACCTCAGCGCGAAGATCCCGAACTATCGGCTCCGCGCCGCTCACGAGGAGCAGGCGATCTTCGCGCGCGCACCGACCGTCACCGTGCGGGGCAGCGCCGGCGCGATGCGGCTGAAGCTCTGGGACGAGGAGCGCGCGTCGCTCGTTCCCTACCCACCTCGCCGCGCGCGGTCCAAGATGCAGCGGCGCCCCCTCGGCAAACGAGAATCCATCAGACCGCGCGAGACCCGTCATCGGCGGCCTTCTCGCGGCGGCACACCTCCGGGACCAGGCGGCTATGCCCGCGAGCAACGTCCCGCTACACGCTGAATCAGGCACCAGGGAGGACCTTTCTGCCGTCCCAGACCGACCCGAGTTGTACGACGTCCGAGCGTCCGCGAGATCGCCTGCCTGAGACGACCGCTTTCGTGCGCGAGCGGCATCGTCCCGCGCGCCCTTGATTGCTGGAGGGTGGCCCCTGTAGGAGAAGGCGCCTCCTGCATTGCCACGAATGCGGGTCCCTCAGCGGCCTTGATCGACGTGTCGGAGACTTGCGCCTCGGACGACGGGCAGAAGTCTCGCGTGCCGCCCGTTCGCTTTCGCAATCACCTAAACGCAGCAGCCACGGCCGAACCTAGTGGTTCGCACGGACCGGAATCGAGCCAAACAAATAATGCGTCGGCAAGCTGGCGCACTGATCCTCATCGCGCGAAGGAGCAGCGGCTCCGCGTAGCCGCGCGGCTTCCGGTCGTCGGGCAAAGGGTGAGCGCGATGCGATTACTTTCGACGCGTCGCCCAGTCATAGGAGCACCAACACCGAGGACAGGACGTGACCTGTGGGCAAGCTGATCTACTCCATGAGCGTTTCGGCGGACGGATTCATCGCCGGTCCGGACGGGGATTTCAGCTGGACTACGCCGAGCGAGGAGCTCTTCCGCTTCCACACCGATCGGATACGCCAGCTGGGCGCGCATCTCTTAGGCCGCCGTCTGTACGAGACGATGGCCTACTGGGAGACCGCCGACCAAGACCCCTTGTTCGGGACGGCCGGGCGCGAGTTCGCGGAGCTCTGGCAGGCGCTCCCGAAGGTGGTCTTTTCGACGACCCTCGAGAGCGTTGAGGGGAACGTGTCAAGGGCCAACAAGAATCCCCACTGGTGGCCAGATAATTGTAAGCGTTCAGTCGGTCCGGCTCAGACCAGCGCGGGCGCGGGCTGACCGCGGATGGAGGCTTGGGAGACCTCGACCAGATAGGCGAACAGCGAGCGGCCCTGAAGCCGGCAGCTGATCGCCGCCGAGAGCAGCCGCTCGGTGGCAAGCGCGCCGCGCTCGCAGCGGCTGCCCTGGGAGAGCTTGCGGTAGATGACCGCGTGGCGCAGGCCGCGCTCGGCGCGGTTGTTGGTCGGCTCCACTCCC
>JBOGZD010000146.1:0-5959 GCA_050697155.1 Solirubrobacterales bacterium | reverse complement strand
CCCCGGCGACGGTGGCCGACCGGGCGGCGGGCGCGGCGGCGAGCAGGGCGCGGGTGAGCGCGCCGTCACCGGCGATCTCGCCACGGGCGCCGAGCGCCTGGCTGGCGCCGTCGCTGGCGAGGGCCGCATCGGCGACGACGGCGTCCTCATCGCCGACCGCCTGCGAGAGCGGGCGGCAGCAGCCCACCCGGACCAGCCGCCGGGCGCCGAGCTCGATCAGGTCGGCTCCGACCGCCACCGCGCTCGGCCCGCCGAGCCCGGTCGCCTGGACCGTCAGCTCGCCCGGGCCGCCGCGGCGGCTGCCCGAGTAGCCCCAGAGGCCGTGGTGGTGGTTGGCCATCCGCGGGCGCTCGAGCAGGTCCTGGGCGAGCGCGAGGGCGAGCCCGGGATCCGACGGCAGCAGCACGTCGGCGGCGATCGGAGCGGTGGGGCGGAGGGTGGCGGGCAACGGTGCGGAATTATCCTCCGGGGGCGGCATGAGCGAGTCCCCGCCGACACCGACGCCGCCCTCCGGGGAGGGCGGCGATGCTCCCTCGGAGCCACCGCGCCCGCCCGGCGACGAGAGCGGCGTCACCGACGCCCTGCGAACGGCGATCGAGCGCACGATGGAGGCCACGACGGGCTCGGCGGCGAGCACGCGCGAGCGAGCGGGCGAGCTCGTCGACGAGGTCGTCCGCCGCGGGCGCGAGACCGGGGAGCAGCTCGCCCGCCGGGGCCAGAGGACGCGCGACGAGGTCGCCCGCCGGGGCCAGGAGGCGGGAGCGGAGCTGGCGCGCCGGGGCCAGGGGGCGACCGGCGAGCTCGCCCGCCGGCTCGAGCGGCTCGAGCAGCGGCTGGCCGAGCTCGAGCGCACCCTGGGCCCGGACGAGCCTCGAGCGGAACCGCAGCGTCCGCCGAGCGGCGACCTTCCACCTGAAGCTGAGGGTTAGATGCCTTCGTCCGGCCGGCGGATCGTGATCACCGGCATCTCGACCCACTGGGGCAGCGAGCTCGCCCGGCGGCTCGAGCGCGATCCGGGGATCGAGTACCTCGCCGGGATCGACAGCCGCCGGCCCGCCGTCGAGCTGCCGCGCACCGACTTCATCGAGGCGGACATCCGCAGCCCGCTGATCTCGCGCGTCCTGCCCTCGACCCGGGCCGACACGATCGTCCACTGCGGGATCGTGCTCTACCCCGGGCCCGGGCGCCCAGCGAAGGCGCTGCACGAGATCAACGTGATCGGCACCCTCCAGCTGCTCGCCGCATGCGAGCGGACCGAGACGCTCGAGCGGGTGATCGTTCGCGGCTCGGCGACGATCTACGGTTGCGAGGGCGCCGCACCTTGCTTCTACACCGAGGACCTCGCCCGCAGCGCACCGCTGCGAACCCGCTTCCAGCGCGACATCTCCGAGCTCGAGGAGTACTTCGACAACTTCGCCCGGCGCCACCCCGACCTGGTCTGCTGCATGCTGCGCTACCAGCCCGAGATCGGAGCCGGCCTCGACACGCCGCTGGTCCGCTACCTGAGCCTGCCCGTGGTCCCGGTCCAGCTCGGGTTCGACCCCCGGCTCCAGCTGCTGCACGCGGACGACGCCACCGGGGCGCTCGAGGCGGTGGTCGCGAACCCGGCTCGCGGGCCGGTCAACGTCGCTCCCGACGGCTCGATCTCGCTCAGCCGCCTGCTCCGACTCGCTCGCCGGCCGGCGCTGCCCGTTCCCCACCCGCTTTTCGGCCCGGCGATGGAGCGGCTCGGTCGACGGCTCGGGGCGGGGCCGCTTCATGGCGACGCGGTGCGGCTGCTGCGCTTCGGGCGCGGGATCGATAACACCAGGCTGCGTGAGGAGGTCGGTTACCGGCCGCGCTTCGACACCGTCGGGGCGGTGAGCGACCTCGTCGCGGTGACCCAGGGCCGGCGGGTGGGCCCGGCGCTGCATCCGGGAGCGCTTGCCGACCGCCTGGCAGGCGCGCGCCGATGAGCGCGGAACAGATTTGGATGATTGTGGTGCGAAGCGGGATCCAGGCGTTGTGACCGCGGCCGGCAGCACCACCGCTCCCGCCCCCGAGGCGGTCGCCGAGTTCCTGCGCGGCATCCGCACCGGGGTCGAGTCCGGGCTGGACCCGCTGAGCGCCGCCACCCGGGCCGCCGACTCGCTACCGAAGCAGCTCCGCGGCGCGATCGAGACGCTGGCAGACCGGCTGCGCGGCAACTACCACGAGGACGAGTGGGGGTTCGACGAGCAGTTCGCCGAGGCGGTCTATCCGCTGTTCGAGTTCCTGTACGAGGCGTGGTGGCGCGTCGAGGTCGACGGGGTGGCTCACGTTCCCTCCCACGGCAGGGCGCTGCTGGTCGCCAACCACGCCGGGTCGCTGTTCCCGTTCGACGCGACGATGATGACCATGGCGATCATGAAGCGGCACCCGCTGCCGCGCTGGCCGCGCTTCATGGTCCTCGACTGGGCCTTCCTGCTGCCCTTCGTCTCGGCCTTCATGCGCCGCTGCGGAGCGGTTCCGGCCAGCTCCCACAATGCCGTCAGGCTGCTCGAGCAGGACGAGATGGTGATGGCCTTCCCCGAGGGGGTGAAGGGGACCGGCAAGCCGTTCTCCGAGCGCTACCGGCTGCAGCGCTTCGGCCGCGGCGGGTTCGTCGAGGTTGCCGTGCGGACCGGCGCCCCGATCGTCCCGGTCGCCGTCGTCGGCTCCGAGGAGATCTACCCGAAGCTCGCCGAGAGCGAGACCCTGGCGCGAGCGACCGGCGCCCCGTTCGTGCCGATCACGCCGACCTTCCCCTGGCTCGGGCCGCTCGGCCTGATCCCGCTGCCGTCGCGCTGGCGGATCGAGTTCTGCGAGCCGATCGACCTCTCCGACCACCCGCGGGAGGCAGCCGGTGACCGGCGGCTGCTCTTCGACGTCTCCGAGCGGGTCCGCGAGACGATCCAGGAGAAGCTCTACGAGAACCTGGTCAAGCGAGGCAACGCCTTCCTCTGACGCTCCGGCCCGCCGCCTTGTGGCAATAGAGTCCAGCGCGGAGGATGAGTTCGGCAACAGCGACCGGAAGAGCGCGGGCTGAGCGGGCTGCGGTGCGCCCGGCCGAGTTCCGGGCCGCGCTCGATGAGGCGCTCGCGGTCGCCGATGGCGACGAGCGGGTCGGGCCGCTGATCCGCGCCGCCGGGTTGCGGATGCGGTTCGAGTTCCCCGACGCGCAGATGGTGCTCAACCTCGCTGCCGCCGCGGCAGGCGCCCGGCACATCCGCTGGTCGTTCTCCGACGACGTCGACTGGGATCCGAAGCTTGAGCTGACGATGAGCGCGGCGGTCGCCAACCGCTACCTGCAAGGTCGGGAGAGCCTCGCGATCGCGATCGCCCGCGGCCAGGTCCACTTTCACGGCGAGTCCAGGGTCGCGGTCCTCTATTTGCCGGCGACCCGGCTCCTTTGCGAGCCATACCGCAAGGTGATCGCGAGCGGCTATCCGGACCTTGTGGCGAGCTAGAGGCTTTATGTGGGTCAAGCCTCTAGATGGCCATTGATGTTGACGGGGGGCGCTTCGAGGCGTAGCCTCGTTGCTTCAAGACGGCAGTAGGCCAGTAGTGGGTCCGCCGACCGCCGGCCCTTCGGCGACTGGGGCTCGCGGTGCGAGGCTCGCGAGGCGCGAAAGCGCCGCGGCCGACGTAGCGGGCCGTAATGCCCGCGGACGACGGGGCCCCGCCCCGTCGTCCCATTAGGGCCAGGCGGCGAAAACCAAGCCTGCCCAGGACGCAGCCCGATCGGCGAAGGGAGCGTGCCTAATGCGCACGTGACCGAGACGATCGGGCGAGGACACCGGCAGGCGCCGGTTTGCAGCCACCTGGGGGCAACTACGATCAGGCGCCCTTGGCCGAAGACCTGATCTCGATCAACGAGGCGGCGGAGATCTCCGGCGTCTCGGCGACGACCCTGAAGCGCTGGGCCCGTGCCGGGGTGGTCCCGGTGCGGCGCGGTCAGTGGACGACCGCCGCCGCGGCGCAGGCGCGGGTGGTCGCGAGGATGCGCGAGCGCGGCCATTCGCTGGAAGAGCTGCGCCGCGCCGTCCGCGACGGCCGCCTCGCGTTCGGCTACGTCGAGGACCTGTTCCCCGGCCGGGAGGCGACGATCGGACGGGCGGAGGCGGCGCGGCGCACCGGGCTCGAGGAGGAGCTGATCGAGCGGGTGATGACCCTGCTGGGGACGCCGACCGCGCTCGAGGGAACCCTCAACGATCAGGACCTCGAGGCGATCGAGCAGATGGCCGCGGTGCTGCGCTCCGGCTTCCCGCTGGTGGCGCTGCTGCAGCTCGTCCGCGTCTACGCCCAGTCGATCCGCAAGATCGCCGAGGCCGAGGTGCGCCTGTTCCACCTCTTCGTCCACGAGCCGCTGATCCGCCAGGGGGTCGACGCGATCGAGATGGCCGGCGAGATGGAGGGGCTCGCCCGCGACCTGCTGCCGTTGACCTCGCCGCTGATGGAGTACATCCACCAGCGCTACCTGCGCTTCTACATCGAGCAGGACGTCGTCGGCCACATGGAGGTCGACTTCCCCAGCGCGCGGCAGATGGGCCGTGTGCAGATGGCGTTCTGCTTCGTCGACCTCACCGGCTTCACCCGCTACACCGAGGAGGAGGGCGACGAGGAGGCGCTCGACCTGGTCGAGCGCTTCGTCGAGACGGTCGAGGCGACCCTGCCGGCGGAGGCGCTGATCGTGAAGACGATCGGCGACGAGGTGATGATCGTCTCGCCGGACCCGGTGACGCTTACCGAGTGGGCGGTCGGGTTCCTCGCGCTGTTCGGCGAGCGCCCGCAGCCGCGCGTCGGCATCCACTCCGGCCGCGCGGTCTACCGGGACGGCGACTACTTCGGCACCGAGGTCAACCTCACCCACCGGGTCGTCGCCCGGGCGCTCGGCGGCGAGGTGATGGTGACCACCGCCGTCGTCGACGCGATCGGCGACTCGCGCTATCTCGAGTTCGACCCGATCGGCCGGGTCGACCTCAAGGGCTTTCCCGAGCCGGCGGAGCTCTTCGTCGCGCGAGCGCGCCAGGCGGACGAGCTCGACCAATAGATGGTCGGAGGCGATGGATTGATGCCGCAAGGCGCGCGTTCGTGGCGATTTCTCCGCATCGGCGGCGCGTAACATCGCCCACGTGATGCGGTCGTGACCGCGGGCAAGGAGGAGGCGCTCGCCGAGCTGGCCGACGCGATTCGCGCCAGCGGCGTCGCCGATCCCGGATGCTCGGTGGTGGTGATGGTCTCCGGCGGAGCCGACTCCGCGTGCGCCGCCGCGGGCGCCGCCCGCGCGCTGGGCGCCGAGGCCGTCCACGCCCTGCACCTCAACTACCGGCTGCGGGCCGGGGCACCGGAGGGAGAGGCGGCGGCGCGGCGGCTGTGCGCCGCGCTGCGGATCGACCTCCACCTCGAGCGGCCGGAGCTCGAGCCCGGCGCCAACGTGCAAGCTGCGGCGCGCGATGCCCGCTACGACGCCGCCGAGAGGCTGCGCGTGAGAACCAGCGCCGACTGGATCATCACCGGACACACCCGCACCGACCAGGCCGAGACCGTGCTCTACCGGCTGGCGGCCTCGCCGGGAAGCCGCGCCCTGCTCGGGATGCCTCCGCGCCGGGGGCGGATCGTCCGCCCGCTTCTGGGACTCGAGCGCCAGCGGGTGCGCGAGCTCGCGGCGGCGGCGGGCCTGGCCTTCGCCGACGACGAGACGAATGAGGACCGGCGGTTCGCCCGCAACCGGATCCGGGCCGAGGTGCTCACGGTGTTGCGCGAGCTGAACCCCGGGACAGAGCGGAACATCGCCGAGACTCGCGCCGAGCTCGCCGAGGAGGCCGAGCTGCTCGACCGGGTAGTGCTCGAAGCGCTCGACGCCGCCGGCGCCGGCGCGGGGGCGGTCGCCATCGACGCCGACGCGCTCGCCCGCTTCGAGCCGGGGCTGCGGCGGCTCGCGCTCCGCGCCCGGGCGGAG
>JBOGZD010000145.1:0-5977 GCA_050697155.1 Solirubrobacterales bacterium | reverse complement strand
GCCGCCGGGCGGTGAACGAGCCGCTCGCGCCGCCCGCGGGCTTCGCGGTCGGCCACTGGTCGAATCCCGACGGGGTCACGGGCTGCACCGTCGTACTGGCGCCGCCGGGGTCACAGGGGGGCGTGGATGTGCGCGGGGGTGGGCCGGGGACCCGCGAGACGGACGTGATCGGACCGCTGGCGGGGACGGCCGAGGTAAGCGCCGTGCTGCTCACCGGCGGCAGCGCGTTCGGGCTCGCAGCCGCGGACGGCGTGGTGCGCTGGCTCGAGGAGCGCGGGCGGGGGTACCGGACGCCGGGCGGCCTGGTGCCGATCGTGCCCGCGGCGGTGCTCTACGACCTCGTCGAGGGGAACCCGGCGGCCCGGCCGGATGCGGCCTCGGGCTATGCGGCCTGCGAGGCGGCGAGCGGAGGCGTGCCCGAGCGCGGGCGGGTCGGGGCCGGGACCGGGGCGGCGGTGGGAAAGATCCTCGGCCGCGAGCGGGCGGTGCCGACCGGGGTGGGCTATGCGGCGGCACGCTCGGGCCGCGGCGACACGGTTGCGGCGATCGCGGTGGTGAACGCGTTCGGCGACGTGATCGGCGACGACGGCAGCGTGCTGGCGGCCGCCCGAGGCGACGATGGGGGGCTGGTCTCGACCGCGGCCACGGTGGCGGCGATGGAGGGGCCGCCCGACTGGACGGTGATCGAGGAGCGCAACACGACGCTGGTCTGCGTGCTCACCGACGCGACGCTCGACAAGCCGGGCTGCACGCGGGTCGCCCGGATGGCGAGCGGCGGCGTCGCGCGGGCGGTCGACCCGGTGTTCTCCTCGGTCGACGGCGACGTCGCCTTCTGCCTCGCATCGGGGGAGCGCGCCGAGGCGCCCGACCGCTTCGGGGCGCTCGCCGTGGGCACGATCGCCGCCACGGTGACGGCGGCCGCGATCCGCGACGCGGTCTAGCGGTTTCCCGCACTGTCCTGCTTTGGGGTCGCAGGGCGACCATTAGCCAGGACAGTGGGCTCGCCGTCCGGCCGCGCGGTAAGGATTGGCGACCCCTATGCCGGGCAAGCTCAAGACCGAGGCGATCGTCCTGCGCAGCATCCGCTACGGCGAGGCGGATCGGGTGCTGCACCTCTACAGCTCCACCCGGGGGCGGATCGGGGCGATCGCGAAGGGGGTGCGCCGGCCGCGCTCGCGCTTCGGCGGGCGGCTGGAGCCGTTCTTCCGGCTCGACCTGGTCCTGCACGAGGGCCGCGGGGAGCTGGCGACGGTGACCGCGGCGCACACGCTCGCCGCGCACCCGAGCCTGCGCGCCAGCGGCGGAGCGCTCACCGCCGCCGCGCGTGGATGCGACGCTGTGCTGCGATTGTGCGACGCCGAGCAGCCCAACCCGCCCGCCTACAACCTGCTCTGCCGCTACCTGGCGCTGCTAGATGGCGGAGACGGCGCGCCGCCGGCCGAGGGACCGCCCTCGGAGCTCGACGGCGCGGCGGGGCTTGCCACCGCGCTCGCCTTCCGGCTCAAGCTCGCGCTCGCCGCCGGCTTTGCCCCCGAGCTCGCCTCGTGCGCGCGCTGCGGGGAGGGGGGAGAGATGCACGGCTTCTCGGGCGCCGCGGGCGGGGTGGTGTGCGCGGCGTGCGAGCGTGACGGCTTCGAGCTCTCCGCCGACGCGCACCGGTTCATGGTCGAAGCGATCGGCCGGCCGCTCGCCGAGGCGCCGGGAGCGAGCCCGCGGGCGCTGCGCCAGGCAGAGCGGGCGATCTCCGAGACGCTCGAGCACCACGCCCACGTGCGCCTGCGCGCCGCCGCGTAGCGTCGACAGCTGCGGTGCCGGCCACCGGGCTCGGGGGTGGGCTCGCGGCCGAGTCGGCTCGTGCGCGAACATCGCACCGTGAGCCCCGAGCGCCAGGAGGACTACGACTTCCTGAGCGCCCTCGGCGGCCGTCACGGGATCGCCGACTCGAGCGTCCCCGCACTCGCGTTCATCGCTGCTTATGCCGCGAGCGGCGGCGAGCTCGAGGTGGCCCTGTGGGTCGCGGTCGGGGTCGCCGCCCTGCTCACCGTCGCCAGGGTCGTGAGGCGCGAGACGCTCCAGTTCGCGCTCGCCGGTTTCGCCGGCGTCGCGATCGCTGCGTTCATCGCCCAGCGCACGGGACGGGCCGAGGACTTCTTCTTGCCCGGCCTGCTCGCGAACCTCGGATACGCCGCCACTTACGCGATCTCGATCGCCGTTCGCTGGCCGCTGCTGGGGGTGATCGTCGGCCTGCTCTCCGGTGAGGGCATGGGCTGGCGCAAGGATCCCGAGCGCGTGCGGGTCTACGCCCGCGCGAGCTGGATCTGGGTCGGGATCTTCTGCTTCCGACTGGCCGTACAGCTGCCGCTCTACCTCGCGGGCTGGGTCGTCGCGCTCGGGGTGGCTCGGGCGGCGATGGGCATTCCGATCTTCGCTCTCGGCCTCTGGCTCTCCTACCTGGTCCTGCGCGCCGGAGGCGAGCTCACCCGGGAGCCGGCCCGCTGACCCGGCGTATGCTCAGGCAGGCGTGAGCGAAACGGCGTTCAAGTCCCTCGAGGAGCGGGTCCAAGCGTGGGAGTCGGAGTACCTGTGGGAGCTCGCGACACCGTCCTACCCCGCCGTTCGGCGCGAGCCCGAGCCCGACAGCGAGATGCGGACGCCGTTTCAGCGCGACCGCGACCGGATCGTGCACTCGAAGGCGTTTCGGCGCCTGAAGCACAAGACGCAGGTGTTCATCGCCCCCGAGGGCGACCACTACCGGACCAGGCTCACGCACACGCTCGAGACCTGCTGCATCGCGCGCACCGTGGCTCGGGCGCTGGCGCTCAACGAGGACCTGACCGAGGCGATCGGGCTCGGCCACGACCTCGGACACCCGCCGTTCGGCCACATCGGCGAGGAGGCCCTCGACGAGGCCCTTCGCGACCACGGCGCGGGCGGGTTTCGCCACAACCGCCACTCGCTGCGGGTGGTCGACGTGCTCGAGCGCGAGGGGCGCGGGCTCAACCTCACGGAGGCGGTGCGCGACGGGATCCTCAACCACACCGGCTCCGAGCACCCGGCGACGCTCGAGGGGAGGATCGTGCGACTGGTCGACCGGGTGGCGTATATCAACCACGACATCGACGACGCGGTGCGGGCCGGGATCCTGCGCGAGGAGGACCTGCCGGCAGACGAGGTGGCGCTGCTCGGGCCGACCGGGTCGGCGCGGATCGACGCGCTGGCGCGGGACATCGTCGCCACCTCGCGCGAGCGGGGGGACATCGCCCAGAGCGAGGAGGTGAGCGGGGCGATGCTGCGGCTGCGCAAGTTCATGTTCGAGCGCGTCTACCTCGCCTCGGAGGCGCGCAGCGAGCACGAGCGGGTGCGCCGGACGCTGCGCGGGCTGTTCGACCACTATCTCGACGATCCCGACCTGGTGCCCGACGGGGCGAGCGGGGACGGGCACGGGGGAGATCTGCAGCGGGTCGTCGACTACATCGCGGGGATGACCGACCGCTACGCGATCGCCAGCTACCGGCGGCTGGCTTTGCCCGAGGAGTCGCGGCTGTGAGCCGCCTTACGGACGAGAGCCGCGAGCGGGTCAGGGACGCGGCCGACATCGTCGAGATCATCTCGGCGTACACGGACCTGCGGCGCTCGGGCACCCGGTTCACGGGGCTGTGCCCGTTTCATGACGAGCGCACGCCGTCGTTCTCCGTCGACGCGCAGGAGAAGCTCTACCACTGCTTCGGCTGCGGGGTGGGGGGCGACGTGTTCAAGTTCGTCCAGGAGAAGGAGGGGCTGGGGTTCGGCGAGGCGGTGGAGGCGCTCGCCGACCGGTACGGGGTTGAGATCGAGCGCGAGCGGGAGGATCCGCGCGCGGAGGAGGCGCGCAAGAAGCGCGCGCGGCTGGGCGAGCTGCTGGCGCGCACGGCGGCGTTCTACGAGAGCTTTCTGTGGGACTCGGCGAAGGCGGCGAAGGCGCGTGAGTACCTGGCGTCGCGCGAGCTGGGGGAGGAGGTCCTGCACGAGTTCGGCGTGGGATGTGCCCCGGGCACCTGGGACACGGTGCTGGTCCGCGGCCAGCAGGCGGGGTATGCGGTGGCGGAGATCGAGGCGGCGGGGCTGGTGCGTAAGGGGCAGAAGGGCAGGGGGCACTACGACCAGTTCCGGTCGCGGATCGTGTTCCCGGTGCGTGACGCGCGCGGGCGGGTGCAGGGGTTCGGCGGCCGGGCGCTGCGGCCCGATCAGCGGCCGAAGTACGTCAACTCCCCGGAGGGGGAGCTGTTCAGCAAGCGGCGGACGCTTTACGGGATCGACCGGGCGCGGGCGGCGATCGCGAAGGCGGGTGAGGCGGTGGTGGTCGAGGGGTACACGGACGTGCTCGCGTGCCATCAGGCGGGGATCGCGAACGCGGTGGGCGTGATGGGGACGGCGATCACGCCCGAGCAGGTGCGGCTGCTGTCGGCGCACGTCGGGGAGGCGGTGCTGGCGCTCGACGCCGATCGCTCGGGGCGCGAGGCGATGCTGCGCGCGCAGGGGGTGGCGCGAGGAAAGCGGCTGCGGCTGCGGGTGGCGCGGATGCCGGAGGGAAAGGACCCGGCCGACCTGCTCGCGGGCGGTGGCGGGGCTGCGGCTGCGAGCTTTCGCGATGCGATCGAGGCGGCCGACGACCTGCCGGTGTTCCACGTGCGGATGCTGCTCGACGACGCCGATCTGGACTCGCCGGCGGGACGGGACCGGGCGCTCGACGAGGTGGTGCCGGAGCTCGCGGCGATGCCGGACTCGATCACCCGCGAGGAGCTTCAGCGGGAGGTTGCGGACCGCCTTGACGCCGACCCGGGGTTGGTGGGGCGGCGGGTGGCAGCCGGCGGGCGAAGGGTGGGGACGCCGAGCGCTGACCAGGGCGGGGCGGAGCCCCCGAGGGTCGTGCCCCGAACGCTGAGCGGTCGCGAGCAGCGCGAGATCGCGCTGCTGGCGATGTGCGTCACGCTGCCGGGCGAGGGGCGGGAGTTCGTCGATCGGCTGACCGCGAAGCACTTTGCGAGCCCGGTCGCCGCGAGGGCGCGCGAGTGGCTCGCGGCGCACCTCGACGAGCCCAGCGCCGGGCTGCCGCGCGAGGACGAGGAGCTGGTGAGCTACGTCACCGAGGTGCGGATGCGCGCCGAGCGCGAGCCCGCCAGCCGCGAGGCGATGGAGCTCAACTTCCTCGAGCTCGAGCGCGCCCTGCTCGACGACCAGATCGCCGCCGCTGAGACCAACGGCGGCGAGCCCCCGGTCGACCTCCAACGCCGCCGAGCCGAGCTGACTGAGCGAATCGCCCGCGCCCGTGGCTGAGCCCCGTAACCAGGCCACCGCCCTGGAGGCGCTCGCGAACGGCACCGGGAAATTCGTCGGGCTGTGCAACCGCCACGGGGAAACGCAGTTCCTAGCTTGGGAAGGCGGGCGATCTCGATGCGTCCGCTGCAACAACGAGGCTGTCGCAAACCGCCGACGCGAGATCAAGCGAACCTTGGTTGCTGAGGCGCGCGGAAAATGCGTGGCTTGCGGATTCGATCGGCATCAGGCGGCGCTTCAGTTCCACCACCGCGAGCGCGGCATGAAGAAGTTTGCGCTCAGCCGCAAGGGCCATACGATGAGCCTGGAGCGAGCTCGAGCCGAGGCTAAGAAGTGCACCCTCCTCTGCGCCAACTGCCATGCGCTGGTCGAGGCGGGGGTGATTTCGGTGTCCTAGACTTGGCCTACCGATAGGAAACGTCCCGCGTAGCAGGACGGCAGTACTCGATCCGGGGTGGCGAAACTGGCAGCCGCGGCAGACTGTTAATCTGTTGCCCGAAAGGGCGTGTGGGTTCGAGTCCCACCCCCGGAGCTCAGAAGGCGTAAGCGTTCAGTCGGTCCGGCTCAGACCAGCGCGGGCGCGGGCTGACCGCGGATGGAGGCTTGGGAGACCTCGACCAGATAGGCGAACAGCGAGCGGCCCTGAAGCCGGCAGGTGATCGCC
>JBOGZD010000144.1:0-5985 GCA_050697155.1 Solirubrobacterales bacterium | reverse complement strand
GGGATCCCGGGGCCGCGGATCATCAGCGGCACCCTGATCGACTCCTCGTAGAGCAGCGTCTTTCCGAACGGCAGCCGGTGCTCGCCGTGGAACATCCCGTTGTCGGAGGTGAAGATCACCACCGTGCGGTCGAGCTCGCCGGCGGCGGCGAGCGCGTCGACGATCCGCTGCACCCCCTCGTCGACGGCGAGCAGCGACTCGAGCTCACAGCGGTAGAAGTTGTGGATCGCCTCGATCACCTCCGCGTCGAAGGCGGGCGCGTCGCGAATCGACGGCGGCTTGTCGGAGACGTCGGCCTCGTTGAAGCTCGGGGGCTGCGGCAGCGGTGCGCCCTCGAAGGCGCCGATGTGGCGGGCGGCGGGCTTGGCGTTTCCGCGGCAGCGGCTGGGCGGGTTCGGCGGCGGGTCGGGGATGCCGCTGTGGGGGGCGTTGTAGGAGACCCAGAGGAAGAACGGCTGGGCCATCGGCGAGCGCCGGGCGATGAAATCGACCGCCTTGTCGGTGTAGACGTCGGAGGCGTAGGTCTCCGGATCGGAGGGGTCGTCGGGGTTCTCGTTCGGGTCGCCGTAGCGGACGCGCTGCTTTCCCTCCTGCAGCTCGAAGCCGTAGTAGGCGTTCTGGGTCTTCTGGCCGTAGAACTCGCTCCAGCCCGGCGGAACGCCCACCGGGCTCTGCTCGTAGCCGTTGAGATACTTGCCGATCAGCCCCGTGTAGTAGCCCGCCCGCCCGAGCCAGACCGGCAGCGTCTCGGCCGACCGCAGCCGATCGAACCCGCCCCGGGGCGGGATGTTGTTGAGCACCTTGTGGTTGTGGGCGTAGCGGCCGGTGAGGAAGGTCGCCCGCGATGGGCAGCAGAGCGGGAAGCTGGCGAAGCTCTCGGCGAAGGTCGCCCCCGCGTCCCCGATCAGTGTCCGGGTGCGCGGCATCACCTCCATCGAGGCGAGCGTCTGGTCGTCGGTCATCACCACGACCACGTTCGGGCGGCCCTTGCCCCCCTTTCCCTTGCCGCCCACCGCGTCGCCCGCCGCGGCGAGCGCGACCGACGCTGCGAGCAGCGAAGTGAGGGCGAACAGCGCCCCCCTGACTCCTCCCTGCCGAGGCATCGCGGCCAGGGTAGCAACGGCGTTCCCGGCCGATCCGGCAAACCCGCGCGCGCTGGAGCCGTCCGCTGCCGTTCCTAGCCTTGCGGGCGGTGCCGCCACTGATCAGCTTCGAAGAGGCGCTCGCGCTCGGCGAGCTCACCGATCGCGGGCGGATCGGCGAGCTGGTCGAGCGCGCCTGGGCGGTGCGCACCGAGCGCTTCGGCGACTCGACCGACATGTGCTCGCTGGTGAACGCGAAGTCGGGCGGCTGCGCGGAGGACTGCGGGTTCTGCGCGCAGTCGCGCTATGCCGAGGCCGACACGCCGATGCACGCGATGATGGAGCCCGAGCAGATCCTCGAGCACGCGCGAGCGGCGGAGGCGGCCGGGGCGCACCGCTTCTGCATGGTCACCCAGGGCCAGGGGCTCTCGAAACGCGACTTCGAGACCGTGCTCGAGGGCGCCCGGTTGGTCGCCGAGAACACGAACCTGAAGCGCTGCGTCTCGGTCGGCCACATCTCGGCGGCCCGCGCGCGCAAGCTCGCCGACGCCGGCGTCCAGCGCGTCCACCACAACGTCGAGACCGCGCGCTCCTACTACGACGAGGTCTCGACCACGGTCCGCTACGAGGGCCGGATCCGCACCATCGACGCCGTCCGCGACGCCGGGCTCGAGACCTGCGTCGGCGGCATCCTCAACCTCGGCGAGACCCCCCGCCAGCGGGTCGAGATGGCGTTCGAGCTCGCCGACGTGAACCCGACCTCGGTGCCGATCAACCTGCTCAACCCGCGGCCGGGAACGAAGTTCGGCGACCGCGAGACGATGGACCCCTGGGAGGTGGTCAAGTGGGTCGCGATCTTCCGCCTGATCCTCCCCGATGCGCTCTTCCGGCTCTGCGGCGGGAGGGTCGAGAACCTCGAGGACCTGCAGCCGCTCGCGGTGCGCGCCGGGCTCAACGGGGTGATGATGGGCAACTTCCTGACCACCCTCGGGGTCGAGCCCGCCGACGACCGGGCGATGTTCGAGGACCTCGGCCTCAACGTCGCCCGCCAGCCCGACAACGGCGCCAACCCGCGGCCCGACAACCGCTCCGGCTGGCTCGAAGGCGAGGTGCCCCCCACGCCGATTGACGAGCTGATCGACAGCCAGGCCGAGGCGAACTTCTGGGATCCGTCGACCCAGCTGCGGGTGATCAAGAAGAAGGGCAAGGTCCCCGCCTACCCGAGGCGGCCGAGCGAGGGCGAGCCGGCGGGCTGGGGCGACTGATGCCCCGCGCGCTGTGAGCGCGGAGCAGATTCGGATGGTTGTGGTGCGAAGCGCGATCCAGGTGCTGTGAGCGAGATCGGTGAGCGGCTGGAGGAGCTGCGACGCGCGGGGCTGCACCGCCGGCTGCGGCTGGTCGAGGGGCCGCAGGGGCCGCGGGTGCTGCTCGACGGCGCCGAGGTCTTGTTGCTTTGCTCGAACAACTACCTGGGGCTCGCCGACCATCCGCGGGTGCGCCAGGCAGCCGGCGAGGCGGCGGAGCGGTACGGCGCGGGGGCCGGAGCGTCACGGCTGATCTCGGGGACGATGACGCTGCACCGCCGGCTCGAGGAGCGGATCGCAGAGTTCACCGAGAGCGAGGCGGCGCTGCTGTTCGGCTCCGGTTATCTGGCCAACACCGGCGCCGTTGCGGCGCTCGCCCCCGCCGGGACGACCGTGTTCTCCGACGAGCTCAACCACGCCAGCATCATCGACGGCTGCCGGCTCGCCCGCGCCGAGACGTTCGTCTACCGCCACCGCGACCTCGACCACCTCGAGTGGGGACTGCGCCAGGCTCACGGGAACGCCAGCCTGATCGCGACCGACGCGGTGTTCTCGATGGACGGCGACGTCGCCCCGCTGCCGGGGCTGGTCGAGCTGGCGCGCGCCCACCGCTGCCTGCTGCTGGTCGACGAGGCGCACGCCACCGGTGCGCTCGGCCCCGGCGGACGGGGGGCGGTGGCGGCGGCGGGGCTCAGCGGCGAGGTCGACGTGATCGTCGGCACGCTGGGCAAGGCGCTGGGCAGCTACGGCGCCTACGTCTGCGCCCGGGCCGAGCTGATCGAGCTGCTGGTCAACACGGCCCGCCCGTTCATCTTCTCGACCGCGCCACCGCCGCCGGCGATCGGGGCCGCGCTCGCGGCGCTCAACCTGCTGGTCGCACGCCCGGGGCTGGTGGAGCAGCTGCGGCGCAACGCGGCCACCCTGCGCGAGTCGCTCGCCGCCGCGGGCCTGAAACCGGGCGAATCGCGGACGCAGATCATCCCGGTCGTCGTCGGGGATCCCCGCCGGGCGATGGCGGTCTGCGAACGGGCGCTTGCGCTCGGGGTGTTCGCCCAGGCGATCCGGCCACCGACCGTGCCCGCCGGGGGCTCGCGGCTGCGGCTGACCGTGATGGCCAGTCAGCGCGGCGAGGAGCTGCGCGGCGCCGCCCGGGTGATCGCCGCCGCCGCGGGCGAGGTCGGAATCGGCTTGGGCGCGGCGGCACCGGTGCGCGGCCTGCGTCGGGCGGCCTAGAGGCCTCTAGTGCCTCGGGAGCCAGCGAGTGAAGGTTTGTGGGGCCTATAGCACCCACAACCGTTCACTCGTCCCTAAATGGCGTCCTCGTCACCGGGACCGGCACCGAGGTCGGAAAGACAGTCGTCGCGGCGGTGATCGCACGTACGCTCGTAGCGGCGGCTAAGCGCGTCGCGGTGTTAAAGCCGGCGGTCAGCGGGCTGGACGAATACGGCGACCCCCCGCCCCGGGCGACGACTGCCGACGGGCGCTGGGACGAGCCCGACCACCTGCTTCTGCGCCGCGCCGCCGGCTCGGCCCAGGCCGTCGACGAGATCGCCCCGTATCGCTATGGGCCGCCGGTCTCGCCCCACCTCGGCGCCGCGCTTGCCGGCGAGGCGATCGAGCCCGCGCGACTGGTGTCGGCCGCGCGGGCGGCGGCCACGAAGGCCGACGCGCTCGTGGTCGAGGGGGTGGGCGGGTTCCTCGTCCCGCTGACGCTCGGCTACCTGGTGCGCGATTTCGCCCGGGAGCTCGGCCTGCCGGTCGTGATCGCCGCCTCGCCGGCGCTGGGGACGATCAACCACAGCCTGCTCACGATCGAGGCGGTGCGCGCAGTCGGCCTGACCGTCAGCGCGGTCGTGCTCACCCCCTGGCCCGATGATCCCTCGGAGGTCGAGCGCTCGAACGCGGAGGCGATCGAACGCCTTGGCGGCGTGGCGGTCCACACCCTGCCGCGGCTGGACCTCGCCCGCCCCGACACCTGGCCCGCGCTCGCGCTCGGGATCGAAGGACCGGCGACCCGCGGCGCTGACCATTGAGCCGTCCGGCGGACCGAGCTACCGGGTATGAGCCGCGGCGGTTATTCCCTCCGGGGCCGGGTCTAGGCTCGTCCCGAAGATGAGCGAGCCCGCGGGATTGATCATCTAGGCGATGTCGGATCAGGTTCAGGAGCTCGACCGGCGCCACCTCTGGCACCCGTTCACCCAGCAGCGGGGCTGGGCGGAGGAGGAGCCGCTGGTGATCGAGCGCGGCGAGGGCACCGACCTCGTCGATTCCGACGGAAACCGGTACATCGACGGGGTCTCGTCGCTGTGGTGCAACGTCCACGGCCACCGCCACCCGGCGATCGACGGCGCGATCCACGGGCAGCTCGAGCGGATCGCGCACTCGACCATGCTCGGGCTGACCCACCCGGGCGCGGCGGAGCTGGCGGCGCGGCTGGTGGAGCTCGCACCTCCGGGCCTGCGGCGCGTCTTCTACTCGGAGGCGGGCTCGGCGGCAGTCGAGATCGCGCTCAAGATGGCCTTCCAGTACTGGCAGCAGCAGGGCGGCCAGCACCGTCGCCGGACGTCGTTCGTCACCCTGTGCGGCGCCTACCACGGCGACACCCTCGGCGCGGTCTCGGTCGGCGGCATCGACCTCTTCCATGGCGCCTTCGGCCCGCTGCTGTTCCGCAGCCACCGGATCGAGCCGGGCGACGCGGACCAGCTCGAGTCCGTGCTCGACTTCCACGGTGAGGAGATCGCCGCGGTCGTAATCGAGCCACTCGTCCAGGGCGCCGCCGGGATCAAGGTGCAGCCGCCCGGCTTCCTGCGCCGGGCCCGCGAGTTGACCGAGCGCCACGACGTCTTCCTGATCGCCGACGAGGTCGCGACCGGCTTCGGCCGCACCGGGACGATGTTCGCCTGCGAGCAGGAGCGCGTCGCGCCCGACTTCCTCTGCCTCGGCAAGGGGTTGACCGGCGGCTACCTGCCGCTGGCCGCGACGCTGACCACCGAGCGGGTGTTCGACGGCTTCCTCGGCGATCCCGAGGAGCCGCGCACGTTCTTCCACGGCCACACCTTCACCGGCAACCCGCTCGGCTGCGCGGCGGCGCTCGCCAACCTGGAGCTGTTCGCGCGCGAGGACACGCTGCTCCGCATGCAGCCGAAGATCCGCCTGCTCGGCGAGCTACTCGCCGACGTGGCTTCGATGCGCGAGGTCGCCGAGGTGCGCGGGCGCGGCTTCATGGTCGGCATCGACCTCGGGGAGCACGACCCGGCGTTGCGCCTAGGGCACCGGGTGGTCGCGGAGGCGCGGGCGCGCGGTGCGATCGTGCGCCCGCTCGGCGACACGATCGTGCTGATGCCGCCGCTGGCGATCTCGAAGGCGGACCTGCGGAGGTTGGTGGAGGTCGTGGCGGAGGCGATTCGGGTGGCGTGTGCCGGGGCGTACGCGGGCGAGGCACCCGCCGGGGTCGCGGAGGTCCGGGCCGCGGCCTAGTACTGCCGTCCGTAAGTTCGTTCGACCATCAGGCGACCAACCGTAGTTGAGGCTCGCGCTCTGAGAGGCGCGCCATCAGGGCGCGCAGGTCGTGGCGGGTGAAGTCCCACTCGAACGGCTCA
>JBOGZD010000143.1:0-6111 GCA_050697155.1 Solirubrobacterales bacterium | reverse complement strand
GTGGCTTCTGCCCGCACTCGCCGTGTGCAGAGGTGTTCGTGTGCGATTCCGCCTGGCATTTCGAGAGTGACCGGGTTCGTAACCGGCGCGGTGGTGCGTGTTGCGTTTCTCGGCTCGGCGTGTGATCGACATCATGCCCAGCGGCGTGGCGGAAGCCGCTCTGCTCAGCTGCATGGGCCGATGGCGGCGGTGCGTGTGGGCAGTCGGCGGACGCCGGAGGTGCGGTCGGCTTGCTGGCGGAGGCTGGTGATCTCGTCGTGTTGGGCGGCGATCCGGGACAGGGCCTCGGTTTTGGTGTCGGTGAGTTCTGCGATCGTCTGGTCCCGTCGAGTGATGCGCTGTTTGAGGGTGTCGATCTCGTTCTTCAGCTGCTCGATCTGGGCGTCCCGCGGGTCGGGGTGGCCGCTGGTGGTGCGGAGGGCTTGGAGGCGTTGTTCGAACTCCTCGCGGAGGTGGGCGTAGGGGCGGGCGCCGTAGAACGCGGTGCGGTCGACGTTCGCTTCGTGGGCGAGGGTCTTGATGTCGCACTTGCCGCCGGGTGGGATCTGCCCGCGCAGGAGCCGGTCCATGGCGGTGCGGATCCGCATCTCGTTCTGCTGGCGCTGCTCGGCGCTGATGCGCACGTCTACTCCTCGACGGTCGTGGTGGTGTCGGCTGCGTCGATTTCGGCTAGGACCCGGGTGGCCCGGTCGTGCTCGGCCTGCAGGCGCGCCTTCTCGGTCTTTCGGGTCGGGCCCAGGTCGCCGAGGAACGCCTTGGTGTTCTCGGCGTGCTCGGCCCAGACTGGGCGGTGACAGGGGTGGTGAGTCGCCTGCGGGCAGCGGGCCGAGTCACACATCCCGGCCAGCGGCTTGTCGGCGTTCGGGGTTCCGGCGAGCTTGAGACACAGCGCCCGGGAGGGGTCGGTGAACCAGCAGTAGTTCGCCGCCCCTAGGTGCAGGGTGTTGGCGCGTTTGGTCAGCAGGTTGAGCACTTCCCGGTTGCTGCGCTGCACCTTGGGCGCGGCAGCGTCGGCGGGGGTGAGTTTGGCATCGACGTGGGCGAAGAACTCGGTGAGTTCGCGGGCTGCGGGGCCGGCGGGCATGATGCCCTGCTGGTAGTTGCGGAACTCGGCCCAGACCAGCTCGAGCTTGCGTTCGGCCTCGTGTTTGTTGACCTCGGCGAGGAGTTCGGCTTGGGCTCCGCCCGGTCGGGAGGCGTAGCCCTCGGTGGTGGCGACGGCGATGTGCTTGAGGTGCAGTTTCGCGGCGAGCACCCCGCCGGGGCGGTAGGCCAGCTCGATCGCCAATGTTCGGCGCAGCATCCTCAGGTTCACCGACTTGTCGGGGATTGTGGCGAGCCCGAGACGCTGCCCGGCCGGGCCGCTGACCCAGTTGCGGAGCCACTTGTAGCGGACGTCGAAGGCGAACCGGCCGAGCAGCGGCGCCCCGACCTGACAGGTGTCGTGGAGTCGTTCGAGGAGCTCGGCGGCCCGGTAGGCCGGTTCTATGATGACCCACTCGTCGGCGACCCCGCCCAGCGGCTGTCCCTTGACGACCTTGCTGGCGAGCCGGTAGCGCACCAGTTCGCGGCCGTAGTACTCCGGTGGACGGCAGCAGCCCACCTGAAGCTCCATCAGCTCACTGGAACGCATCCCCGAGACCGCGGCGATGACGATGATCGCGGCGGTGCGGACGATCCCGACCAGGGCGACGGCCTGCAGCCGGTCCAGGGGAAGCGTCCAGGCGACGGCGCCTTCGCCGTCTGCGCGGCCGATGGGCACGGCGTGGCGGCCGAAGGGTTTCTGCGCCCCGACGATGTTCAGGGTCGCTTCGATCTGGGGCCGCAGGTGCGGGATCCAGTGGTGATGGAACTGGATGAACCCTGCTTGGCGAGCCAGCAGACCCAGGGCGATAGGGGTCAGCGGATCATCGGGCGACCAGCTGGAGGCCAGCCGATCCCGGACGTGGTGGTCGGGCAGTGTCGGCAACGGCTCACCCCTGTGCTCGTAGTCGGCCAGCAGCTTCGTGAACTCGGCGGCGGGGAGGCGGCGGACAGCGGCGTGGCGACCCGACCCGACCGACCACATTTGGTCGGCCTCCCTCACCCGCTGGGACAGTGCGATCGCGTGCGGGCCGAGCGTGCTCACCAGGTAGCTGGCGGCGGCGAGCATCGGCTGCAGGATGGTGTCGGCGACCGGCGGGGTCTTGTTCTGCCCGCGCCCGCTGGGCATCTCCGCGATGCTTGAGGGGGCGGCCCCGCCCCACGGCCGCAGGTCCGCGGCAACGCGGTCGGCGGTGAACAACTCCCGGTAGTTGACCAGGTCGACGACGATCTGCGCGGCGGCTCGGCGGGTCGCCGGGCCGAGTTCACCGACCACGACGTCATTGTCGTCACGCAGGTATCGCCGGTGGGCCAGGTATTGCGCGCAGCGGTCGCCGTCGACCTCGGCGAGATCGCCGACCCCCTGCTCGGTGAGCCAGTTGAGGAATCGGGTCAGCTCAGCAAGCCGGCCGCTGGCGGTGTTGAGGTGCAGCGGGGTGCGGTAGGCGCTAGGCAGCGGCGCCACCGCCTGGTGCCGCGGGGCGAGCATGGCCAGGATCAGTTCTTTGGCGACCAGTCGCCACCGCGGATCGATGATGGCGGCGAAGTTGAACCGGCGGCTGACCAGGCGCATTTGCCTCAGCAGACCAATCACCTCGGTGAAGTCCCACACCTCGGCGTCGAACATCGGCCGAGGTGTGCCCTCGGGCAGTGTGAGGCCGGCCTCGTGGCAGATGTCGGCGCCGGCGAACACCGACCGGAACGGCCCAGCCGCGCTGGGCAGCGCGGCGGCGGTCACCGGGTGGACTCCTCGGGGCGCAGGGGCAGTTCGTCATCGTGGTCGCCGACGCCGCGGCTGGCTGCGGCCAGCACCGCGGGGTCGAAGCGGTCCAGCACCTGCCCGATCCGCTGGGAGTACGGGCCGAACACGGCCAAGAACTGCCCGGCGGGCATCTGCTGCCACTGCCGGGAGAAGAACGCCTTGAGCCGCAGCAGGTTGGTCGCGTGCCGCGGGGCGAACACCGCCAGCGGACACAGCAGACACACCCACGGCCGGGCCGGGCACGGCTTGCCCTTCGGGCCGTGCAGCCCGGCCAGCTGATCGGCGCACGCCGCGACGAACACATCCCGCTGCCCGCCAACAAGCTCGGCTATCACGGCGTCGTCGAGGTCGAGCGCGGCGACCAGTTGCGGGTAGTCACGGGCAAGGGCCGCGGCGTCCTCGCCGGTCACCACTGTGGACGGGTGGGCTCTGCGTAGCAGGTCATGCTGGGCGTCTTCGACGATCGCCTCAACCGCCCGCCGCTGCGACGGGGTCGTCGCGGTCAGGTAGTGATCGCCTTCGACGTGCGGGCTGTGGTTGGGGTCGATGGTCGCCCGCCCGCTGCCGGTCCAGCTGCTCTTGTCCCGCATCGCGTGGTGCGTTGTGCGGATCCGCGACCGGTGGATCTTCAACGGGCGTCCGTCCTCGCCCGTGACGCGGTGGCGGGTCACCCACCGTTGGATGGCGATCCGCCCACCCGAGCCGGTGATGACCGCGTAGCGGCCGGGACGGCTGAGCGCCAACCACAGACGACGCCGGTCCTGCGGGCCGGCGAAGCTGCGCAGCAGGGTGGAATGCGCAAGCCACTGCTCCAGCAGCCGCACCGCCCGCCGGGGCAGGTTCACGCTCTCCGCCGCGGTGCGGCCCTTCACGTAGGAGAGCAGCACTGAGGCGTCCCCTGCCCAGTCGACGTCGTCAACCGCCAGGTCGTCGATCCCGTCCGGCACGATGCCGGAGTAGATGCCGAACAGCAGCCGGTAGGCGATCAGGGCGTCCTGGGACGGAAACATGTCCCTGCTTGCCTGCGGGAAGCCGCCTCGTTGCTGGACCGCGCCCAGGGCGCATCCCAACTCCGCGGCGAAGGCCTCGCAGGACACCGGTCCGAGCCGTGCCAGCAGCCACCGCACGTTGCCCGGAGTCCACCCGCCGGTGTTCGGGTGCTGCCCCCGTGCGGCCGCAGCCAAGGCCCGCCGGTGAGCGGCGAAGGCGTCGTCGACGACGGCCCGGCAGGTCCGGGTCAGCGTGTCCCACTCAGCCTCCCGGTAGGGCGGCAGCGGACGGCGATTGCGTTGGGGGTTGTAGGCGCGGCCATCCGCGAGCTCGGCCACGCCGGCGTCGAGGTGTCCGCCGGCCGTGTGCAGCGCCTGCAGCATCCGGCGGGTGCAGGCCTCCCAACGAAACGTCGAGCCCATCCAGTACTCGGCCAGCTGCCGCCGTCGCAGATCCGCCGCCCCGCCGGTGAACCCGAGCCCGGCAAGTTTGCGGATCATGTCACGGATCGACTGCACGTAGTGGTTGACCGACCCGGCGGCATCCATAGCGCCGTGCGGGTGGATCAGCTCCACCAACCCGACGAGCAGATCACGCGCCAACTCCGGGCAGGGCAGCCCGTCTAGCGTGAACTCCACCGCGCTGCCGTCGCTGAACACACACGCGATGCCCAGCGGCTCCTCGACGAGCGCGGCCGGCATCAGCGCATCCCGCCCGCGGCGTCATCGCTGAACTCCGCATCCGCTTCACGCTCAGCCTCGGCCCCGCTCACCAACCCGTCGGCGATGCCGGATTGCTCATATGCCTCCCGGTAGATCCGGGTGGTGTCCAGGCGCCGCAGGTACTTCTCCGTGGTCAAAACGCTGGCGTGACCCAGGAGGTCCCGCAGGACCAGCAGCGGGTCCGCTTTGGACAGGTAGAACACCAGCGCCGCGTCGGTGTCGGTGTCGGCCACCAGCTTGGCCGCCTGCCGGTAATGCCCGGTCACCAGGTACTCCAGCGTTCGCATCGAGAAGGTATGCCGGAGCCGGTGCGGGTGAACGTGCGGGAACCGCGGCTCGAAACGAGCCCGGATCCGGTCGGCGGTGCGCTCGAACACGCTCGCCCAGGCGGTGAACGGGCCGCCGCCGTTCCTCACCGCCAGCAGGCACGACCCGCCGCCCGGGGCCACCAGCCGGCGGCGCTCCTGCGGGGTGAGCGCGTCCCAGCGCCGGCGGACGCCGTTGATACGACCGCCACGCTCATCCGGGTCGGTGACCAGCAGCGGCTCACCCCACCGCCGCGGCGGCGACCACGCCGACCCGTCCGCAGTCGCCGCCCGGTCCAGCTCCAGGTAGTGGTGCACCGCGACCAGCGCCTCATACGAGATCCACGTGGTGCGGAACTTCCGACCCTTGGTCACCCCGGCCGGCACCGGGAACGGGATCGGCACCGGCGTCGGCCTCGGCGGCAGCGCCGGGACCTCATAGGCGAGCAGGTGACTGAACTCGGCCAACCGCAACCCGGTAGCCAGCGCCAGCTCACCCACCGCGGCGTTGCGGGCCAGCTCACGCCCCCGATACCCGCCATCGTGCCCGCCGTCCGGCGCCAGACCCCGCAGCCCCCGCACAAACAACGCGATGAAGTCCGGCTCCAGGTACTTGATCGTCACATGCGGCTTCGGGGTGCGGCGAACCGCCAGGTTCACCCGCACCTCACGGCCCGTCCCGGCGAACAACGCCCGCGCCGCGCGATAGGTGAACGGCTCGGCCTCCGCGTGCCTCTCGGCGATCGCCCACCGGTAGAACAACGACAACACGCTCACGTGCCGGCCCCACGTGGTCGCCGCGAACCGCTCGGCCACCGGACCCGTCGCCCGGTACTCCGAGTACTTGCCCAAGGCGTACTTCAACCGGTCGCGGGAATCGAACAGCCCCACTCCGTGCTCGGCCAGGAACGTCATCCACTCCTTGACCACCCGCGCGTAGCTCTCCCACGAACTCGGCGCGGGCGCTCCGCTGGCAGGCAGCTCCCGCAGCCACCGGTTCACCACCGTCGTCGGTCGAGGCGCGCCCGGGCCGTCTTCGAACCGCAAGTCGTCATCGATCAGCACCGGCATCCGCTCCGGAATCAACGGACGCCGCTCAAGCCCCCAAGACTCCCAGCCCTCCGACGAGAAGAAAGTCAAGATCACGAGGGTCGACGATAGAAACACAACACGCGCCCGGGCAAACCCGAAACGCGCCGTCTACCTGCGGCTCAACGGCCAATCACACACGACAACTAAGCGGAGAGAA
>JBOGZD010000142.1:0-6285 GCA_050697155.1 Solirubrobacterales bacterium | reverse complement strand
CAGCGGCTCGCCCGCCCCGGCTTCTCCGCCTCGCCTACGGCTCGGCTCCAAAGCCGGGGCGAACTACCCCAGGAGGGGTGGGGAATTATCTGGCCACCAGTGGGGATTCTTGTTGGCCCTTGACACTCGTGAACGATCTCGCTATGTCATCGAGCACTGCGGCCTCGTCTTCGAGCAGCAACCGCCCTCCGATGCACCTGCCGCGGCCGAGCCGCGCCTCGTGTACCTCGGCGACGACCGGGCCGGTTCTCCCTTGGAGGTGATGGCGGTCGAGCTCGAGGAGGGGAGGGTGCTCGTGGTCCACGCGATGCCGTTGCGCGAGCGCTACCGGGAGCAGTATGAGGAGGCGAAACGATGGCGAAGGTGAAGACGACCGGAAGCAAGCACAAGACGAAGTCGGGGAAGGAGATCAGCCCCGAGGTCGCTGAGACCCTCGCTGATGAAGCCGAGCGCGGCTATGACCTCTCCAAGGCGCGGCGACGTCGTGTCGGGCGCCCCTCGCTCGCCGGGCGGGGAGCGTCGCCACGCGTCAGCTTCCGCGCGACCCCCGAGCTCTACCGCGCTGCGCAGCGCCAGGCGAAGAAAGAGGGCCGGACATTGAGCGACCTCGCCCGTGAGGCCGTGGCCCGCTACGTCAAGTCATAGGCGCACGCGCCGCCAGCCCGCACGTACGTCGCAAGCGGAGGACGCGCAGTCGGGGTGGTTGTCGTCGTCTTTGGCCGTGGTAGCGATCGAGGTAGCAATTTGAGCGAACCTCAGGTGACGTGAGCATCGTTCAAAGCGCCGGGCAGCAGGGAAAACGCTCTGAGCGCATCCCCAGGCCCCGGTTCAAATCCGGGCGCCCCGATTTCCTCCTCTCCCGCGGCCCGCTAGCGCCCGGTGATCGGCGCGAACATCGACGCCGGGTGGTCGGGGTCGACGACCTTCGCCGGGGTCGAGCGGTCGACCGCGAACGGCTGGGAGCGCAGCCGGTAGCGGTTCGCGGTGACGACAACCCGGTGGCGGCCCTCGCGGGCGCCCTTCGGCACCTGCCAGTGCATCGAGTAGCGGCCCTCGGCGTCGACCGTCCAGGCGATCGCCAGGCCGAGATCGTCGGCGACCCGCCGCCAGCGGTGGCCCCGCCGGCGCTGGATCGCCACGAAGCGGTCGTCGAGCGGGCGGTCGAGGCCGCGCGGGCCTCCCTGCCAGTCGAAGACCGCCTGGGCGCCCGGCGGAACATCGTCGGGCTGGCGCAGCGCCGCGGCGCTCGCCGCCCCGTCGCCGAACGGGGCGCCGTCGGCGACGACCCCGTTGCGAGGGTCGAACTCATGCGCCGGCTGAGCGGGCTCGCCGCGGGCCAGGCGCCCCGCGAGCTCGGCGAGCTGCTCGGTCAGCAGCACCGACGACGCCGGGCCGAAGATCGTCGAGCCGCCCTCGTAGTGCTGGCGGTCGTACTCCTCCGGCGTGGTCAGGTACTGGATGAACTCGTTTGCCAGGCCGGAGATCGCCGCACCGCGCACGCCCGTGCCGCGGCTGGCCTCGAGCAGCGCGTCGACCGCCCGGCGGCCGACCTCGACCGTTGCCTCTCCGGGCAGCGAGGCGATCAGGCGGTCGCCGACGCGGACCACGAACAGCGGCACGGCCGTCGGATAGCTGTCCTCGCTGATCGCGAACGGGACCCCGATCTTGTGGCCCTGGGATTCGAACCCCTCGACCGGCGCCCGGCGGCCCTCGAACGGGATCCCGGTGAGGTCGAACAGCGGCCCCCGGCCCTCCTCCGACCCGGTCAGGAACGGGAGCCCGAGCAGCGGCCCGTCGGCGACCGGCCCCGCCGCGGTCTGCTGCCCGCAGAAGCAGACGCGGGTCCAGCGCAGGCCGACCGGCGGTCGGCGCTCGAGCCGGCGCCCGGCCCGCCGCCAGGCGCGGAACATCGCCCTGCCCTCGGCGAAGCCGGCGCGCTCGGCGATCAGCGGCCCCTGGCCGCGCAGGCCGGCCGACTGGTCGCCCTCGTTGGAGTTGCCGAACACGTTGACCACCGCCAGCCGGCGCGGCACCTGGCCGCGCCGCCGCACCCGCCGCTCGAACAGCCGCAGGGCGCCCCCGTGGTGGTCCTGGTTGTAGACCTGGAACTGCGACGGATTGACAGTGCCGTGGTTGGCGAACGTCGACCAGCCGCCGAGCGGCACCCGGCGCCCGCCCCGCAGCCGATCGACGCGCAGGGTGCTCACCATCGGGTCGATCGTGTGCTCGTAGCCCTCCGGGTCGTCGGCGACGGTGCCCTCGCCGAACTCGCGGATCACCCCGTGGTCTGCCAGGTGGGCCTCGAGGCTGCGGTTCTCGGTCACGCCCAGCAGCCGCTTCGTGCCCCAGGCGGCCACCGCCGGGCCGAGGTCGCGGTTCGCGCGCCGCAGCGCGAGCGCGATCCGCTCGGTGAGGAAGGTGTAGAGCTGTGGCTCGGCGGGCTCCGCGGCGAGGAAGTCGATGAAGCTCTCCGGCGAGGTGATCGTCTCGGTGCTCGGCGCGACCGTGTTCAGCGTCGCGAAGTTCGCGAACTGCGACGGCCCGGCGTGGGTGTGCGACGCGGACACGAGCACGTTTCGCTCCGAGAACCCGTGGCCCGCCTGGTCCGCGGCCTCCTTGATCAGCCCGCCCGGGGCCGCGAACAGGTCGACCGATGCCAGCGCGAGCTTGCGCCCGCCGCTCTTCAGCACCAGCGCCGAGGCGTAGAGCCGGGTGTGGACCCCCGAACCGACCCGGTCGGCGCGCACCCAGCCGCCGAACGGGTAACCGGTGGGCGGGGTGATATCGGCGCGCCCGACGCCCGCCTTCAGCCTCGGTTCCTTCGCTCCCACGGATGCAGGGCCGGCCAGCGTGAGGGCGGAAATCGAGGCCAGCGCGATCGCAGCGACGCGGCGGGGCCTCACGCGGCCACCCTACCTGCCACCCCCCGGCGTTGCGGCAGTCGCAACGGGGCGAGACAGGATGGCTCGAAGGTCTCTCTCGAGCCCTTCTCCGTGCCGATGCACGTGTCGCCACGTCACCCGGATGACTCTCCAGCCGGCAGCCTGAAGCGCCCGGTCGCGTTCACGGTCGCACTCAAAGGCGTCGATGTCCCCGTGGGTCGCGCGTCCGTCGAGCTCGACGATGACTTGCGTGTCAACCCAGACGCAGTCCGCCTCGATCCAGCGACCGCCGATCTCGAGCGGCAGGTTGAATCGCGGGAGCGGAAGGCGACAGCGGCGGAGAAACGCAAGGAAGCGCTCCTCGAGCTCGCTGCGGGTGACGAGGGAGCCGATCCTTCCGCTCGCGAGAATTGCGCGGACCGTCCCGACGCCTCGGCGGCGCGGGTAGCGGGCGACGAGGTCTTCGAGGCTGAGCGCGTCGGTGAGGCGCGCGACCTCCGCCTCGTGGACAGCCCGCTCAACTTCGCGCCTGGGGAGAACCGTTGCCAGGTCGAGGATCGTTCGTGGCACCGTGGTCACCGGGATGCCGCACACGGTGGTGATCTCGTCCAGCGGCAGCTCTCCGACATGCGGCTCGATATCGGAGCGTGCCCGGCAACGCCGGTTGCCGATCGTGATCTCGACCCGGCGGCGCGCCGAGCGGCGAATGCCCAGCGCATCAGCTGCCGAACGGTGGCTCAGGACTGCGTCCAGCCCGCCCGCGAGAACCGCTGCCATGTAGCGGCCTTCGCGCGACAGAACCAGGTGACCGACCGCATAGACACCTCGATGAACGCAGTGCAGCCGGCCGCACGAGACGCGATGGCCTATCGCACGCTTGCCCAAGCCGAGGCCCAGGAGCTGGCGGCGGGCCACCACGCCGTGCTGCCTTCCCGCAAGCTCGGCGATCGTCCGGTCGATGCTCGAACCGGCAACTTCGCCCCCTATCGGGGACTCAAATGTCCAATCGTCCGCCACCCTCGGCATCGTGGGCGGGACGGGCGCACGGCCGGGGGCGCGAAACGTGTCGGAATCGCGCAGCGTTGTTGGCGAACTGAGCTAGTGCCCGCCGTGCTCGCCCACGAGGAGCGATAGCGCGTGGGGGAGGGCGTCGGCGATCGCGGCGCCGGCCTGCTCGATGCTCGCCGGGCTGCCGGGGAAGTTGACGATCACCGTGCGCCCGCGGATCCCGGCGGCGGCGCGCGACAGCATCCAGTGCCTGGTGTGGTCGCGCGAGGCGGCGCGCATCGCCTCGCCGATCCCGGGCGCCTCGCGTTCGATCACCGCCCGGGTGGCCTCCGGGGTGACGTCGCTGGGGGCGAAGCCGGTACCGCCGGTGGTCAGCACCAGCTCGCAGCCTCCCTCGTCGCACCACCACCGCAGCCTGCCCTCGAGCAGCTCCCGCTCGTCGGGGATCACCTCGGTGCCGACCACCTTGACGCCGAGGCGCTCCGCGAACGCGACCAACGCGGCGCCGCTTTCGTCCTCGCCCTCGCCACGGGCCTTCGAGGTCGAGACGGTCAGCACCGCGGCGCCGATCTCGCCGACCTCGCGGGCGCCGTGGCTCACCGGTTCCACTCCCCGCTGCGCCCACCCGACTTGTGGACGAGCTCGATCGCCTCGATCGTCACCCCGCGCTCCAGGCCCTTGACCATGTCGTAGACCGTCAGCGCCGCGACCGCGCAGGCGGTCATCGCCTCCATCTCGACCCCGGTGCGCGCGGTGGTGCCGGCCTCGGCCGAGATCGAGACCAGCCCCGCCTGCTCGTCGACCCGGCCCTCGAGGTCGACGAAGTCGAGCGGCAGCGGGTGGGCGAGCGGGATCAGCTCATCGGCTCGCTTCGCCGCGCCGATGCCGGCGAGCCGGGCGGTGCCGAGCACGTCGCCCTTCGGCGCGTCCCCGGTGGCGACCGCGCGCGCGGTGGCGGGCGACATCCGAAGCCGGGCCTCCGCCCGGGCGCGCCGCTCGGTCTCCGGCTTGGCGCTCACGTCGACCATGCGCGCGGCGCCGGTGGAGTCCAGGTGCGTGAGCGAGGGCTGCGTCCCCTCGACCCAGCGCGACGATTCGCCCGCGACCTCGCGCTTCCAGATCGGCGCCTCGAGCTTGATCCGGTCGATCGCCTCCCGGGCGCCGGCGAACGCCTCGGCGCGATGCGGCGCCGACACCGCAACCGCGACGCTCGGCTCGCCCAGCGGCACGGCGCCGACCCGGTGCTCGGCCGCCGTCGCCTCGAGCCCGTGCTTCGCCCGGCACTCGTCGAGGATCGCGGCGATCCGCGCCGCCGCCATCTCCGCGTAGGCCTCGTACTCGAGCCGTTCGACGTCGCGCGTGGTGCCGCAGAAGAGGACCGTCGCCCCGGCGCCCGGCCGGCCGACGACCTCGACGAGCTCGGCTGGGTTGAGCGGCTCTGCGCGGACCCGGGCGTGGGTCGCGGTGGTCGCGCCGCCGCTGACCGGCGGGATCAGCGCGACCTCGTCGCCGGGGGAGAGGACGGCGTCGGGGTCGGCGTACTCGCGGTTGACGGCCGCGCGCACCGGGAGCGCGGGAAGGAGCCCGTCGAGCCCCGGCTCGCGCGCCGCGGCGTCCAGCAGGTCGGCCACCGTCGCCCCATCGTCGAGCTCGACCGTGATCGAATCCCGACCGGCACGGTCACGTAGGAGGGCGAACAGCCTGACGTCGATGTTCATCGTCGGCTGATTATCCGCTCCGAGCGTGCCGATCGGCGCCGTTGTCCTGGGTAATGCTCGTCTGGCCGGCATTGGACAGGACGGCGCCGTGATTTCGGCCTCAGTCGAGCAGCTCGATCTCGACCCGCTCGCCCGCGGCGACGTCACCCCGGTCGGTCGGCAGGATCGCGAGCGCGTCGGCGCCGAGCATCGAGGTGAGCACGTGCGAGCCCTGGGGGCCGGTGGGGCGAGCGTGCCAGCCGTCGTCGAGAAGCTCGAGCCGGCAGCGGACCAGGTGGGCGCGGCCGGGGCGCTTGGCGTATGGCTTGTCGAAGACCGCAGTTGCCGACCGCCGCTCGTCGCGCGCGCCCAGCATCCGCCGGATCGCCGGTCGGGCGAAGGCGTGGAAGGTCACCATCGCCGAGACCGGGTTGCCCGGGAGCCCGAAGACCAATGGCGGCCCGGAACCGCTGCCCTCCGCCGCGCCGGCCCCAGTCCGCTCGGGGCCGACCCCGAACCACGTCGGCTTGCCCGGGCGCAGGGCGACGCCCCAGAAGACCTGGTCGGCGCCGAGCGCGGCGAGCGCGGCGCGGACGTGGTCGTGCTCGCCGACCGAGACGCCGCCGCAGACGACCGCAACGTCGGCGGCCAGCGCCTGTGCGAGCGCCGCCTCGGTCGCGGCCCGCTCGTCGCCGACG
>JBOGZD010000141.1:0-6390 GCA_050697155.1 Solirubrobacterales bacterium | reverse complement strand
AGTCGTAGATCGCCTCGGCCTCGGCGCGATCCATGTCGGCAAGGTTCGCCGTGCCCGGCGCGGAGCCTGCTTATGTCAACCGGCCTTCCCCCGGGCCAGCGCCCGGCGGACCGACTGAACGCTTACGTCTTTTGGGGTGTTCCCGCCGATTTCGATTTGCGGCTGTTTCTGGACATCGCGTTGCCTTGGTGTTGCCCCGGGATCCGCGAGATCGAGGCTCCCGTGCGAGTCCGTCAGACGCGCCATGTAGACCGTCGGCATGGCTCGCGACGCGATCCATGTGCTGCTCGCGACGGACATGGCCCTCGACAAGCTGGGCGCACGCGGGATCTCGGCGGAGGAGGCGGAGCAGCTCCTGCGCAACCGCCACGCGACCGTCCGTAATCCGCGCGGCGGCAAGCGCCGACTGCTGATCGGCCGCACGAACGGCGGTCGGACCCTCACGCTCGTGGTCGAGGCCACCGTCGATCCAACCACGTGGCTGATAGTGACCGGCTGGGAGTCGACCCAGGCCGAGCGTAAGATCTTGGAATCGAGATGAGTCGAGATCCCTGGACAGACCCAGATCCGAAGCCCGGTGACTTCGACGCCGAGCTTGAGAAGCTAGACCCGCGCTACGTCGAGCACGAAGAGGGGAGCCCGGATGGCAGGGTGCTCGTCCTGGTCGGCGTCGAGGGCGAGGACGCGAGGCGACTCGAACGGATCGCCGAGGCTCGCGGCAAGGCCGCGGCGGACGTCGTCGCGGAGCTGCTCAGGGACGCCGAGCGCTCGCTGGCGTAAATCTTGTTCGCCCGGAGACTGGTCCCGCCGCCATCGCAGGGGGTCCGCGCCGAGCCGTGGACTTGACGAACGCTTCCGCTCTTCCTGGCGAAGGAGTAGAGCGCGCTGATCCCTGACACGTCCGCGCCGACGATGTCGGCAGTCGCCGCGGATTGCCGCTTGACCACAGAAGCGGTCGTCTGCGGACCGCTTCGTGCGAGACGCTTCTCCAGTACCCGGAGTTGGCGGACCTCATCTCCGAGCGCCATCGGATCATCGCCAACGACGGGGAGTTCGCGTCACTTGCGAAGCTCATTGCGCGCGACATCGACCGGGCGCGGACCGTCCTCGAGAGGATCGACCTCTCGCCCGGGGCACTGCGGGGAGGATCTCGATGGCGCCCGTACCGCGCCGGTCCTCCTGCACGCGGCCTGCGATCTGATGGACCACGCCAGCGACCTGGCGGCGAGGAGCGCAACCCTCGTGCTTCAGCGACGAGCGGGAGATCAGGGCCGACGTGTTCGTGTTCGCCGTTCACACATGTCGGGATCCCCGCCGCTACGACCCGCTCGACGTCGGTCAGTGGCGGTTCTGGGTTCTATCGGCGGACGCGATCCGCGAGGGCGGGACGCGCTCCGTGGGCAGGGCGTTTCTGGAGGCCCATGCAGTCGAGGGAGCCAGGGAGGGTCTCCCCTGGCGCAGACTACGACGGGCGATCGAGCTGGCTTCAGATAAGTCCGTGCGCTAAGCCCGACTTCGAGTGGGGCGCGGTGATAGCCCGGCTCGAAAGTCACCCCGGTATCGCCGCTGGGACGCCCTGCCTTGCCCCTGCGATGGACCGGAAGGAATTCATTGACCTCACCAGACTCGCGGTTGCGGTGGTTGGCCTGTTTGCTCCATCGCATTCGGACTCTGGACCGGGGACGTGTCGCCCGGCGTCGCGCTCCTCGCTGCGTTTCCGCTTCCGGGCTCAGTTGGGTGCTTCGCCGTCGGATGGCTGGTGAGGGATGCACTGCTCAGTGAGCCTCGACATCCAACAGCGAACGTAGGGCAGCAGCTCAACGCGACCGAGCCAGACAACGGCCATACCGCGCTCGCAGCACACGAACCCTGATCCCGCAACGCCTCCGCACCCCGGCCCTGCCGCCCCGATTACCCCCCCCGTGCGGCGCGACCAACACCGGGCTCGCAGGTTCCGCCTTGACCCGGGCCGCCCGGGCGGCGTAGGATCCGTGGCACGGACTTGGTGGTTAGGGCGAAGCAGAGGCTCGCTTCAGCGCGGTGGCGCGGTGTGCCGGCGCTGCTCGCGGCATTCGCGGCGGCGGCGTTCGCCGCCCCTGCGCCGGCGGCCGCGCCCTCGCTGCGGCCGTTCGACTACATCGGCCTCGCCGACCGGCTCTCGCAGCCGGTGTTCCCGGAGACGAACCGCACCGAGCAGCGGGTCGCGATGCCCGACGGCGAGGAGCTCTACATCGAGGTCGTGCGGCCCGACCCCGAGGTGCACGGCAACGGGCCCTGGCCCGTGATCATGGAGGCGAGCCCCTACCACGGCACCCTCGCCGACCGCTCGGGCACGCGGATCTTCCCCGACCCGGAGAACGACGAGGGCGAGAAGCTCGGGCTGACCGGCTACTTCGCGCCGCGCGGCTACGCGGTCGTGATGGTCGACCTGCGCGGCACCGGGCGCTCCTCGGGCTGTCTCGACCACATCGGCCCGAACGACGCGAGCGACCTGAAGACGATCATCGAGTGGGCCGCCCGGGCGGCGTGGTCGAACGGCCGGGTCGGCCTCACCGGCCACTCGTACGTCGGCTCGACGCCGGCCGCCGCGGCGGCGATGGACCCCGAGGGACTGGTGACGATCGCGCCCAGCGCCGGCCTCGCCGCGATGTACGACCACCAGTTCAACAGGGGCGTGCCGTGGCTGCTGCAGTGGGCGGGACCGATGTTCGCCTACGAGGGCCTCGCGCTCGACCGCGACCTGCCCCCCGGGCTGGTCGACCCGGTCAGCGGCGCGCCGACCGGCGACAATTTCGACAACGCCCCGAACCCGCAGGCTGGCTGCGGTCTGCCGAACTCCTCGCTCACCGCCGGCACCGGCCAGGTCACCGGCCAGTACGAGGCCTGGCACCGGGCGCGCGACTGGCGCGAGGGCGCGACCGGGGCCGACATCCCGATCTTCATGATCCACGGCGTGAACGACAACGCCGCCCGGATCCCGGCGGCGGAGTGGTTCTTCGGCGAGCGCTTCATGCGCCCCGGCGACAAGACCTGGATCGGGCAGTGGGATCACGGCTCGACGAATGGCCGCTGCGGCGATCGCGAGGGCGAGCGGGCGCTGCACCCGACCTGCCGGTTCGACCAGTTCCAGTACGCGCTGCACGCCTGGTTCGACCATTACCTGATGCAGCGTCGAGTGCCGACCGGGCCGGCCGTCGAGGCGTTCCTGAACGGCGCGGCGCCGATCGACGTGACCCAGATCGTCGACCCCGAGACGCTGGATGCGCCGGTGTACGCGACGAACGGCTGGCGCGAGCCGGAGGCGCGGCTCGCGCTCTACCCGGACGCGAGCGCGCCGGGGCCGGCCGACAGCGACGGCGCGCTGGCATTTGAGCCGCCGTCCGAGGACGCGAGCGCGAGCTTCGGCACGATCGCGGAAGCCGTGCTGGTGGGCGTCGGCCGCGGCCGCCTCACCTTCACCTCGGAGCCGCTCGCGCGCGACACGCTGCTGCTCGGGCTGCCCGAGCCGCAGCTCAACGCGTCGCTCACGACCGGGCAGATCACCCACCTGACGACGACGCTCTTCCGCGAGCGGGTCACGACCGGCGAGGACGGGGAGGAGGTCGTCGAGCGCGAGCCGATGAGCTTCTGCGCGATCCAGCCGCAGCTCCGCAACGGGATCGAGGCGGTGACGCCGGTGGTCCCGGGCGAGGAGATGGCACTCGAGCCGCAGTGCTTCACGATGGCCCACTGGGTCCCGGCGGGCCAGCGGCTCGCGCTCGAGGTCAGCACGAAGACCCCGCACCACGCCACCTTCGCCTCGAGCGACCAGCAGATCACCGTCTTTACCGGGCCCGAGGCGACGCGGTACGAGTTGCCGCTCGTCGAGCGCTTCCGCCTGTTCGACGACGTGTCGCTCTACGAGGACGAGCTCGAGCCGATCCCGGTCGGTCCGGCGCAGCCCGGGATCGAGGGCGAGGTGCTGGTCCCGGCACCCGGCGCCGGCGTGATCGTCGAGCCGGTCACGGCCGCGGCCTTCGAGTTCGACTCCGAGGAAGGCTTCGACAACGCTTCGTTCGAGGCGATCGCGACGCCCTCGTTGCCGCCCGCCGACCTCGACCTCTACCTGCAGCGCCAGGTCGACGACGGCTGGGAGGACGTGACCGCGGCGGAGACCGGCGACCTCGAGCGCGAGGTCCTCACCGCCGGCCGGCTCGGGCCCGGCCGCTACCGGATCGTCGTCCACAACTGGCTCGGCGCGCCGCAGCAGGTGAGCCTGAAGCTGACCTTCTTCAACGGCGCCGGCGAACCGGGCGAGGACACCGGCGGGACCGGCACCGCGACCGAGGCGCAGCTCCAGTTCGGCAATGGCAGCGGCCTGCTGCAGCCCTGAGCCGCTGGCACGCACGTCCACACGACCCCACCGGCTGGGGACATTTGAACGTGCGTGACCGGGGCGGGCGGCTAGACGGCCGCGGGGACCGGGCGGGCGGATAGACGGCCGCGAGCTGAAGTTCCTGAATATCGTCGACGAGTTCACCCGCGAGGCGCTTGAGATCGAGGTCGAGCGCACGATCGACGCCGACGAGACGGTCGCCGTGCTCGAGCGGCTGGTCTCAGAGCGCGGGGCGCCCGAGAACCTCCGCGCCGACAACGGCCCCGAGCTCACCGCCCGCGTCCTGCGCGAGTGGTGCGAGGCCGGATCCACCGACACCGCCTACATCGACCCTGGAGCGCCCTGGCAGAACGCCTGGGGCTTCACCGAGGAAGGGGAGCGCGTCCTCGTCGGGGTCTCGCTCGGGTGCGCGAGTCGCACGAGGACTGGCTCGAAGCTGGGCCGCGACCTGATCGCCCGCGGCCTTCCGGCGCCGATGCTCGTCGTCGCCGACGGCGCCCGCTGATCAAGGCGGTCGAGCAGTGCTGGCCCGCCTCAGACCGCCAGCACTGCTCGGTCCACCGGGCGCGCAACCTGATCGCGAAGCTGCCCGAGGCGGAGCGCGAGCGGGTTCGACGCGCCTACTGGGCGGCGCTCGATGAGGCCAAGGACGAGCGCGACGCAAAGCAAGGGCTCGAGGCCCTGGTCGCAGAGCTCGAGCGGGGCGGCTTCACCTCCGCCGCTCGCTGCCTTGCCGACGACCTCGACGCGCTCGTCGTCCACCTGCGCTATCCGCTGCGGCACCGCAAGCGCTGGCGCTCGACCAACCTGCTCGAGCGCACCCTCGGCGAGGTGAAGCGAAGGACGAAGGTGATCGGAAGGTTCCCCGGCGAGGAGAGCTGCCTCTCGCTCGTCTGGGCGGTGCTCGACCTGCAGATCAACAACGCCTGCAATGGGGTCACGCTCTCGGAGATCGACCGCCAGCGCCTCTACCGGCTCCGCTACGAGCCGGGTGGATCAGATGCCGAAGAGAAGGAGGTGGTCGCCGCTTAGACTGACGCCAAGGGAACCGAAGCCGCGGCGAAGTTACAGCAGCTTTGGGACGCCACCTGATGTGGTGCTCACTACTGCAAATCGCGCAGAGGAGGAGCGAGTTACCAGGCCGCGCATCACAACTCGACGGCCCCGGTGCGGACCCTGGCCGGTCGTCCAAGCGAATATGGACGGCTGGCCAATGACCGACGGCGATGGAATGCGGATGATTCGGCCGATGCAACCGCCAAGAACAGTCCGGAGGGCGAAACCCGACGACTGCGAGGCCATCGCACGGATCTACAACCAAGGGATCGCCGAGCGCCGCGCGACGTTCGAGACCGAGCCGGTCTCGGCCGCCGACGTCGACGAGTGGCTCGGCTCGGCGGGCCACCTGGTGCTCGTCGCGGAGCGCGGCGATGCAGTTGCCGGGTGGGCGCGGATCTCGCCCTACAGCTCCCGCCCCTGCTATGCGGGTGTGGGAGAGGGAAGCGTCTACGTTCGCGCGCCCGACCGCAGGCAGGGCCTCGGCAACGCACTGGCGAGGGCTCTCGGTGACGAGGCCGAGCGCGCTGGGCTCCACAAGATCGTCGGCAAGCTCTTCGCGGACAACGAGCCAAGCCGTCGTCTCGTCGCTCGATGCGGGTTTCGCGAGGTCGGCACGCATCTTCGGCATGGACAGATCGACGGCGACTGGCGCGACGTGCTCGTGGTCGAGCTTCTTCTCGGATAGGCCGCCTACGGTCGGCGCCCCCGACGAGAACGACTGCGCGCGACTCCCTCGCGTGCATCGGTCACGCGCCCCGTACTGTCGGGTAGGCAGGAGGCCCGCCGGCCCTTCGGGCCTTGACGGCCAGCGGCACCGGGTCGCCTCCCGCCCCCTTCGAACCGTGCGTGCGGTTCTCCCGCACACGGCTCACCGACATCGTTCACCGCCTCGCATACGCAGTCGTCGGGCGCACCGTCCCGCTGAAGCGGTGGACGCCGAGGCTTGAGACCCACCC
>JBOGZD010000140.1:0-6412 GCA_050697155.1 Solirubrobacterales bacterium | reverse complement strand
GCACCTACCCCGACAAGATCAAGGTCCCAGACGCCGACTTCAAAGCCGTCAACTTCCACGGCCACGCGTTCCACCCCGACTGGAACTACACCATCAAACCGCGCGGTCATTGATGCGCATTCCCTAACGGTGTGCGTCGCCGCCGGCCTCAGCCGCCTGCCGCCAGCCTGTAGACGGGGCCCTCGAGCGAGGTCGCATAGACGTTCGCGTCCGTGTCCTCGCCGAACGAGCTCAGCGAGGCGACCTCCACGCCGAGCTCGCGGTCGTCGGTCGCCGGCTCGCCGGCCCGGGCCGTGAAGCTGCGCAGCTCGCCCTCGCAGAAGTCGCCGTAGACGTAGCGCCCGTAGAGCGAGGTCAGCTCGGGGTTGCGCACCACGAGGCCGCCGGTCACCGAGCAGCCGAGCTCGCGGCCGTACTCGTGTACCGGCGGCAGCGCGCCGGGCGCCTCCTGGTCCTCGTTGAAGCGCTGGCTGCCCTCGAACGCGGACCAGCCGAAGTTCACCGCCGCCTCGCGCCCGACCACCTCCTCGAAGCTGACCGAGTCGATCTCCTCGAGCTCGTTCTGGCCGACGTCGGCGATCCAAAGATCATCGGTCTCGCGATCGAAGGCGAACCGCCACGGGTTGCGCATTCCGTTGATCGCGATCTCAGGCCGCGCCTCGGGCTCGTCGAGATAGGGGTTGTCCCTCGGGATGGAGTACGGCTCGCCACCGGCGGCCGTCGGGTCGATGCGCAGGATCTTGCCCAGGAGCTGGGTCAGGTCCTGGCCGTTTCGCTCGGGGTCGTCAGCGCCGCCGCCGTCGCCGGTGCCGATCCAGAGGCGGTCGTCGGGACCGAAGAGCAGCAGGCCGCCGTTGTGGTTGGAGGCGAAGTCCTCCATGGTCAGCAGCTCCCGGGCGCTGCCCGGGTCCGCCTCGGACCCGTCCGCCGAGGCCTCGTACTCGGCCACCGTCTGGTTCTGGCCGGTGTCTGTGTAGTAGACGTAGAACAGACCCGAGTCCCGGTAGTCGGGGGCGAAGGCGACCGACAGCAGGCCCTGCTCGGTGCCGCCGCATTCGACCTGCTCGGAGAGGTCGAGGAATGTCTCGGGCTCCCCGCCGCCGACGGGCACGCGCTGGATCTCCCCGCAGCGCTCGACCACGTAGAGGTGGCCGGGGTCGCCGCCGGGCGGCTGGGTGACATGCACGGGCTCCTCGAACTCGCCGATTTCCTGCAGCCGCACACCGCTCTGGCCGTCGCCGACCCGGGGGCGGGCCCCTTCGTCGGCCGCGTCCGCGTCCGCGGTGGTCGTGGTCGTCGTCTCCCGGTCGGTGACCGGTCCGTCCTCGTCGGACCCGCCGCACCCGGCGCCGAAGGCGAGCGCCGCCGCTGCGGCCGCGATGCAAAAGCGTCCCCGCATCCGCGGGACGCTAGCGGCCGCGCCTTCAGCGCTCCTGAATCTCGACTTGGCCCTGGTCGTTGACGCGGGCGCGGGGCGGCTTGTCGGTGACCGTGACCACGAACTCGCCCTCGACCGGGAAGACGCCGTCCCCGGTCACCGCCCGTGCCTTGCCGGTGAGCCCGGCGGCGAGCTCGTAGTGGACCGTGTAGGTGCCGGCCTGGACCGGGGTCACCCGCCAGACCATGTCTCGAGAGTCACCGGGCTCGACCGCCCCGAAGGAGTAGGTGTCGGTCTGCGCCGCCTCCGCCCCCGCCGTCGGCTCCTCGTCGAGCCGGTCGAGGTCGGTGTCGGCAGTGATCAGCTTCGGGTACCCGTCCTCGAGGATCCACACCGGCTGGTTGGGGTCGGCGAGCCCGGGCTGGTCGGAGCGGATCGAGAACGGGCCGCTTGCCTTCTCGTCGCCGGTAAAGATCGTCACCGCGAGGTCGGGGACGGTCTCCTCGCCGACGTTGGCGACCTCCAGCCGCAGGTCGCTGGTCTCGGCGAGGCGCTGCTCGGTCGGAAAGCGCGCCGAGTCGACCTCGACCGGGAAGTCGCCCTCGGGCTCGTCGGCGTCCTGGCGCTCGCCGCCCCCACATGCCGCGGCCGCGACCGCGAGCAGAACGAGGGTCGCGAGCACCAGCGGACGCGCTGGGCGCCCCGTCCTTGTGGCGGTCTCCTCCCCCAAGGCGCGCGGAACATACCATCGAGCAGCGGTTGCACGGACGCGCTCGGCCGGCCGGCGGGCAATCCGGTGCGGCGCACGAGCGCGACGGTTGGGGGTGGCGCGGGCGCAGGGCATCGAATACGCTGTGCGTGCTGGGCCGGTCGGGTGACCGGTGCCCGGAGGAGCAGATGGTCAGAACAGTCGCGGATAGGGCATTCCTTCCCGCCAAATCGCTCTTCGAGCAGGTCGGGAACATGATGATCCTGACCGGGAAGACGATCACGGCGACCGTCAGGCCGCCGTTTCCCTACGGCGGCGAGTTCATCAGCCAGTTCCTGTTCGCGCTCCAGCTCTGCTGGTTTCCGATGCTGATCTCGACCGTCGCCTTCGGCTTCGGGGCTCCCGGCCTTCAGGCGGCCAACTTCCTCAGCCTGTTCGGGGCGCTCGATCGCCTGGGCGGCTTCTTCATCCTCGCCTCGGTCAGGGAGTTCGCGCCGTTCGTCACGGCGGTGGTCGTCGCCGGGGTGGCCGGGACCGCGATCACCGCCGACCTCGGGGCGCGCAAGATCCGCGAGGAGCTCGACGCGCTTCAGGTGCTCGGCGTCGATCCGATCAAGAACCTGGTCGTGCCGCGCTTCCTGGCGCTGATGCTGATCACCGGGCTGCTCGACATCTACGCGCTGCTGTTCGGCATCGCCGGCGGGATCTTCGCCGAGATCACCTACGGCCAGCCGCTCGGCGGGTTCTTCGCCACCCTGTTCAACAACGCCTCGGTGACCGACCTCTGGGGGTCGGTGCTCAAATGCACGCTGTTCGGGGCAATCATCGCCGTGGTCTGCTCCTACAAGGGGATGAATGCGTCCGGAGGCGCCGAGGGGGTGGGTAGGGCCGTCAACGAGGCGGTCGTGATCGCCTTCCTGGGCGTGTTCGCCTTCAACTACGTCTTCACCCAGACCCTGCTCGCCACCCACCCCGAGATCTCGGTGATCAAGTAATGCCCGGCTGGCTCGCTGTCCCCCGCGATTGGCTCGCCTCGCTCGGCGAGATCGCCCGCTTCGGCGGCGACACCATGGTGATCGTCTACTCGGGGCGGGTGATGCGGTTCTTCGGCGAGGCGCTGCGCCAGGCCGGGATCCTGATCCTCGGGTCGGCCGTGGTGATCTGGGGACTGGTGTTCATCCTCGGCCTTCAGTGCGGGATCGAGGGCGCCTACTTCAACCGCTCGGTGGGCGCCCCCGCGTACGCCGGCGTCTTCGCCGCCTGGTGCGACCTGCGCGAGGTGATCCCCTACGCCTTCGGCTACATGCTGGCGGCCAAGGTCGGCACCGGGATCGTCGCCGAGATCGGCGCGATGCGGATCTCCGACGAGATCGACGCGCTCGAGGTGATGGGCGTCAACCCGATGATCTTCCTCTGCGGGACGAGGCTGCTGGCGGCGTGGCTGGTGTTCCCGTTCATGTATCTGGCGGCGATCGGAGTCGGCTACTTCGCCAGCTACCTCGCGGTGGTCGAGCAGATCGGCGAGGTCTCGGCCGGCGGCTACTTCCTGATCTTCTGGATGTTCCAGAACCCGCCCGACCTCATATTCAGCCTGATCAAGGCGATGTTCATGGCGACCGTGATCGTGCTGGTCGGCTGCTACTACGGCTACACGGCGTCGGGCGGACCGGTCGGGGTCGGCACCGCGACCGCGAAGTCGATGGTGCTCAACATCGTGCTCGTCCACATCATCGGGATGATGGGGACGCTGGTCTTCTGGGGAGCGAATCCGAGAGCGCCGATAGGCGGATGATCAAGGAGAGACGAAGTGGCTGACGAACGCACCGACGATCGCGACGAGCTCGCCGACCAGCAGGAGCGCTTCGCGGAGGGCCTCGATCGCGAGGAGCCCTACGACCAGGACGTGCCGTATTCCGGCGGCGACGCTGACGGCGACTACGAGGAGCCCGCCCCGGAGCTCGGCGCGCTGCACACGGACTACTCGATCCCGGGGGTGAACCCGAAGGAGCCGAATCCCTACCGCTGGCACACCGGCGAGAAGCGCGACCACGGCGGCGAGGACGCGATCGAGGTGATCGACGTCGTCAAGCAGTTCGGCCGCACCCGAATTCTCAACGGGCTCAACCTCGGGCTTCCCGACGATCAGATCTCGATGGTCCTTGGGCCGTCGGGAACCGGAAAGAGCGTGCTGATCAAGCACATCGTCGGCCTGCTCTACCCCGACTCCGGGGACCTGCTGGTGCACGGCGAGTCGGTGCCGAACATGACCGACGACGAGCTGTTCGAGATGCGCAAGAAGTTCGGCCTGCTGTTCCAGGACGGGGCGCTGTTCGGCTCGATGAACGTCTTCGACAACACCGCCTTCCCGCTGCGCCAGCACACCGACAAGAGCGAGGACGAGATCGGCGAGATCGTCAACCGCCGCCTGGCCGAGGTCGGCCTCGCCGAGGCGACCGACAAGATGCCGAACGAGCTCTCGGGCGGGATGCGCAAGCGCGCCGGCTTCGCCCGCGCGCTGGTGCTCGACCCCGCGATCGTCATGTTCGACGAGCCCGACTCGGGCCTCGACCCGGTGCGCACGGCGCTGCTCTGCGAGCTGATCCGCGAGGTCCACGAGGAGAACGGGGGCTGCTACCTGGTGATCAGCCACGACCTCGGCACCGCACGGCGGATCGCCGACTTCATCGCCGTGCTCTGGAAGGGGCGGATCGTCGAGTCGGGGCCCTCCGAGGAGCTGTTCAACTCCGAGAACGAGTTCGTCTCGCAGTTCCTGAACGCCCAGACGATCGGCCCCCTCGCGATGGATTAGCGGGGTTCGCCCGGCCGGGCGACCCCTACCCTTGACCGCGTGAGAGATCTGCTCGCACGGATTGCGGGCTGGGCGGTGGAGCGGCCGGCGCCGGTGCTGGCGGCGACAGTGCTCGTGACCCTGGTCGGCGCGATCGCGGCACTGCGTCTGGAGGCCGACGCCGGCACCAGCCAGCTCGTCGACCGCGACTCCGAGACCTTCGCGGCGACCGAGGAGTTCAAGCGCGAGTTCGGCGACGACGCCGTGGTGGTGCTGGTCAAGGGCGACCTCGAGCAGCTGATGCTGACCGAGGACATCGGCACCCTGCTCGCGCTCGAGGGGTGCCTGTCGGGCAACGCCCCCGAGGAGTCGTCGGCGACCCAGGCCGCCCCGGAGCCGTGCGCCGAGCTCGCCGAGAGCAAGCCGGCGCGGGTGGTCTACGGGCCGGGGACGTTCCTGAACCAGTTCGCGATCCAGGCCCAGCGCCTGCTGAGCGCCCAGAGCGAGGCGACCGTCGCCCAGGCGCGCAAGGCATATGTGGCCGCTGCGCGGGATGCGCGCCGTGCCGGGGCGTCGCAGGTCGAGCAGCGGCGGGTGGGCCAGGCGGCCGCGCAGGAGGTGCTGGGGGCGTTCCAGCAGGAGATCCTCGACCTCGCGGTCCGCTACGGCCAGACCGGGCTCCCAAGTCTCGACGACCCGACCTTCGTCAGCTCGGTGGTCTTCGACAGCCGCTCGCCGGGACAGCCCAAGGCCCGCTTCTCCTATCTCTTCCCGAGCGCCGACGCGGCGCTGATCTCGGTCCGGCTTCGCCCCGAGCTCTCCGAGTCCGAGCGGGGCGAGGCGATCGACCTGATCCGCGCCGCGGTCGCCGACCCGGCGTTCGAGATTCGCAAGTCCGAGTACGTGGTCAGCGGGGTCCCGGTGGTCGTCGACGGGCTCGCCGAGAAGCTCTCCGGGGAGATCTTCGTGCTCCTCGCCGTCGCCCTGGCCGTCATGGCGCTCACGCTGACGCTCGTATTCGGGCCGCCGATCAGGCTGCTGCCGCTGCTGGTGGCGCTCGGGGCCGCCTCGGTCACGTTCGGGGTGCTCGCCGCGGTCGGCGGGTCGCTGACGATGGCGTCGCTGGCGGTGATGCCGATCCTGATCGGGCTCGCGGTCGACTACGCGATCCAGTTCCAGGCTCGGTTCGCGGAGTCGCGGCGGGCGGGCTCCTCGCCGGCCCGGGCCGCGGTCGAGGCGGCGGCGCGCGGAGGACCGGCGATCGCCACCGCGGCGCTCGCCACCGGCGCCGGCTTCCTGGTCCTGCTGCTCTCGCCGATCCCGATGATCCGCGGCTTCGGGCTCCTGCTGGTGCTCGGGATCACGGTCGCCTTCGCGCTGGCGCTGACCGTCGGGCTCGCCACCCTGTCGCTCACCCAGGCCGCCGCCAGGCGCCCGTCGGCCGCGGCCGGCTCGGCGCTCGCGCGGCGAGGGGAGGGAGCGCTGCAGAGGGCGGGGGAGGCTCGCGAGCGCGCCGCGGCGCGGATCGCCGCAGCCG
>JBOGZD010000139.1:0-6441 GCA_050697155.1 Solirubrobacterales bacterium | reverse complement strand
CGTAGCGGGGGAAGTCGAGCGGGGCGGGCGGGACCTGCGCCGCGTCTTCGCTCGACCACGGCGCCACGTCCTCGTTCGTCTCCGGCGGCTGGTCGAGCTCGTTTGCGAGCACGATGAACCCGATCGCGAGCGCGGCGACGACGGCGAGGAAGATCCCATAGATCGTCGCCTGGCGGGCGATGCTGGGGCTGTACCGGCCGCCGACCACCGGCCGCCGCTTGTCGCGCCCCATGGCGTCGACGGTGGACGGCTCGTAGTCGGCCGCCTGCGTGGGCGCGTGCTTCTCGAACGTCGTATGCGGGCCGATCGAGGGGGCCGGCGTGTCGCTGATGTCGACCTCGCCGCTCTCGGCGGACCCATGGGCCGGGTCTGCGGCGCCGGCCGCCTCGTCGTCGCCCTCGTCCTCCTCCGCGCTCCGGCCTCCGGGAAGGAAGCGGCCGAACCGGTCGCGCGCGCGCTTCTGCTCCTCCGCCATCGTGCAGCGAACCTTAGTCGCCCCGGCATGCCCGGGCAACCTGGAACCAGCGGCTCTGACCCCCCGACCTGGCTGGCGGGGCCGGGGAGCCGGGTAAGAGCCGCGGACTGTGTTTCTAGCGTGGCTGCGGCACGATCCGGATGTAGGGCTTCGGTGACTCCCAGCCGTCCGGATATGTCTCCTTGGCCTCGTCGTCCGAAACCGAGCCGGCGATGATCACGTCGTCGCCCTGCTGCCAGTTGACCGGCGTCGCGACCTTGTGGGCGGCGGTCAGCTGCAGCGAATCGACCACGCGCAGCACCTCGTCGAAGTTGCGTCCGGTCGTCATCGGGTAGACGAGGACCAGCTTGACCTTCTTGTCGGGGCCGACGACGAAGACGTTGCGCACGGTCTGGTTGTCGGCCGGCGTGCGATCGCCCGGGTCGCCCGAGGTCTCCGTAGGGAGCATCCCGTACAGCTTCGAGACCTTGAACTCCCCGTCGCCGATGATCGGGTAGTTGGGAGCCGCTCCCTGCGTCTCCTCGATGTCGCTGGCCCAGCCCTCGTGGTCGGAGACCGGGTCGACCGAGAGGCCGATGATCTTCACGTTCCTCTTGTCGAACTCGGGCTTGATCTGCGCCATGTAGCCGAGCTCGGTGGTGCACACCGGGGTGAAGTCCTTCGGATGCGAGAACAGCACCGCCCACGAGTCGCCGATCCAGTCGTGGAAGGTGATCGGGCCCTCCGTCGTCTCGGCCTCGAAGTCCGGTGCGGTGTCGCCAATCTGCAATGCCATCGTGCGCTTACCTCCTGGGGCCGGTATTCCGTTCTCTGATGTGCTCGCGAACGCTTCTTCCCAATGCTCGCATACGCGCCGGGGCCACCTTCGCCGCCCTGGTCGCCGCGGCGTCGCTTCCGGCGACCGCATCGGCGGACTACCCCTGGCCGAAGCGAATCGATGCGGCGGAGCGGTTCGCCGACGGGCGCCGGGGGGTGGTCTCGTTCGCGCTCGTCGACGAGGCCGGCGAGCTGCGCGGCGATCACGTCAACCGGGTCCACAATTCGGCCAGCGTGGTCAAGGCGATGTTCATGGTCGCCTACCTGCGCGAGCCCGACGTCCGCGACCGCGACCTCGACGCCGCCGACCGGCGCACGCTCGGGCCGATGATCAGGCGCTCCGACAACCAGGCCGCGGACGCGGTCTATGAGCGGGTCGGCTCGGACGCCCTCTACGACCTCGCCAACGACGCGAAGATGAGGCGCTTCCGCACCCAGGCGGTCTGGGGGCTGTCCGAGATCACCCCGCGCGACCAGGCGCGCTTCCTGTACCGGCTCGAGCGCTTCGTCCCCGAGCGCCACGAGCGCTACGCGCTGCGGCTGCTCGCCCGGATCGCGCCCTCGCAGCGCTGGGGGATCCCGCCGGCGGCGCCGGGCGGCTGGCGGCTTCACTTCAAGGGCGGCTGGTCGGGGCGCCCGCACTGGCGGGTCAACCAGGTGATGCTGCTGCGCAGGGGCGAGCGTCGGTTCTCGCTGGCGATCCTCACCCGCGACCAGCCGAGCAAGCACTACGGCCAGCAGACGATCGAGGGGGTGGCCCGCCGGCTGCTGCGCGGCTACAACCGGCTCACGGCCCAGCGCCTATCTCACGCACCGGCCCTACCGGGACAGGCGCTGAAGCAGCTCGCCCAGGATCCGGGCGGTGGCGCCCCAGATCAGGTGCTCGTCGACGAGGTACGTGGGGGTGCGGATCGGCACGCCGCGGCGGACCAGGCGCCGCATCGCGAAGCCGTCGCGCAGCTTGTCGAGCTCGAAGCTGAGCACGGTCTCGACCTCCGCCGGGTTGGGCCGAAGCTCGAGCCGCTCGCCGATCAAGCCCACGAACGGGTGGACCTTGTAGTTGGTCACGAACGTCCCGATCGGCGGCAGCGCCCCGACCACGTCGACCTCGTCCGCCGCCAGCCCGATCTCCTCCTCCGCCTCGCGCAGGGCGGTGGTCAGCAGCGGCTCGGCCGCGGTGTCGCGCCGGCCGCCCGGGAAGGAGATCTCGCCGGCGTGGCGGCGCAGGTCGGCCCGGCGCTCGGTGAACACGAGGCCCGGCCGCTCCGGCCACCCGAACAGCGGCACCAGGACCGCCGCCTCGGTGTGCCCGTGGGCGTCGATCGCCTCGGCCTCCTCGACGGACAGCAGGGCCTCGCGCAGCGCCTCGATCCCGGTCGCGGTCAGATGATCACCTGCACGGTGCCGCCGTCGACCGACCAGGCGGACCCGGCGACATAGGAGGCGCGTTCCGAGCAGAGAAAGACGATCGCCGCCGCGACCTCGCCGACCTCGGCCAGGCGGCCGATCGGGCGCTTTGCCCCGGCGGCGTCGAGGGCCTGCTCGCGCGAGTCGTCGCCGGCGAGCTCACGCGATTGGTCGAGCAGGCCGCCCTCGTCCATCCACAGCTCGGACTTCGTCGGCCCCGGGCAGACCGCGTTGACGAGCACCCCGTCCGCGGCGTGGCGGTCGGCGTACAGGCGCGAGAGCGAGAGCTCCGCCGCCTTCGCCACCGAGTACTCGGCCATCGCGGCCGACGGCCGCTTGCCCGCTGTCGAGCAGACGTTCACCACGCGGCCCCACCCGCGCTTTGCCATCGGGGGGACGGTCGCGCGCATCGCCCGCAGCGGTGCCATCACGTTCAGCTCCCAGGCGGCGTACCAGTCCTCGTCGGGCACGTCGTCGAGGTCGCGCCAGCGCGCCGTGCCGGCGTTGTTGACCAGCACGTCGAGCTGGCCGAATCGCTGCTCGCTTGCAGCGAGGATGCGCTCGCCGGCGTCGGGCTCGGTGACGTCGAGCGTCAGCGGCTCGGCCGCGCCGCCAGCCTCGACGCCGGCCTCCCGGCAGCGCTCGGCGGCCCGCTCGAGCGCGTCGGTGCCCCGCGCGACGAGCAGCACACGCGCGCCCTCGGCGCAGAGCAGGCGCGCGGTCTCGAGCCCGATCCCCCGGCTCGCCCCGGTGACGGCGCAGGCCCTGCCGGCGAGCCCGAGCTCCATCAGGCCAGTTCGATGCGGTCTCGGATCGAGACCTCGGTCTCGCGGGCGAGCGCGCGGTGGACGGGGCATTTGCCGGCGATCGCGAGCACCCGGTCCTGCTGCTCCTGGTCGAGCGGCTCGGGGATTCGCACTGTGACCTCGAAGGTGTTGGGCGTAGCCTTCTCGTCATAGCCCATCTCGACCTCGACCTCGACCGCGCCCAGCTCCCAGCCCTTCCGCCCCGCGTACATCTCGACCGTGATCGCGGTGCAGGCGGCGAGGGACGCCGCGAGCACGCGGGTCGGCGGCGGGCCTTCGTCGGTGCCGCCGGACTCCGGCGGCTCGTCGATCACCAGCGCGTGACCGCCCTCGATCTCGACGTCGTGGGTGAAGCCCTGGCGGCGGCGGGCAATCGCCTTCATCCGTCGCTCCGCTCGCGGCCGGCGAACAGCTCGGGGTCGTCGCGGTCGGCGAAGCGGGCCATCGCGTAGGCGGCGTCGGAGGCTCGGTTGAGAAAGCGCAGGATCGCGGTCGAGGCCAGCTCGCCGGCCTCGTTGAGCGCCGCGACCCGGCGCTCGGCGCGGCGGATCACGGCCCGGGCGAGGTCGAGCTGGCCCGAGAGCGGCGTGCCGCCGGGGATCACGAACTTGGGCGGCAGCTCGACCCGGTCCATGTAGCGGTCGATCACCGCGTCGAGCCCGTCGGTGATCTCGTCAGTTATCCGGCTGACGCCGTCCTCGAGCCGGTCGGCCGCCTCCGGCGCGGTGGCGAGCTCGGCGCCGGCGATGAACAGGTCGTCCTGGAGGCGGAGGATGTCGGCGGCGATCTCGGCGTTGTCCGCGCCGCAGAGCGCGCGGGCGACGCCGAGCGCCGAGCCCGCCTCGTCGATGCACCCGTAAGCCTCGGTGCGGGCGTCGGACTTCACTACCCGGCCGCCGTACCAGAGCGAGGTCGTCCCGTCGTCGCCCTTCTTGGTGTAGATGCGGGTCACGCGCCGACCCTAGTACACCCGTCGTGTGTACTCGCGCCCCGCTCAGCTCAGCGGGTTGAAGACGATCCCGGTGAGCAGCTTGGGGAAGAAGAAGGTCGACTTCGGCGGCATCGTCTCGCCGCCGGCGGCGACGGCGCGGACCTGCTCGACCGGGGTGGGGCGGAGCAGGAATGCCGCGTCGGCGTCGCCGTCGAGCGCCGCGATCGCGTCGCGGGCCGAGGCGGTGTAGGCGATCCCGCGCTTCGCCTCGATGTCCTCGGCGCTCATCCCGAGCCCGTCGCGCAGGATGAGCGCCTCGAGGATCGCGGCGTCGAGCGTGCGGTAGGGCTCCGAGGCGCCCGGGATCGCCCGCTCGAGCGTTGAGGGGTCCTTGAGCCGCAGGCGGTAGCCGCGGCGGTGATGGGCGTCGATGTAGCCGAAGACGCCGACGCCCTCCTCGCCGACGGGGTCGAGTTTCTCCACCGGGACCTCCTCGACCTCGAAGCTCGCGCGGGTGGCGTCGCGCAGCGCCTCCTGGGTGCCGGATTCGGCGAGGTTGGTGAGCAGGCGGTGGTAGCCGAGCACGGCGAGCCCTGGGTCGTCGAGCGAGACCAGGCACATCAGCGTGTAACGGTGGGCGCCGTCGCCGCCGATTCCCTCGCCGTAGGTGCGCGCGGTCTCGTAGCGGTGGTGGCCGTCGGCGATCAGTAGCTCGGCGTCGGCGAGCTCGGCGGCAACGGCGCGGTGGGCGTCGGGGTCGCCGACCCGCCAGACCCGGTGGACGGTCCCGTCGCCGTCGGTGAGCTCGGCCCACGGGTCGCTCCGGGTGAAGCCCTCCACGTGGCGCCAGGCGTCGCCGGGGTGAAGCGAGAAGATCGGCGAGAGGTTGTGCCGGGTGGCCTCGGTCAGCCGCAGGCGGTCCTGCTTCGGGCCGGGCTGGGTGCGCTCGTGGGGACGGACGCGGCCCGCGCCGTACTCGGTCACCCGCACTCGGCAGAGGATCCCGCGGCGGGTGTGGCGGGAACCGTCCTCGGTTGAGAACTCCTGGGTCAGCGTCCAGAGCGCCGGTTCGCGGTCGGCGGCGAGGATCCCCTGCAGCGTCCACTCCTCGAGCGTCTCGGCCGCGTGCTCGTAGGGGTCGGCGCCGTTTGCGGTCTGCGGCAGGTCGACCTCGACCACGTTGAACGGCGAGCGCTCGACCAGCTCACGGCGTCGTGCGGCGTCGATCACGTCGTAGGGGGGAGCGACGACGTCGGCGAGCGAAGGGACGGCCGCGAGGTCGTAGTGGAGCGCGGTCAGCGGGCGAACGTCGGCCATCGGGCGCGGAACCCTACCCGCGGCCCATGACGTCCGTCCACCAATCGTTCGGCCCGTGGGGGATTTTGCTCGCATAGCGACCAAAATCCCCCAACCGCTGACTCAGCCTGGCGATCCGATCCGCGCGAACCAGTCCGCGAGCGCCTCAACGCCCTGGCGCTGCGTCTCGCCGCCGCGAGCTCGCCGAGCACCCCCTCGCTCGCCGAGCACCCCCTCGCCGCCACGCATCATCATCAGCTTCAGCTTCTCGCCATGGCTGAGTCGAAGCTGAGCGTCACCGTCGCCCGGTCCATGACGGCGGCGCCAAGATTGGGCCAACCGCCGCCGACCCCGTCGGCCGAGGCATCCGCACCGAATCGGTGCGCTCGAACTTCCGGCTCAGGGGCCGGATCAACAGCCTCCGATCGGTCGTCCCGATCCCAACCATCCGCCTTTTGAACAGGCTCGCCTGCGTCGCCACGCACATCCCCCGAAGCTCCTCGCCGGATTCGAGCAGCGGCTCGAAGACCGGGCCCAGCTTCTCGGAGATTCGGTCACTTTCGAACTGGCGATCGGGGTGGGCGGATTTGAACCGCCGATCTCACGCCCCCAAAGCGTGCGCGATACCAGGCTTCGCTACACCCCGGTCTGGCGAGTGTAGACCGAGCGCCCGAGTGGGCCGCCGGCAACTGGGTACCCTGCGAGCCATG
>JBOGZD010000138.1:0-6493 GCA_050697155.1 Solirubrobacterales bacterium | reverse complement strand
CAGCCGCGGTCCGCGCGAGGCCGCGCACCGCGCCGGCCAGCTCGTCCCCGTCCGGCCCCTGCAGCGCGCGCGCCGCCGGGCCGAGGTCCTCGAACAGGCCCGGCGCGCCCCGAAGCGTCCGCCGCAGTCCCTCGATCGCCTCGTCGCCCAGCACCTCGGAGCCGGAGTGGAGGATGCGCTTGAGCCGCTTGCGGTTCGAGGTTCGGAACACGCGGGCCGCCTCGTCGAGCGAGACGTAGACGTCGGTCTGCGACTGCGGGATCAGCTCGCCCTCGCCCAGCTCGGGTGCCCCGGGGCTTCCCGGATAGAGGTCGACGAACGCCGAGCCCTCGAACAGCGTGTGCGGTCGAAGCCGGGCGCGGGCGTCGCTGGTCACCCGGATCTCCGGCTCGATCTCGAGCGCGACGACGACGTCGTCGCCCTCGCGCGTCACCTCTCCGATCTCACCCGCGTTGGCGCCGCCGACGCGGACGTTGCGGTCGATGCTGCCGATCCCCTGGGCGCTGTCGAAGCGCGTCAGGATCGTCCGCGTGTCCTCGAACGGGTTCGGCCGCAGGGTCGCCAGCAGGACGATCGCGATCGCCGCCACGATCACCCCGATCCCGATCAAGCGCTTGCCTAGCATCGGTGCTCCAGGGTCGAGCCCGGCGCCGGGAACGGCTCCCGGCACCGGTGCGCCGCGGGCGGGGTGAACACGGGCGAGAACCGCAGCGCCGGGTTTCCGGGGGCGGTCTGGCCCTGCTCGAAGCGGGTGGTGGTGGCGGAGATCAGCCCCCTGGCGGAGCGGGTGATGTCGTCCTGGAACGGGTTCACCACGTCGAGCAGGCGGCGCAGCGGGTCGAGCAGCGGGTCGAGCGAGGCGACGGTCGGCCGAAGCGCCCTGAGGATCGGCGCCGCGGCGGCGAGCACCGGGCGGATCGCGCCGGTCAGGCGGTGGGTCTCGATCCGCAGCTCGTCGCCGAGCGCGAGGGCGGTGTTGAGGGCGGGCAGCGCCCGCTCGACCTCGTCGAGGACCGGCGCCAGCGTCGCGCTCAACCCCGTCGCGTCCTCGAGGAATGGATCGAGCAGCGGCGCGGTGGCGAGCAGCTCGTCGTTGAACGGGCGCAACAGCTCGAGCGCCTCGCCGAGCTCGGCGCTGCGGTTGGCGACCGTGCCGGCGACCGCGCTGCCCGAGCCGAGCAGCGCCCCGACGTCGTCGCCGCGCTCGCCGCCGAGGCCGCGGAACGTCCCGCCGGCGCCCCGGACCAGCTCGGCCAGCGCCCCCGGGCGCCTGGTCAGCGCCTCGAGCTGGGGCGTGCCGTGGCGAGTTATCTCCGGCAGGTCGTGGAGCGCCGCGTTGAGCTGGCCGCCCCGCCCCGCGAGCCCGACGCCGGCGTTGTAGATCGACTTCTGGAGCGTCCTGCGCGCCCGCTTGTCGAACAGCTCGACGACCTCGAGCAGGTCGACCTTCGAGCCCGCGTGCTCGACCGGGATCGTGCCCCCCTCGGGCATCGGGTCGTCGAGGTTCCCGGGCCTGATCTCCACGTAGGTCAGGTAGACGATCGACTTCACCCGCACCACCGCCTCGGCGTCGCGCCCGACCGGCGCGAACTGGGGGCGCAGCTCCATCGTCACCTCGGTCGCCCCGTCCTCGGGCTCGATGTCGGTGATCAACCCCGCGAGCTGGCCCGAGATCCGCACCGCGTCGCTCTCGCCGACGATCGGCGCCCCCTCGGGGATCATCGCCTTGAGCGTGTAGCGGTCCTGAAGCGGGACGCCGTTCACCGACGACCAGGCGACCCAGGCGAGCAGGCCGCCGATCGCCGCGACCACGAGGCCGAGCGCGAGCGTGTGGCCCTCGAGCCGGCGGGTCGTCCGCGCGACCGCCTGGGAGAGCCTTCCGGGTGGTCTCGAGCCTCGGGTCGGGGTCATGGGCCGAACAGGAGGTCGAGCAGCGTGTCGAGCCCGCCGGCGGGACTGGGCTCGGGGTCCGGGCTGCCCCCGCCGCCGCCCCCGCCGAGCCCGAGGCCGCCGACGATGTCGTCGAGCGCCCCCTGGACCTGACCGCCGAGGCCGCCGGGGCCCGAACCGCCGCCCCCCTCCGAACCAGCAGCGGAGGGCGAGCCGCCCCGCCCGTCCCTGCCCGAGCGGCCGCCGCGCGGGTCGGGGGTGTCGCGGCGCCCGGCGGCAAGCGCCTCGAGCAGGCATCCGGGCCTGATCTCCAGCCCGAACACCTCGCAGCTCGGAACCGCCGAGGCGCGCACGAAGCGCCGCGCCGGGTCGTAGTCGGCGGGATAGCCGTTCTGGGTCCCGAGCTCGACCGCGATCGCCCCCAGGCCGACGTCGTCGGAGAAGTCGCCCGGCTCGGTGCCGCCGTAGGTGTCGGCTCCGAACAGCCCCCGCATCAGGTCGGGGTCGCCGATCAGGGTGCCGAGCAGGTCGCCGACCCCGCTGGCGATGTCGAAGGGCGCCGTGAAGACGCGCTTCGGGTTCGCCTCCAGGGTCGGCTCGCCGGCGGCGAGCAGCTTCGCGGTCAGGTCGAGGGTCGGCTCGACGTCGCCGAGCACCACCTCGGCGTCGTCGAGGAACGGGCCGAGCAGTCGCGCGCCGAGGGCGAGCTCGGGGGCGATCCTGCCCAGCGAGGCCGCCAGCGGCCGCGCGGCGACCGTCAGGCCGGTGAGCCGTCTCAGCGTCCGCAGGGTCCGCCCCAGGGTCTCGGGCGTGTTGTCGAGGGCGGCGTCGAGCGCCGGGCCGTGAGCGGCCGTCGTCGCCAGCGTCCCCGCGAGGCCGTCGACGAGCCCGGCGAGCTCACGCGAGCGCTCGGCAGCCTGGCCGGTGACGAGCTCTGCGTCGGCGATCAGCGCCTTCAGCGCGGCGTTCTGGGAGTCGACCTCGGCGAGCGCCCGGTTGGCCGCGGCGAGCCCTGGGCGCAGCCGCAGCGCCGCCTCGTTGAGGTCCTCGCCGCGGCCCTCGAGCGTCATCCCGAGCTGGACCAGGACCAGCTCGAGGCCCTGGCGGACCGGTTCGTTGAAGCTGTTGAGGAGGTCGTCGAAGCGCGGCGCCGACCCGGTGCGATCGGTGGTTATCGGCTGCTCGCCGAGCGGCTCGGGATCGTCGCCGGGCGAGAGCGAGATGTAGCTGTCGCCGGTGATGTCCTCCTGGCGGATCGTCGCCAGCGCGTCCGCGCGCGGCGGGTCGGTGCCCTCGTGGAGCTGCATCGTGATCAGCGCGGTGCCCTCGTCGGTGACCTCGATCTCGCTCACGGTGCCGGCGACGGCGCCGTACTCGCGCACGTGCATGCCCTCGAGCAGCGGGTAGGCGTCCTCGAACTCGGCCTTCACCGGCGTCCCCTTGCCCCCCGGGTTAGAGGTCACGTAGAGAGCGACCACCGCGACGATCGCCAGCCCGACCGAGGCGAGCGCCGAGAGCCGGGCGGTCAGGTCGCTCACGGCGAGCCCTCCTCGGACTCGAGGAAGCTCTCGACCGACATCCCCCCACCGATGAAGCTGTCCGCGTAGTCGTCCCACGGCTCGCCCTCCAGCGCGCCCGGGGTGCGGTGGAAGGGGCGCCGGACCGAGCCGGGGCTCGGGTCGGAGGGACCGATCAGGTTGGGGTGGCGGGCGACCGGGATCCCCGGCGCGGTCGCGCGGACGAGGTTCCCGTTCGCGTCGTAGCTCGAGGTGGTGTCGGCGGTGAGGGTGAAGAAGTTGACCGTCTCGGGGCCCCAGGTGCGCAGGTAGTCGAGCAGCGGCCCGAAGCCGTCGAGCAGCGGGTCGAGGTAGCGAAGCGCCGGGACCGCCGCGCGCAGCACCGGCCGCAGCTTGCGCAGCTGGCCCGGGGCGGCGTCGATCAGCGCTCGCGCCTCGTCGAGCAGCGGGCGAAGCGCGTCGATCGCGGGCCGGATCTCGCGCACCGTCGGCACGATCTCGGCCGCAGCCGGGCGGGCTGCGGCCGCGAGCGCGGTCAGGTTCGGGATCGCGGCGTCGAGCCGGTCGAGCGCCGTGCGCGCCTCGCCGAGCCCGGGCCCGAGGGCGCCGACCGCGCGCCGCAGCTCGAGCTGGCGGGACGCCGTGACCCCGAGCACCGAGGCAAGCCGCTCGGCGGCCGCGCCGAGGTCGTCCGGGCTCGAGGCCAGGGCCCCGACGATCCGCCTGCCCTCGGCGACCGCGGTGCGCAGCGCGGGCCCGTCGCCCGCGATCTGGGCGAGGACGTTCGCGGTCTCGCCCAGCGCCTCGGCGCTGTGGCGGACCGCCCGGTCGAGGTCGCCGCCGCGGCCGCGGAGTGTGGCGTCGACCGCCGCCAGCACCGCCCGGGCCTCGGCGCGCGTCTTCGGGTCGAGGTCGGAGACGGCGAGGTCGAGGTCGACGGGCTGGTCGGTGTGGCTCGGCCCGAGGGTGTCGCCGTCGGAGAGCGGCGGGCCCTCGCCCTGCTCGAGGTCGACGAAGCGGTTGACCCCGCCGACGTTGGAGGCGAGCCGGATGTCGGCGAAGGCGCCCTGGTTGAGACGGAAGTCGTCGTCGATCGACATCGTCACCACCGGCAGCCCGCTGTCTGAGAGCTCGATCTCCTCGACCGTGCCCACCTTCTCCGAGCCCGCCTTCACGTCGCCGCCGGGGATCAGGCCGCGGACGTCCTCGAACACGGCGTCGACCTCGTAGGCGGCCCGCGACCCGACGAGGACCAGGACGAAGGCGAGCCCGAGCACGACCACCCCCGCCCCGGCGGCGATCCGGGTCAGCACCGGGCCCAGCTCCGCGAGCCGATCGCCGTCGAGGAGTCGCCTCATGCGACCGGGAGGTTCGGGTTGAACCCCCAGAAGATGAAGGTCATCACCATGTTGAGGATCGTCACCGCCATCAGGTTCACCGCCATCGAGCGAGCGGTGGCCTCGCCGACCTCGACCGGCCCGCCCCGCACCCGGTAGCCGAAGAAGAGGGCGATCGCGATCACGGTGAACGACAGCACCATCCCCTTGATCCCCGAGTAGACGAGGTCGATCGGGTCGATCGCGGTGTAGAAGGCGAACTCCCAGGTGCCTTGGGAGACCTGGGCGTCGCGGATCAGCGAGGCGAACCAGGCGCCGCCCTGGGCGGCTGCCATCGCGACCATGTAGGCGATCGGCAGCATGATCAGCGCGGCGAGCATCCGGGTCGAGATCAGGTAGGTGACCGAGGGGACGCCCATCACGTCCATCGCGTCGACCTCCTCGGCGACCCGCATCGAGCCAAGCTGGGCGACGATCCCGCCGCCGATCTTGGCCGCGACGATGAACCCGAAGATGAACGGCAGGACCTCGCGCATGGTGCAGAAGGCGCTGAAGATCGGGCCCGCGATCCCGGCGCCGACGGCGCGGCTGAGCGCGCCGCCGGTGATCCCGCAGGTCGCCCCGGTGAGGAAGCCGATGAAGACGATGATCATCACGCTGGCGACGGCGATCAGCGCCGTCTGGCGCAGCACCTCGGCGGTGTAGCCGCCGACCTTGCGCATTCCGAGCACGCCCTGCAGCAGGAAGCTCGAGTACTCGCCGACCCCGTCGACGACCGGGATCCGGTCGGGCTTCTCGATCGCCGCCTTGGCGCGCTCGGCCGCCGTCCGCGGCTCGCTTCGCCGCTCTGTCGGGGAGACCGGGGTCAAACCAGCGGCCTCAACGGCCGGATTCGGCTTCGTCGTGTCGGACTCCGCCTCATATGACGAAGTTGACCTCGGGATAGAGCGCCTGGAAGAGCAGCGAGTAGACGACGCTGACCATGAAGATCGCCACCAGGCAGGTGACCACCGACTCGTTGACGGCTCGCCCGACACCCTCGGTGCCGCCGCCCACCGCCATCCCCTTGAACGAGGCGATCACGCCGATGATCGCCCCGAACAGGATCACCTTGATCACGCTCGACCAGAGGTCGATCCAGTTGGTGAGCAGGAGCAGGTTCTCGAAGAACGCAGCCGGGGTGGCGCCGTAGAGGAAGACGACCGCCGCGAACACGCCCGTGACGCCGGCCCAGAAGGTGATCAGGTTGAGGATCGGCATCATCACCGCCAGGGCGACGACCCGGGGCAGGACGAGGTTGCGCACCGGGTTGACCCCCAGTACCTCAAGAGCCAGCAGCTCCTCGCGGATCTTCCGTGCCCCGAGCTCGGCGGTGATCGTCGACCCGAGGGTGCCGGCGACGATCGCCGTGGTCAGCAGCGGGCCGAGCTCGCGCAAAAACGCGACCGGCGCGACGCCGGAGATCCGGTCGACCGCACCGAACGCCGAGGCCAGCGAGCCGCCCTGGATGCCGACCGCGGAGAAGCCGATCACGAAGGCGACGATCGACGCCGGGCCGAGCGTGACCGTGAGCGCGAAGCTGAACTGGCGCATGAACTCGGTTCGCCACGAGAGGCCCGGGCTGACGAGCTGGCCCAGTGCCTGCAGGCCGAGGGACGCCATCCCGCCCGCGTTCTCGATCCACAGCCGGGGCGGGACCGAGCGGTCGCGGGCGGCCGCGGCGGCGCCGGCGCGCACCGTCGCCAGCGC
>JBOGZD010000137.1:0-6555 GCA_050697155.1 Solirubrobacterales bacterium | reverse complement strand
CAGCGGCTCGCCCGCCCCGGCTTCTCCGCCTCGCCTACGGCTCGGCTCCAAAGCCGGGGCGAACTACCCCAGGAGGGGTGGGGAATTATCTGGCCACCAGTGGGGATTCTTGTTGGCCCTTGACACCAGTGGCCCCGCCAGCAGCGTCGCGCTGAGCAGCAGAGGGGCCAGTGCTACCGCGCCAGCTAGCCGCCCGATGCTTCGTTTCATGATGTTGGGTATACACTGGACCCGGCCAAGGCATTCCCGCTGGCCTGGCCATGGATCAGGCAGCAACGGAACGGCAGCGCAGCCGAGCTTCTTGCGCGGGAACCGGCAAGACGCGTCGCCGGTTACTGGTCGGGGGCGGTCCGCAACGCTCGGGATCCGATACACCGGTTGCAACCCCGGGTCGGCCAGCCGCCGGGATTCCCCTCTGGGGGAAAGCGGGCCTATCGCGACGGCCACCAAGACGCCCGCACCGGACGAGGACCAGGTCAGTAAAGGAGACTCGGCCAACGGTGCCGCGAGACGCTCGCGCGTCGTCTCTAGGGATGAAAGTCAACCCTCTCGTTGCGCTGCAACCTCCCTTGCAACACTTCGATCGGGCGCGGGTGACCTCGAGCTAAAGCGCACGTTCCGGGGCTGATTCCTGCCCCGCTGCTTTTGATGCGCGCCCCCGTGAGGCGAGCAGGCTGGCGACGACGACCCGTGGAACGTGTACGTCGCTCAGACGCTGACCGGCCTGGGGTGCCGCGAGTCGAGCTCGGCGGGCTTCAGGGTCACCAAGGCGACCCCCGAGCCGTTCCACGTCGGCACGGTGTGCATGGGCGGCACGATCTGCCAGGCGCAGGGGGTCGATCGCCGCCTCGGCGACTACTTCACGATCGACGTCGACACCACCGGCCGGCCGGTCGCGGCCTGCTCCGACACCCGCCAGGGAGGGGCCGTCGCCCTTCCAGCCTTCTTCCGACAGACGGAGGGACTGAGCTTCTTCCGCGGGCCGCCGATCGGGAAGGGCAAGCCGGGCGCCTGATCGCGGCATCGCCGCTCCACGGACGCTCGCCCCGGGCGGCGACGTCTGTCACCGTTCGGGACACTGAAGTTCCGTCCCTGCACCGAAGGCAGCGCTCAATCTTCCGGCGCGCGTGTTCGAAGGCCGCTGCGAACTGGAGTACCACGCCCGACGATGTCCGCCGCTCGGCGGGGGCGATCCGCGAGGCCGTCGCCCCTGGATCCGCCCGCGGCGAGGTTTGAGCGAGCCCCGCTTCCGGGTATCAAGATCGCGGGTCGCATCCAGTTTTTGCGCTGAGGGTTAGGAGAAGAGAATGGCGCAGGCACCTGGTGCGCGCCGCGGGCGCATGGCGTTGGTTTCCCTGCTCGGGGCGCTCGTCGGCATCGTGACCACGGTCTCGGCCGCTCCCGCCCTCGCCACCCCGGTCGCCACCGACGAGGCCACCTACGAGGCCTACGGGAGGGCCTTCCCCGATCCCCACGGCTGCACCGCCGGGCTGCCCACGACCAGCCCGTGGGCGAAGGGCAACGTGTGCGCCGTCCAGTACCTGCAGTGGAACGCCACCCTCGACGGGCTCGCCTTCCTCGAGCAGCGCTTCGATCGCTACATCGAGCTGCTCCGCGGCGAGGACCTCCGCGAGGTGGCCTCCGAGCTCACCGACGAGGAGCTCCAGTCGGCGGGCCTTCCCCGCGAGGACCTCTCCCGCGCGAAGCGCGACCTGGTCGTGGTCAAGGTCACCGACGACCAGTCCCCGGTCCCCGAGCCGGCGCGCGAGCACTTCGCCTACGCGCTCTCGATCCACGGCATCGAGCGGGCCGGGCTCGAGGGCGGGATCCGCGCCGCGGAGGACCTGGTCACCTGGGCGGCCTGCGAGCAGGATCCCGGTGCTGCCCCAGCCTGCGCCACCGACGGGCCGTTCCCCAAGCCGATCCTCGAGCCCAGCGATTCCGGCCCCACCGCGGGCGAGGTGGTCGAGAGCTCGGTCGTCTACCTGCTGCTCGCCAACCCGGACGGGTGGCGGCGCGGCGAGTGGTCGGAGGGTGGGGTGTTCTTCCAGCGCTACAACGGCAACGGCATGGACCTGAACCGCGACTGGCCGACGGTCGGCTACACCGAGGCCCAGTACACCCCGTTCTCGGAGCCGGAGACCCGGGGCTACGGGAAGTTCCTGAGCGCGGTCAGCGAGGGCACGGACGCCGGCCGCTTCACCGGCGGCATCGACCTCCACGGGATGCTCACCGCGCCGTCGTTCTCGTTCACGCTGCTGGGCGCCGGGGAGCGCGACCTGCGAAAGAACGAGCTCACGGTCGACACCGCGATTCGCACCTTCCGCGACTCCGAGACGCGGCTCGCGTGGAGCCCCCTGATCGCCCCCGCCGAGGACTGCCCCGGGCCGATCCCGGTGCCAGAGCTCGGCGGCACGATCCCGATGTGCTCGGACCAGTGGGGGACGGTGTGGGACACGATCAACTACCAGATCACCGGAGGCCTGGGCGACTGGATCGAGTCGCCGATCGGGCTCGGGGGGATCGGGATCGACAACGAGATGGCGCTCTCCCACCTCACCCCTAACAACGTGTATGAGCCGGGGCTCACCCAGCTCCACATCGACGGCAACAAGGGGCTGATCTTCTCCCAGCTCGCCTCGCTGCTCGAAGAGCAGGAGGTCGAGTTCTCGACACCGGGGAAGGTGGGCTTCATCTTCGACCCGCGGCGGATCGAGAACCCCGGCGGGGAGGCCGATGACCCGGGCTCTGAGCTGCCGCCCCAAGACGGCATCGAGCACACCCAGCTCGCCGGGATCGAGGAGTTCCGGTTCGACGTCAAGGGCGAAGACGAGGGCTTCCGGAACCTCGGCCTCACCGTCGAGGCCACGTTCGGCAACCTGGGCGGGATCTCCACCAACTCGACCGCCGACCTGATCCTCGACTACTGCGGCCCGCCGCTCGACCCCGGCGACTCCGACGGCTGCCGCGAGATCGCCCGCTACTTCAACCAGAGCCCGCTCTACCTCCAGGCCGGGGCGCGAATCGACCTCAACAGCCCACCCGCAGGGCCCTACCGGATCCGCCCCGCGGGGCGCCTGGTGCCGACCCGCTACAAGGTCTCGTTCAGCGGCCAGCAGGCCTACCCGGAGCCCGAGCAGGGGCCCTACGACGTCTCGCGGATGGACTTCTTCAGCGACCTCAACCGCTACGCCCCCGAGGGCGAGGAGCTCGAGCCGATCCCGGTCGGGCGGGTGCTGCGCGGGCCGCCGCTGCGCGAGTTCGACACGATCGTCGTCGCCGACGACGTTATGCCCGGATTCGTGCCCGAGGACGAGTGGCGCGAGGCCGAGCCCGCGGGGCCGCCGCAGGACGGCGAGAGCTTCAGCTTCGGGCCCGAGGCGGCCCCAGCGCCCGGGGCCCCGACCGAGCCGGCCCACGAGTTCGAGGTCAAAGGCGAGTTCGACAACGACCGGATGATCGTCTCCGCCTCGTGGTTCGCGCCCAGCGACTACGACCTCCACGTCGAGTTCCTCAACCCCGAGACCGACGAGTGGGAGAGCCGCGGCTGCGAGTGCGCGTTCGTCAACACCGGCGAGGAGGTCACCGTGTTCGAGCCCCAGCCGGGGACGTGGAGGGTGCGGCTTGAGAACTTCCTCGCCGCCCCGCAGGAGGTCGAGGGGACGATCCGCTTCGAGGCGCTGCCCAGCCCCGGCGCCGGTCCCGGCGAGTTCACGGCGAGGCAGTTCGACCGCTACGTCTCGCGCCTCGCCCGGTTCGCGGCCGAGGGCGGAAACCTGGTGCTGACCGACGGCGCGATCCCCGCGCTTCCCTTCCTCGGCGCCGACCTAGCGCCCGAGGAGATCACCGGCGGCGTCTTCTACGCCGGCTGGAAGGACTTCAACGACGGCGTCGGCCCCACCTACGACCGCCACCACCTGGCCGCGGAGGTCGACAAGGAGGGCACCGCCGAGGGCGAGGCCACGGTCGACGGGCAGCAGTTCGAGAACCGCCACCAGACGTACGAGCCCGTCCCGCTCGGCTACTACGTCGGCCCCTCCGGCGCCGGGAACAGCGACTGCGATACGGACCGCTGCGACTCCCCGAACTGGATCGTCGCCCAGGGGGCATGGGAGGACGCCGGCGGGACGACCGCCGCCAGGAGCCTGGTCCGCGAGACGGAGACCGCGGGCAGCCCCAGCCACACAGGCACGTCGCTGGGGGAGGTCGGGTTCGGCACCGGCGTCGTCCGGATCGCCGGCGGCCTCCTCCCCGACCCCACCGAGCGAAACCACCACCCCTTCGGCCTCGCCTCCTACGCGCTCACCTACACCGGCTACCAGCTGGTCGAGAACCTGCTCGCCTACGAGCGCCCCGGGCGCTAGCCCACCGGCGTCAGCGGCTCCTCCCCCGATAGCACCGCGATCACGTTCCGCGCCGCCAGCAGCGCCATCTCGGTCCGCGTCTCTCGCGTCGCCGAGCCGAGGTGGGGGAGGAGGACGACGTTGTCGAGCTCCCGCAGGCCGGGGTGGACCTCCGGCTCGTGTTCGTAGACGTCGAGCCCCGCCCCCGCGATCGCGCCGTCGCACAGCGCCTCGACCAGCGCCGCCTCGTCGACCAGGGGGCCGCGCGCGGTGTTGACCAGAAACGCGGCCGGCTTCATCAGGGCGAGCGCGCGGGCTCAACGACACGCCCAAGATCGCCGCGCTATTGATCGGAGCCGGGGCGGTGGGGGCGAACATCAGCATGTGGGCGATCGGCGTCGCGATCGCGATCGGCGGACTGCTCGGCGGCCGCCGGGTGGCGGAGACGATGTCGCACCGGATCACCTCGCTGACCCACGGCCAGGGCCTCGTCTCCAACCTGAGCGCCGCGGTCCTGGTCACCGTCGCATCCCGCTACGGGCTCCCGGTCTCGACCACGCACGTGACCAACGGCGGCCTGTTCGCGATCGGCGCCGAGACCGGGGGAGCACACTGGGACACGATCGGCAAGATCCTGATCGGTGACGCCGAAGATGCCAAGCGGATGAAGGCCTTCTGGCACGAGCGTCTGACCGCGCTCAAGCCGCAGCTCGAGGTTTCCGGCCGCGGTCGCCGCCGCCGGCCACGAGCGACTCGCTCATCACACGCTCGAGGACTTCGAGCGCCTCTATGTGGAGGTGGGTCCGGTCAACTACGGCTGGTATCAGTGCCAGCTCCACGCTGCCGCCAAGCGGATCTGCGACCAAGGCAGCGAGGACGTCGTCCGTCGCTTCTGGGATCTGCTCCCGGCCGTTGACAGGGGGGTGCCCGCCGCCGAGCTCAGCACCGCGCTCGAGACGGTGCATCCAGAGGTCGCGCGGACGTTTACGACGTGGCCACCCGAGTAGGGTCGGCGTGGAGGTGCCTGGCGAAAGGCGCGAGCGATGACTTATCGGATTGAGAAGTAGGAAGTGAGGCGACAGATGTGCCAGCTGGACTTCGATCAGGAGACAGCAACGAAGCTCGAGGTGATGTACCAGAGTCGCGACGTGTTGCGGCGCAGGGCGCTGGTGCGCGAAGCGCTCGGTGCGCAGCCCGGGGAGAGCATCGTCGATGTCGGCTGCGGTCCGGGTTTCTACGTCTCCGAGCTGCTCGACGAGGTCGGCTCGGAGGGCTCGGTGTTCGGCATCGACTCCTCCGAGGCGATGCTCGCACTGGCGGCGAGGCGCTGCGAGGGGCACGAGAACGCCTCGTTCGCGAAAGCCGACGCGAGCTCCCTGCCGGCCGCCGACGCCAGCTTCGACGCCGCGCTCAGCGTCCAGGTCATGGAGTACGTGCCGGACGTCGCGGCCGCCCTTATGGAGATCCGTCGCGTTCTGCGTCCCGGGGGCCGCGTCGTGATCTGGGACGTCGACTGGGAAACGCTCTCGTGGTACAGCACGAACACCGAGCGAATGGAGCGTGCGGTGAAGGCACTTGACAAGCACTTGGTTCACCCAAGCTTGCCGCAGCGACTCACCGCGCTGCTGCGCTCGAGCGGCTTCGACGACGTCGCCATGGAGGGCCACGTGTTCGCGACGAACATGATCGATCCGCAGGCGTATCTCTGCATCGGGATGCCGTTGCTCTACGAGTTCATCGCCGCGCAGGAGGAGTTCGGCCCCGAGGCTGCCAAGGCCTTGGAGCAAGAGCAGCGCGAGCTTGGCGAGTCTGGCGAGTTCTATGGCTCAGTCACGCAGTTCTGCTTTGCTGCGCGCTGGCCGGGCTGAAGTCGGGATCGCCTTCCGCAAGGCAGCGACAGGCGGAAGGTCACGGCTTCCGTCTTTGCTGCGTTGCAGGCGTAACAGGCCGACACATCATCACGCCTGTTTGGGACGACGTCCGGGTCTCTCGCCAGGTCCCGGCGGTCAGGTCGGCGAGACGCTCGCGCGTCCTTTGCAGGCGCCTGACCGACTGCGGCTCACAGTCCCGCTTTGTCCATAAGCGGAGGATGTCCCAGCCGTCGTTGAACTTCGCCGACGGTCCTGACCTGACGATCACACCGTAACGGCCTCCCGCACCTCCTTCCGGGTTGGGCTGGGTAGGGAAGCGGTCCGGACCTCCCGCTCGACCG
>JBOGZD010000136.1:0-6576 GCA_050697155.1 Solirubrobacterales bacterium | reverse complement strand
GGCCCGGCCGCTGCCCCGGTCGGCCGCGCCGCGCTCGCCCGCCGTCTGGTCGCGGGATCGCTCGACCGTGCGGTCGACGTCGCGGCCGCGCTGGAGCTGCGCGGCTACGCGCACGGGGCGCCCAGCCGGTCCGCTCGCCGGCGCGGATCGCGGCATGGGCCCCGGTTTGCGGCCTGCGGGCTCGCCGCCGCCACGATCGCGGTCGCCGGCCGGGTGGGCGGCGCCGGCGGCTTCGACGCCTATCCGTCGATCGCGATCGACGCGGACGCGGCGACCCTGGTGCTCGCCGCGGTGCTGCCGCTGCTGGCGATCGCACCGTTCGCCGGCCTGAGAACCCGACCACGGTCACGGCGATGAGCGCCGAACACACCGAGCCGATCGTGGTCGCAAGCGGGCTCAGCTATCGCTACCCCGCCGCCGAGCGTGACGCGCTCGCGAGGATCGACCTCGAGCTCGGGGAGGGCGAGCTCGTCCTGCTCGCCGGTCGCTCGGGCTCGGGCAAGTCGACGTTGCTGCGCGCCTGCTGCGGGCTGGTGCCGCACTACCACGGCGGTGAGGTGTGGGGCTCGCTCGACGTCGCCGGCCTCGACGTGCGCGACAGCGGCCCCGCGGAGCTCGGCGGGCTGGTCGGCCTCGTCGGCCAGGACCCCGAGACGCAGGTGGTCTCGACCACCGTGCGGGGCGAGCTCGAGCTGCCGCTGGAGCTGTGCGGCGAGCCGCAGGCGGCCCGGGCGCGGGCGATCGAGGAGGTGTCGCTCGCGCTCGGGATTGCGCCGCTCCTCGACCGGCCAACCGACACGCTCTCGGGCGGCGAGCTGCAGCGGGTTGCGCTGGCCGCGGCGCTGGTGCTTCGTCCCCGCCTGGTGCTGCTCGACGAGCCGACGTCCCAGCTCGATCCGGTCGCCGGCGACGAGCTGGTCGGGCTGCTGCGCCGCCTGAACGAGGAGTGGGGGATGACGGTGCTGCTCGCCGAGCACCGACTCGAGCGCTGCCTGGCCTCCGCCGACCGCGTTATCGCGCTCGACGCGGGAGCGATCGCTTACGACGGGCCGCCGCGCGGGTTCGCCGACTGGGGGCTGGCCTCCGACCGCGCCCTGACCACCCCCGCCGCCCGCCTCTTCGACCTCGCGGGCCTGCGCCCGCTTCCGGTTTCGGCGAAGGACGCCCGCCGTACGCTGCGCGCCCACGGGCTCGCGACCGGGGTCGGCCACCGGGACCGTGCGAAGGGGGTCGCCGCCGGCCGCCGGCGCGGAGGCTCGGAGGTCGCGGCGGCGCTCGAGGCCCGCGACGTCTGGGTCGAGCTCGACCCCGGCGCGGGGCCACGGGAGGTCCTGCGCGGGATCGACCTTCGGGTCGAGCCCGGCGAGCGGGTGGCCTTGATGGGGCGCAACGGCGCCGGCAAGAGCACCCTGCTGCGGGCCGCGGCGGGCCTGCTGGACCCCGTGCGCGGCACGATCGCCGCCCTCGGCTGCGCGTTGCTTCCCCAGAGCCCCGGGGACCTGTTCGTCCGCGAGCGGATTGGCGACGAGCTGCCCGGCGAGGACGGCGCCGCCGCGCTCGCCGCCGTCGGCCTCGACGACCGGACCGACGCGGATCCCCGCGACCTCTCCGGCGGCGAGCGCGAGCGACTGGCGCTGGCGATCGTGATGGCGGGCCGCGAGCGCCCCGGCCCGATCTGCCTCGACGAGCCGACCCGCGGCATGGACGCGGCCCGCAAGCTTGAGCTTGCGGTCTGGCTCGAGCGGCTTGCGGCGTCGGGCTACGCGGTGGTCGTCGCCACCCACGACATCGAGTTCGCCGCCCGCTTGGCCGCCCGCGTGGTGCTGCTCGGCGAGGGTGAGGTGATCGCTGACGGAGCCCCCGACGAGATCCTCTCGGGCGGCTGGTACTTCGCCACCGAGGTGGCCCGCATCCTCGGCGGCGAGGGCGCGATCACTCCCGAGCAGGGCGCCGAGCGGCTCGCGGTCGAACAACTGCCCGTCGGCTCCTCACAGGGAGCGTTAGCGACCGGTGATCCGGCCGAAGGCCGGATTCGTCCGGGGCCGACGGGGTCCGAGGAGGGACCGGGTTGAGCTGGCAGGCGGGTGTGCTGATCGGGCTCTGCGTCGTGGTCGCCGGCGGGCTCGCCTGGTATGAGCGCAGCCGGCCGCCGGCACGACTGGTCGCCTTGGTCGCGGCCTTGGCGGCGCTTGCGGTGGCCGGGCGGCTGGTGCTGGCGCCGATCCCGAACGTGGTCGCGACCACCGACATCGCCCTGATCGCCGGCTACGCGCTCGGTGCCGCGCCGGGGTTCGCGGTCGGGGCGCTGGCGGCCCCGGTGTCCAACATCTGGCTCGGCCAGGGGCCGTGGACGGTGTGGCAGATGGGCGGCTGGGGGATGGTCGGGCTCGCGGGCGCGGCGCTCGCGGCGATCGCCGGCCGCCGCCTCAACCGCTGGAGCCTGGCGGCCGCGTGCGGCATCGCGGGACTCGCCTACGGGGCGTTGCTCGACCTGCACGTGATGGTCAGCTACGGCGGCGAGCAATCGCTCGACCGCTACCTGGCGCTCTCGGCGCGCGCGGTTCCGTTCAACGTCGCCCACGTCGCCGGCAACGTCGCGATCGCCCTCGCCGCCGGGCCGGCGCTGGCGCGGATGATCTCCCGCTATCGCACCCGGCTCGAGTTCCGATGGCATCCGGCGCCCGCGCTGCCGGTCGCGTTCGCGGCCCTTGCGCTGGCGGCATCGACCCTCGTGGCCGGCCTCGAGCAGCCCCCGCTGGCGCGCGGGGCGTCGGCTCCCGGACCGGTCGCCTGGCTCGCGCGGGCGCAGAACGACGACGGCGGCTTCGCGGCGACGCCGGGCGACCGCTCGAGCCCGACGATGACCGGGTGGGCGATGCTGGGACTGGAGGCGGCCGGCCGCAATCCGCTCGACGTCCGCGCCGGCGGTCGCGACCCGGTCGACTACCTGCGCTCGCGGGTCGGTCGGCTGCGAACGGCAGGCGACCTCGAGCGCACCATCCTCGCCCTCGAGGGCGCCGGGCTCGACCCGCGCCGGTTCGCCGGCCACGACCTGGTCGCCGAGCTGCGCCGGCGCCGCGGCGGCGACGGCTCGGTCTCGGGGCAGGTCAACCTGACCGCGTTCTACGTGCTCGCCATGCGCGCCGCCGGGGTGGACTCGGGCGCACTCGCCCGCTCGGTCCGCTGGCTGCGCCGGGCGCGGAACGACGACGGCGGCTGGGGCTTTCAGGCCGGGACGGCGAGCGACCCCGACTCGACCGGCGCCGCGCTGCAGGCGCTCGGCGGTGGCCGGGCAAGCGGGCAGGCGGTCCGCTGGCTGCGGCGGGCGCAGCGTGCCAACGGCGGCTACGGGCTGGCGACGAGCGGGGTCGTCAACGCCCAGTCGACCGCCTGGGCGGCCCAGGGGCTGATCGCGGCCGGGGCCGGCGGAAAGCCGCTCCGCCGCGCGCTCGGCTTCCTCGAGCGGCTGCGGGCTGCGGACGGCCATTACCGGTACTCACGGTCCACCGACCAGACGCCGGTGTGGGTGACGGCGCAGGCGCTGGTGGCGGCGAAGCGCGAGGCGTTTCCGTTGGCCGCGGTGGCGCGGGCGCCTCGGGCGCGAGGTCGTGACGGCGGGAGCTCGGGCGGCGGCGGAGGTTCCGGCCGGGTTGGGGCAGGTAGGGGGGAGGGGATTCAGACCGGGTCGGACTCCGTGGGTGGTGGGAGTGGCGCGGGGCGTTCTCGGTTGGGTGCCGCTGACGCCCCTCCCGCGGGTGGCACCGGAGAGGGCCCCGACCGCGCCCGACAGGGCGCGATTGGGGGTGGCTCCGGTGACAGGGCCCGCGGCGCGGGCGGTTCGACCATCACCGAGGACACCACGGCCTCCGTTCCGCCCCCATCCGCAGCGTCGACCCCGGGGTCGTCGGCGGACGCCGACGACGACCGCGAGGCCACCCCGTATGTCGCCGGCGGCCTCGCCCTTCTCGCCGCGGCCCTCGGCGGCGGCTTCCTCTGGTACCGCCGCCGCCTGCCCTAACAGGACGCGATTGACGAGTTGAGGGGGCACACATAACTCGTCAATCGGTCGCTGGCAGTACGTTTGTTGGCGTGGACGTCGACACAGCGATTCGGACCCGGCGCACGCACAAGGCCTACGGGCGCGAGCCGGTCGAGCGGGCGACGGTCGACGAGCTGCTCGATCTCGCCCGCTGGGCGCCGAATCACAACCTGACCAATCCCTGGCGGTTTCGGGTCGTCGGCCCGCGGACGCTCGGCCGGCTGAAGGACGCGGCCGGGCCCGAGGCGGCGGCGAAGCTCGACCGGGCGCCGACCCTGGTCGTCTGCTCGTGCGTGCTCACCGGCGACGACGTCCAGGACGAAGAGGACCTGCACGCGACCGCGGTCGCCGCCTACATCGTCCTGCTCGCCGCCCACGCGCGCGGGCTGGTGGGCTACTGGCGCACGCCGGAGGTGCTGCGGACGGACGCCGGCCGGGCCGCGATCGGGCTTGGCGGCGATGAGCGCTTCGTCGCCCTGATCCACCTCGGACACCCGGTGCAGGAGAAGCGCCCGCCGGAGCGCGAGCCGGCCGAATCCGTGGTTCGCTACCTCGACTGATGCTCGCCCGCGAGGACGCGCTGCGGGCCATGGACGCCGAGCGCTTCGACCTGGTCGTCGTCGGCGGCGGGATCACCGGGGCCGGCGTCGCCCTCGACGCCGCCAGCCGCGGATACTCGGTGGCCCTGGTCGAGCGCGACGACTACGCGGTGGGGACCTCGAGCCGGTCCTCGAAGATGGTCCACGGCGGGCTTCGCTACCTGCAGAGCTTCGACCTCGGGCTGGTTCGCGAGGCCCTGCTCGAGCGCCAGCTCCTGGTCCAGCTCGCCCCGCATCTCGTCTACCCGACCCCGTTCCTGGTCCCGACGCTCGGAGACGACCGCCGCAACCGCCTGCTCGGGATCGGTCTCAACATGTACGACGTGATGGCGACGACGCGGGTGGGCCAGTCCCGCCGCGAGCGCGCCGAGCGGCTCGCCGCCGACGACTACTGGGCACCCGACCGCCACCGGACGATCCCCGGCCAGGAGGTCGCCGAGCTGATCCCCGCCCTCGCCGGTCGCGACCCGCGCGAGGCGTACCTCTTCTACGACTGCCAGACCGACGACGTGCGTCTGGTGCTGACCATCCTCGGCGAGGCCGAGCGGTTCGGCGCCGTCTGTGTCAACCGAGTCGAGGTCACCGGCCTGGTCGATCGCTCCGGGCGCGCCGGCGGCGTGCGGTGCCGCGACGGCGAGTCGGGCGAGGAGATCGAGATCGAGGCCGACAACGTCGTCAATGCGACCGGCGTCTGGGCCGACCGCATTCGCCCCGAGGAGATCCACTCCGAGGAGGAGATCCCGCGGATCGCGCCCAGCCGCGGCACCCACGTCACGCTGCCGCTCGAAGAGCTGCCGCTCGGCGAGGCCGCCTGCATCGTCCCCGCGGGCGAGGACCGAACCATCTTCGCGCTGCCCTGGTACGGCCGCGGGCTGATCGGCACCACCGACAACGACTACGACGGCGACATCGCTCATGTCCAACCGGGGGATGACGACATCGATTACCTGCTCGAGGCGCTGAACGCCTTCTTCGCCACCGAGCTCGACCGCGGCGACATCACCGGCGCCTACGCCGGGGTGCGGCCGCTGATCTCGACCGGCGACCCGCGCAAGTCGGTCGACATCTCGCGCAAGGCAGAGCTCTATGAGACCTCCTCCGGGCTGCTGACGATCACCGGCGGCAAGCTGACCACCTGGCGGCGGATGGCGAAGCAGGTCGTCGACCGGATGGTCGAGCGCGAGGGCCGCGTTGCGCCGTGCCGGACCGACGACATCCCGCTCGGGATGGCGGCGGGGGAGGGCGAGCTCGACCCGCCCGACGAGCTCTCCGAGGACGACCTCCCCGCCGGCTACCGCGAGCTGCTCGGATTCCGTTACGGCCACGCTGCCCGCGAGGTGCTCCGGCTGTGCGCCGAGCGCCCCGAGCTAGCCCGGCCGATCGTCGACGGCCAGCCCGACCTGCTCGCCGAGGTCGTGATCGCCGCCCGCCGGGAGCAGGCGCGCTCGGTCGCGGACGTGCTCCTGCGCCGCACCCGTCTCGGCCTGCTGGCCGCACCCGCCCTGCGCAGCGCGGAGTCGGTGGCGCCGGTCGCCGAGCTCCTCGGCGAGGAGCACGGCTGGAAGGAGGGGCGGGTCGCCGCCGAGGCCGCCGGCTGGGTCGAGGCGGCCGCCGCCGAGGGCATCGACCCGGCCGGTCGATGACCTTAGAGCGACTTTCGGCGGGACGGCACGCCGGGATCCGGCCCAGGACGCGGCGCTGGATCGCCACCCGCGACCTCGCCAATGGCGCACGGCCATTGGCTTCGGCCCCGGGCGGCGCCCGGCTTGGTCCTGGACGGTCCCGGGCACACCGTCCCGCCGAAAGGCGCTCTAAGCTGGCCCCGCGTCATCGGACTATCGCCGGAGGAATGACTTGAGGCTGTTCATCGATACGGGAAGCGTCGCCGAGGTCGAGGAGATCGCGGCCTGGGGAGTGCTCGCGGGGGCGACCACCAAC
>JBOGZD010000135.1:0-6606 GCA_050697155.1 Solirubrobacterales bacterium | reverse complement strand
CGGACCGTCATCAAACCGCTGGGTGCCGGCTCGTTCCCAGGCATCGACCACGAGCCCGATCTGGCGTGACGTCGGTGCGGTCAGGAACTTGCCCCCCATCTGTCCGTGGCCGGTTCGTGAGAGCGGGCGCGGGGTGCCGCGGATCAGGAGGCGCAGTTCAGGGGCAAGGGAGGCCGGGACCGTGTCGCTGGCACCGGCCTCCGCGGTCTTACCCCGGACGCCTTCGACACCGGGAGGTGTGGTGTCGGGGGGGTCGGCGCCCGGCACGGGGCTGGCGGAACGGAAAGGAGGGGAGCCAGCCCCGTGTCCGGCGCCGTTGTGGGCGTTCATGCTGCCACCGCCGCGAAGGGTCAGGTCGGTTCCAGTCACTGCCACCGTGCCGCCCTTCGCTGGGCGCTTGCCGGTGAGGCGTGGCGCACGACCGCCATGAAGTCCTCGGTCGCGTCGAGTTGGCCCTGTAGGTAGGCGTCGCATTCCTTTGCCGCCCGCAGCGCGGCGGCGAGCGCGAACCCCAGCGAGGCGCCGAGGCAGAGCCCCAACAGCAGGCCGGCGATCACGCGGCGGCCCTTTGCAGGCGCTCGATCGTGGGCTCATCCGCGCGGTCGTGTGAGGCGTCGGGGTCGACCTTCGCCGACCAGGCGATGAGCTGGTGAAGCGAGGCGCGGGTACCGTCGATCTCGGCCAAGCGCTCGCCGATGAGCTTGACCTTGAAGTTGGCCCGGTCGCGCTCTAACCGATGCCCTGCGGTCTCGGCGTCGACGTGCTCGTCGCGCTCCTTGCCGGTCTTGCCCTGCGCGGTGGCGCGGGTGCGACGCCGCTCGAGGCGGTAATCGTGTTCTGCCTGGGCCAGCTCGGCATAGGCCGATTCGAGCATCTGGCGGGCCTCTTGGCGCTGCTCGGCGAATACGCGGGCTGCCTCGCGCGCCTCTTCATAGGAAAGGGGTTGGTCGAGCGAAAACCGCAGTCCGAGGCCGAACGGCTGGGGGGTTCGGCGCTCGGTCACGAGCGAAGCTCTCGGTCGAATGGAGCGCCGCAGTGGGCGCAGCACAGGAAGGGGACTCCACACTCGACGCAATGGGCCGAGTCGGGCCTGCCACGCAGCCCGCATGACTCACACCGCGGAGCACGCCGGCGCTGGGCACAGGAACGCAACAAGGCCGCCTTCCCGGCGTCGATCGGGGGAAGTGGCATGCGGACGCCCATCAGGCCGCCACCGCCTCGCGCGCCGCCCTGCGGGCCTTGCCGGCCTCGCGGTCAATCCGGGCGGCCTCGCGGTAGGTGCTCACAGCGCCCTCGAAGCCTGCGGGCGTGCCCTGGGCCGGGATCAGCTCGTAGGCGCCACTCTCGGAGACCTTGAGGATCAGCGCCCATTCAGAAGGGCCGAACCCGGACTCCTCGGCGAGCAGCGGATAGCCTCCACCCACCTGGGCATGTGCTGCGGCCGAGATGAAGTTGCCAGTCTTCAGGTCGATCACCCCGACCCCCTCGCGGCCCTTGATCTGCCCGCGAAAGTCGAATCGGCCGGCGACCCCGAGGCGCTCGGAGTAGACGATCTGCTCGACCTGATTGGCCTGCGGCTCATGGTCGAGCCAAAAGGCCATCACCCCCCTGGCGAGCCCGCGCTCGTCGGCAGTCAACGCCTCAAGGTTGGGAACGGGGCGCCCGAGTGCGAGCGCCTGAAGGGCCTCGCGGTGGACTGCGGTCCCTTTCTTCGCGGCCCGGTCGCGGACGTGCTCGAAAGTGAGCTCGGCGTCCTCGAGCGCCCGCCAGATCGCCTCTTGGGAGGTCAGCCAATTCAGTGAGCCCGAGTCGCCATCGAAGTCGAGCAGCACCGGGGCCACGAGCTCGGCCACTCCGATCAACTGTGTCTTCGCACTCCAGCTCAGCAGCCTGTCGGGGTCGTGGTCGAGAGGCTTGCAGACGGTCGTCACCCCGGTGATACGGGTTGACCGGCCACCATCCGGCTTGCACCGAAAGTACGCATGATCGTCGTCGCGGTAGTAGAGCCGCGTGCCGTTGGGCAGTTCGATCAGTTCGCCGAGATCACTCATCGTCGCCCTCGGCCTTCTTGGCGATCCAGCGGTCGAGCTTCTCGGCCTGCCCAAATGTCAGCCCGGCGATCGCCTTCGCGGCCTTGACCTTCGTTCCGCAATCGCCGACGTCGCGCCCTGCGGCATGGCTGGCTGCGAGCTGGAGCTGAGCCTTCGCGCCCGGGACCTCCCAGGCGCGGTCGACCAGCTTCTTGGCGATCTGGTTGCCGATCTTGCCCGTGTCCGGGGCTTGTTGTTGCTCGCGGGCGTCGGCATCCGGGTCGTCGCCGATCGGAATGCTGAGCAGGTGGATCAGCGCGTACTTTCGCGCCCCGGTCATCGCCTTGTAGATCGCCTTGTCGCCGGGGTAGTCGGCGCCGTAGCCGATCGCCGAGCGCGTCACCTGGTCTCCGCTTGAGGGGTCGGTGACGATCAGCCGACAGTCGGCCTTGACGATCAGCCCGCTGGTGCCCTGCTTGGACTGGATCGGGGTCTCGGTCGAGCCGACCGCCTCGAACTCCACGAGCAGCCCCTGCTCGAGCAGCGCCTTCTGTGCCGCCGCGGCGATGTCCTCGGCCTTGACGTAGTCGTACTTCTGCTGCTCGTTGCGACCGGCCTTCTCGACGTTCTCCACGGCGAGAGCGGCGGCGACGAGCTTCGCTTGTAGGCCCTCGACCTTGCCGTTGCCGCGCTGCGTCCGGCCGGTGGGCTTGGTCGCGGCGCCCCTCAGGACCGCTCCTCGGGGGCGATGCCCTTAAGCTCGGCGTACTCGGCGAGCCGCTGCTCGATCGTGAAGCCGTAGACGTCCCTGATGTCGTCGACCTCGCTGATCGCAATCGCAAGGCGCCGGTGCGCCTCCATGTCCGAGAGCTTGTCGGCGACCTTGGCCGCAGTGAGCAGGGAGTAGCGAGCCGCCCCCAGGTGGGCTCGCAGCGCGTCCCGGGCGAGTGTCTCGCTGAGGGTGCTCGGTGGGGTCCTGGATGCGTTCACGGATACCTTCGTGGCGTCAGGCCCGCGGTCGCTTTGACGGCGCGGGGGCGTTTTCGATGCCGAGCCGAATGTGGCCGGCAGGCGTGGCGTCAAGGCGGTAGAGCGCGCGGCGCCGCTCTCGTGAGCGCAGGGCGGCGAGGAAGGCTCGGGTGCGGCGCTCTCGCTGCTCGGCGAGGTAGGCGCCGAAGGTCATGCGGCGACCTCATCCCAACCCATGAGGTACGTCGGCTCGACCTTGAAGAACTCTGCAAGCGCCAGCTTCGCCCAGTCGGGTATCGCGGTATCCCCGGCTTCCCAGCGAAAGATCGTCGCCGGGTCGACTCTCAAAAGCGCGGCGAGGTCGTAAAGCTTGAGATCGCGTCCGTTTCGTAGTTCCCGAAGACGATTCGGTGGGAGTTGCCGTTGCATGGCACGCAATCTATACTATCGTCCAGACAGATGCAAGCCCCTAGGTCGACGCAGCCGACGCCGACGCCGCAATCACCGGAAAACACTCTCAGCGCGAGACGCATGCGAGGGCTTGCGTGGGGCGCATACGCTGAGTTCGTGGGGGCCGAGCCGATGATCGAAGCCCTCGCCGCGGCAGCGAAGGAGGCCCGTGAGAACGCCGAACGGAAGATCATCCACATCGCCGTTCAGGCGGACATGGACCCGTCGACGATTTGGCGCTTCGAGAAGGGCCACTGGCCGCGAAACGCCGACGAGATCATCGCCGCCTACGGAGCTGACCTCGGGATCGACCCCCGTGCGATATGGGCTCGCGCTCTCGAACTCTGGATCGCTACCGAGCAGTCCGCGGTCGATCACGCCGCCGAGGCGATACGGATCGCACACGACGCGGCCCAAGCTCAGCCGCGATCTCGTCGGCAATCCGAGCGAGCGCAGGCTTCCAGCACGAAGAGGAAGGCAGCCGAGTAGAGAGCCCGCGCAAGTGAACCACCGCCTCGCTCAGAATCGCGCTCTCATGCTCTCGCTCGGACATCCCTACCCCTCGAGGCCCCCGCGTCGATTGATACCTGATCCCCGGTACGTCTGCGCCGATACGTCGGCCCGAGTCTCGCTATGAGCGACCTTTCGCAGATTCCGGCATGAAGGTCGGCTGGTGGATCGCTGCGGTGATTGCGGGACTCGTCGTGATCGGCTCGCTGACGACGAGCGGCGACAACGAGGGCGGCGGAGATGACAAACCGTCGACCGAGCGGCCCGATCCATCCTCGATCAAAGACGCAGGGACGATTGAGGATGAGATCAGCGACGAGCTGCAACAGAAGCCCTATTCCGACGTGATCGTCGGCGAGGTCACCGTCAACTGCCCCGACATCATTCAGGACAATCTCGCTGCGGGCAGGAACACCGACTGCACCGCCCGCGATCAGGCCGGCAATCTGACCGAGTTCCGGGTGCGCTCGATCCGCAAGGGCGAGAAGTACGGAGTCTCGGCTGGCGAGATCGCGGCCGGGCTGTCGTTCTAGACCGCGTTCAGTTCTCGTTCGGATGCTTGTTTCGAGGCCACGACTAAACGACCACGAATGTCGGAAAGCCGCCTGGGTGGCGCCGACCGCGAGCGCGTCCCCTGTCGAAGGTTGATCCCGCCAAGGTCGAGGAATTCGGTGGCTACTCAGCAAGGGACCTTCGAGTCACGACAAACGCCTCGGCCGAAACCGCGGCGCTGTCGCTGGCCTGTATTCGGATGTCAGGCCATTAGCAGTTTGGCCAAGCGTCGTAAGGCACACTCGCCGCAGCGGCATCCTGAGCCGCGGGCGGTGCCAGGTGGGCCTCCTCGTAGGCCGGGTCACCGTATGCGTCCCAGGTCTGCGAGTCGAACTGGTAGCCGCCGTAGTAGCCGTTGCCGGTGTTGATCGAGTAGTCGCCGCCGGACTCGCACATCACGGTTGAGCTCGAGACACCGCCCGAGCTTGGCGCAGTGTAGGCCGATGGCACGTACTCGGTACTGGGCACCACCGCGGCTGCCGGCGGATTCAACCACCGCTCAAGCCGAGTCCTCGATGCCGCGATCCTCGCCGCCGAGACCGAAGCAGCATCTGACCACGCTGAGTCGAGCAGGTTGCGCCCGACGTCAAACCCCGCCTCATGTGCCTTCTCGTAGGTGACGAGATACCGTTCATCGGCGACCGAGAATCCGTTGTCCTTGGCGCCAACCGAAACGGCGCCTGCCGTATCACTGGTGACCGCGACGACCCCGAGGGCAAGCGCGACCGCTATGGAGAGGCTGATGCTTCGGATAGGACCTCCTGGGGAGGGGACAGGACGCGCCAGCTCGCCCGAGAGCGCGGCGCCGTCAGAAAGAGTCAGCGCGCCGAGCGCGCGTGGGCCTCGCGCAGCACCCGGATCAAGTGCGGGATGTCAGAGCGCTCAAGCTGCACGCCCTCGCCCCGGATCGCCACCCCGACCCGCTCAGAGCCGTGGCGGGCGGTGATCCGCACGTCGGCGACCCGTGCGAGGTAGTCAGTCGGGCTGCTCGGCCTCATCGGCTGCTCAGGCGGCGGCCTGGCGGGCGTCCCCGACTGCCCGCAGGACGTCGGCCTCGTGGAAATACACCAGGGAAGACGTGACGCGTCCGGGTTTCTGACGGCGTCGAAGGAAACCCGGACGCGCTCACTCGACGACCTCCGCATCTAGGGCATCGGCGGCATCGAGCAGGGCACCCGCCAACTGGCGGCAGGCGGTCGGCCCCGGGCTGGCGTGGATCACGGCTCCGCCCGTCTGGACGTGGAAGCCGACGATCCCGGGGCCGTCGGCATCACCCGGGACGAGGGACACCTCGACAGTCGTGCCGTCTCGGTCAGCGAGGCCGATCCTGCGCGTCCACTCGGTCACTTCGGCACCTGCGGCGGGAGCTTGTCCTCGGTCGTCCACTGGCGGCACTCGCGGACCTCATAGCGACTCATACCGGCCTGACCTTCCGGCGGGTCGCCTCGCCTCCGAGGAAGATCGGCAGGACGTAGGCGACGATCTCGCCGAGCGACTGCTCGTCGACGACGATCCCGAGCGCCGAGCAGACGGCGACCAGGGCCGAGACGGCAAGGGCCGCCGTTCGTGCGGGCTCGCGGCGTGCCAGGCGCAGGATTGCGTCGAGCATGGGGCCTCCTTCAGGGGTCGTTGGGGTGAGTCGAACTTCGGCGGCACGTCGCCGACATGGTCTCGCCGCAGCGAGGGCACGTCTTCATCACGGCCTTCCCGAGTAATCGCCCATACAAGCGAGCCGTACTTCTGCCTCTCGCCGTTTCGTCAGGCCATCCAGCACTTGGCCGCCTGCGCGATTCCAGCGCGGCAGCTCCTCGCGGTAGACGCGCTTACGCCGGCGATAGGTGCGCCCCTCCGGGCCGAGCAGCCGCCGGGCCAGCGTCGAGCCCTGCGGATCGGAGACGGCGCCGGTGCCCAGGTTGTAGGCGAAGCTCGCCAGCGCGTCGCGCTCGCGTCGGCGCAGCCGGGCGAGGTGGGGGACCGCGGGCAGGTAGTCCCGATTCAGTCGGCGCCGAAGGTCGATCCCGGCCTCGCGCTTGGTCACGCAGCGACTGTGCGGGCCGATGCCCTCGGTCTCGCCGTAGCCGCGAGTCCAGACCCC
>JBOGZD010000134.1:0-6994 GCA_050697155.1 Solirubrobacterales bacterium | reverse complement strand
GCGGTTCCGCGGAGTGCGTCCAGCAGTTCGGGCGCCATGAAGAGAAGGAGATCGACATGACGTAACCGAATGACAAGCCCAGGGCGACCAGCCGGTGCGAGTCCGGTCCGGGGAGACATCCGGGTCCCCGGTAGCGAAGCCCCCGTGCGCGGCCGAGAGGCCGGGTGCGAAGCGGGGCCGAGCGAGCACTCGGTCCGCAGCGAAAGCGAAGCCCGAGCAAGCGTCGTCAACCGCCACGAGAGTGGAAGAGAGGGTGCCGAGCCGTTTCCGCGGCGGCGAAGGCCACGGAAGGCGTCCGAGAGACCGGAAGCGGGCGCCGAGGAACCCTCCGGCGTATTGGGAGCGGAACGAGCGCAAGGCCGTCCTGGGAACTGGAGAGACCCGTCTCGACCCCGCCAAGTGGCGGGAAGCTTGCCGGCCGATAACCGGTGACCCCGGGAAACGGCGGGCGGTCGAGCGGGAGTCGGAGGGGGTCGTAGTAGCGACGATGGCCGGGACAACACAACCCGACCGAGCGAAGGGCCCCTGCTTCACCTGCGCACGCAAAGGAAGGACAAGACGCTGATGAGTGCCGAGAGATCGGCTAGGTCCGTCAGCCGCGCCGAAGGCGTGGACCCCGTCCGAGCCCTCCGGCGCGTGCTCTACCGCGCCGCCAAGTCCGATCGGCGGCGAAGGTTCCACGCCCTCTATGACAAGCTCGCCCGCAAGGACGTGCTTGCAAGGGCCTGGGCCGACGTCCGCGCAAACCGGGGCGCCCCCGGCGTCGATGGATTGACCATCGAGGTTGTCGAGCGTTCGGGGCCGGACGCGTTCCTCGAAGGGCTCGCCGCAAGGCTCAGGGCCAAGACCTATCGGCCCTCGCCGGTGCGGCGAGTCGAGATCCCAAAGCCCGGGCGACCGCACGAGGCGCGGCCGCTCGGCATCCCCACGCTCGCCGACCGAGTGGTGATGACGGCGGCGAAGATCGTGCTTGAGCCGATCTTCGAGCCCGACTTTCTGCAGGTCAGCTACGGGTTTCGCCCGAAGCGAAGCGCGCACCAGGCGACCGAGGCCGTCCGCGTGGCGGCCAACCGGGGCCTGGAGTGGGTGCTCGACGCCGACATCGCGTCCTGCTTCGACGAGATCGACCACGAGGCCTTGATGGCGCGCGCAGAGCGCCGGGTCTCGGATCGAGACATGTTGAAGCTCTTGCGAAGCTGGCTGCGGGCCGGGGTCTTTGAGGGCGGGATCGTCTCCCGGATGGAGGCGGGCACCCCACAGGGCTCGCCGCTCTCGCCGCTGCTCGCCAACGTCGCCCTGAGCGCTCTGGATGAGCGCTGGGCAACGGTCGGCGGCAGGCTGGGAGAGCTGGTGCGCTATGCAGATGACCTGGTCGTCCTCTGCGCCACCCGCGAGCGCGCCGAGGCGGCGCGCTTGCAGGTGGCGGCGGTCCTGGCCACCCTGGGGCTTCGTCTGAGCCCCGAGAAGACCACGATCGTGCGCCTCACCAGGGGCTCCGAGGGCTTTGACTTCCTCGGCTTTCAGATGCGAAAGCGCGAGTCGAGGAAGTGGCCGGGTCGCTATTACCTGCACCGCTGGCCCTCGGCGCGCTCGATGCGCCGGGTCCGGGCCAAGGTCAGAGCCCTGACGCGTCGGCGCCCCTACGCCGGCCAGCCGCTGGAGGTGGTGGTCGCAAACCTCAACCCCGTGCTGCGGGGCTGGGGGGAGTACTTTCGCCGAGGCAACTCGGCGCAGAAGTTCTCCGCCGTCGATCACTACGTCAACCAGCGCATGGCGATGCTGGCGTCGGCAAAGCACGGGCTGCGAGGCGGCAACTGGACCACCAGGTTTGATCACCGGTGGGTCAGCGGCCTCGGCGTTTACCGGCTCAGCGGAACGGTTCGCTATTGACCGGGCGCACGCGACACGGTGAAGGGTGTCGGAGAGCCGCTTGCGGGAGAACCGCACGAGCGGTTCGAGGTGGCGGCGGGAGGCCCAGCGGTGCCGCTGGTCGCAAGGCCCCAAGGGCCGCGACGGCCTCCCGCCGACCCTACACCGCCTGGGCTCGAGCAACCGCGGCTCTTCTGATGAACATCTGATGCTGGGACTGCTAGCATCACGCATCATGCCGCGCACGACCCTCGATCTCGACGCCCAGGTCCTTCGCAGGCTCCGCCGCCTCAGCAGGCGAGAGGGCAAGAGCATGGGCGCCGTCGCGTCGGAGGCCCTGACGCGCGCGCTTGCCGAGGATCGGGAGCCCGCGCAACCGGCGCCACTCGACTGGGTCAGCCGGGATCTGGGACAGCCGCGGGTCGATCTCGAGGACAAGGAGGCGGTCCGCGCCGCTCTCGAGCGGTCCGGATGAGCACGACGATCGACGTCAACGTGCTCGTCTACGCATCGAACCAGGCCGATCCGGCGCACGACGCAGCGCGGGACCTGCTCGGGCGCCTCGCTGCGGGCCCCGACATCGTCTATGTCTTTTGGCCCGTTGCGATCGGCTATCTGAGGATCGTCACTCACGCCGCGATCCTCCCGCGGCCGCTTGGCGCGGTCCAAGCGATGGGGAACGTCGCCGGGCTGCTCGCCCGTCCACATGTTCACGCGGCGGGCGAGGAGCCCGGGTTCTGGGACGTGTACCGCGACACAGCGGGAGAGCAGGCTCGGGGCAACGAGGTGCCCGACGCGCACCTGGTCGCGCTGATGCGGCAGCATGGGGTCCGCGTTCTCTACACGCGTGATCGCTCGTTCCGGCGGTTCGACGGAGTTGAGGTACGCGACCCTATGCAGGCTCGGTAGCCGGGGCGCTGGCGCTCATGCCTCTGAGCGAGAGGGCCACCGCCACCGTCCCGAGCGAGGCGACCGCGGCGAGGCCGAATGCCGCTTCGTAGCCGCCGATCGCCGCCGCGGCGCCCGCGGCCGGGCTGCCCAGGCCCATGCCGAGGTCGAAGAAGGCGGTGAAGGTGCCCATCGCGACCCCACGGCGCTCCTCGCGCACGCGGTTGATCACCAGCAGCGCCAGCGAGGGGAACAGAAGCGAGAAGCCCGCCCCCATGGCTACCGCGCCGATCAGCGCCGTCACCAGGCTCTCGGCGGCGCCGATCGCGACCAGCCCGACGGCCTCGATCGTCCCCGCGGCGACCGTGCAGCGGATCGGGCCGTAGCGGTCGGGCAGCCAACCGCCGGCGATCCGCATCGCGACCACGCTCGCCGCGAACGCGGTGAACACCGCCGCCCCGTGGCCGATGCCGCGCTCGTCGAGGTGGAGGACGATGAACGCCGCCACCGCCGCGTAGCCGACGATCGCCAGCGACAAGCCGAGCCCCGGGCGAAGCGCCTCGGGCGAGAGCAGGCGGGGCTCGAAGGACGAGTCCGCGCGCGGCCGGAACGCCTCGCCGATCCGCGAGGCGATCAAGGCACCGAGCAGCGGCGCTCCGGCGGCGAACGCCCAGACCATCTCGAAGCTGGTCGCCTGGAGGATCAGCTCGCCGATCGGCGGGCCGAGCGCCAGCCCGCCCCAGATCGAGAGCCCGTACAGCCCGATGATCCGGCCGCGACGCGCGGGAGGGCTCAGGTCGACGATCCAGGCCGATCCTGCGGTGTAGACCATCCCCTCGCCGGCGCCGAGGAACAGGCGCGCGACGATCAGGCCCGGCACCCCGGCGGGGACGAAATAGAGCAGCCCGGCGGCCGCGGTCAGCAGCGCTCCGGCCACCACGACCAGCTTGCGACCGCGGCGGTCGGCGAAGTGGCCGGCGAGCGGGCGGCAGGCAAGGCCGGTGATCGCGAACGCGCCGGTGACGATGCCGACCTCGACGTCGCCGCCGCCGAGCGGGCCGCTGACGTACCGCGGCAACACCGGCAGCGTTGCGCCCACCGAGAGCAGCCCGAGCATTGTGACCACGAAGATCCCCGCGAAGGCGGCGTGCGCGGCCGAGAACCTGCCGAGCATCCGCCCATCATTACGCTTGGCCTGGAGCGCTGGAGAAGGAGGAGAGATGGAGGTCGGAACCGACAAGCGGCAGGCCGCCCTGGAGGGTGAGCTCGCCGAGTTGCTCGAGCAGGACCGGTTCCAGCCGCCGGCTGAGTTCGCCGGCGCCGCGCTGGCGCAGGACGAGTCGCTGCACGAGCGGGCCGAGCGCGACCCTCAGGCGTGGTGGGCCGAGCGCGCGGGCGATCTCGACTGGGCGCAGGGGTGGGACACCGTGCTCGACGACTCCAACCCGCCGTTCTACGAGTGGTTCGTCGGCGGGAAGCTGAACGCCTCCTACAACTGCCTCGACCGCCACGTCGAGGCCGGGCGCGGCGACCGGGTCGCGTTCCACTGGCGCGGCGAGGAGGGTGAGGAGCGCGACGTCAGCTACGCCGATCTGCTCCGGGACACCCAGCGGCTCGCCAACGTGCTGCGCGACCGCGGCATCGGCCCGGGCGACGTCGTCGGCATCTACCTGCCGATGATCCCGGAGGTCGCCGTCGCGATGCTCGCCTGCGCGCGAATCGGCGCCCCGCACAACGTCGTCTTCGGCGGCTTCTCCCCGGAGGCGGTCAAGGAGCGGATGGAGTTCTCCGAGGCGAAGGCGCTGATCACCACCGACGCCGCGCGGCGCAAGGGCAAGACGGCGGAGATCAAGCCGGCGGTGGACGACTTCCTCGGCGAGGTGCCCACGATCGAGACGGTGATCGTGGTGCGCAACACCGGTGCCGAGGTGGAGATGACCGAGGGCCGCGATCTCTACTACGACGAGGCAATCGAGGCGGCCGACGCCGACTGTCAGGCCGAGCCGCTCGACGCCGAGCATCCGCTGTTCATCCTCTACACCTCGGGATCGACGGCGAAGCCGAAGGGCATCCTGCACACCACGGGCGGCTATCTGACCGGGGTCGCGGCCACCCACAGGTACGTCTTCGACCTGAACCCCGACACCGACGTCTTCTGGTGCTCGGCCGACGTCGGCTGGGTCACCGGCCACTCCTACATCGTCTACGGGCCGCTGGCGAACGGAGCGACCTCGGTCATGTACGAGGGCGCGCCCGACTACCCCGACAAGGACATCTGGTGGGAGCTGTGCGAGCGCTACGGGGTGACGATCTTCTACACCGCGCCGACGGCGATCCGCGCCTGCATGAAATGGGGCGCCGAGTACCCCGGCCGCCACGACCTGTCTGCGCTGAGGCTGCTGGGCACGGTCGGCGAGCCGATCAACCCGAAGGCCTGGCTCTGGTACTGGAAGGTGATCGGCGGCGAGCGTTGCCCGGTCGTCGACACCTGGTGGCAGACCGAGACCGGTCACATCATGATCACCACGTTGCCCGGGGCGCAGGCGACCAAGCCCGGCTCGGCGGGAACGCCGCTGCCCGGCATCGACGCGGCCGTCGTCGACAAGGACGGCAACGAGGTCGTCGGCGACCAGGGCCTTCTGGTTCTCAAGCGCCCCTGGCCCGGGATGCTGCGGACCCTCTTCAAGGAAGAGGAGCGCTACGTGGAGACCTACTTCGGGCGATTCGGCGAGGAGACCTACCTAGTGGGCGACGCGGCCCGCCAGGACTCAGACGGCTACTTCTGGGTGATCGGCCGGGCCGACGACACCATCAACGTCTCCGGCCATCTCCTCTCGACCGCCGAGGTCGAGTCGGCGATCGTCGCTCATCCCAAGGTGGCCGAAGCGGCGGTGATCGGCCAGGCAGACGAGGACACCGGTCAGTCGATCTGCGCCTTCGTCACCCTCCAGGGAGACGATGACCAGGGCAGCGACGAGCTCGTAGCCGAGATCCGCGACCACGTCGCGCGGCGGATCGGCAAGCTGGCGCGCCCCAAGCGGGTGATCTGGGCCTACGACCTGCCCAAGACCCGCTCCGGCAAGATCATGCGCCGGCTGCTGCGCGACATCGGCGAGGGCCGCGAGCTCGGCGACGTCACCACCCTGCGCGACCCCGACGTGGTCGAGACGCTCGACGAGGTGGTCAAGCAGCGCTCGGGCGAGGGCGAGGGGGAGTAGACCGCGACGAGCGACGGCCGCGCCTTGACAAAGCCGCTGCGGGCTGGATAGGGTGAGTTGATCGCCGACCCCGGGGGTGAGAAGAGGGTCCGCACCGGGTTAGGAGGCAAGAATGTCGGAGCGCCAGATGCGCAGGGCCCGCGAGCGTCAGGTCGAGCGGGAGGCAAAGTGCCACGGCAGGCTCGCGAAGCGAGGCGCGCTCGGCGCCGGCGCCGCGCTCGGCGCCACGGTCGTCTTCGCCCCGGCGGCACAGGCGGCGAACTTCCCGGTCACCAAGCTCGCCGACACAAACGACGGCACCTGCGACGCCGACTGCTCCTTGCGCGAGGCGGTCTACGCCGCCAACGCCTCCACTGCCTCCGACCCCGACCTGGTCACCTTCCAGTCGGGGCTCTCGGGGCGGATCGAGCTCGCCGCCTCCTTCGGCGACATCCGGATCGAGGACGGGGTCACGATCCAGGGGCCCGGGGCCGACGTGATCGAGGTCGACGGCAACCGCTACGACCGGATCTTCTACCTCGACACCGCCTCTCCCGACGCGACGACGATCTCGGGGCTGACGCTGCTCAGCGGCGCCGGCGGCTACAACAACAACGGCGGCGCGCTCTACGCCGCCTCCGGCTCCGGCCCGCTGGCGATCGCCGACTCGGCGATCCGCTTCAGCTACGTGTATGGCTTCGCCTCCGACGGCGGCGCGATCAGCGCCAACAACGACTCGCTGACGGTCACCGGCTCCGAGTTCTTGGGCAACGACGCCGGCCGCAGCGGGGGCGCGCTCTTTGCATCGACCGACGTGACGATCACCGGCTCGACGCTGACCGGCAACGACACCTTCTACGGCGACGGCGGCGCGATCTATCTGGACGAAGGCTCGCTGTCGGTGATCTCCTCGCGGATCTCCGAGAACCAGGCCGAGGAGAGCGGCGGCGGCGTCTACGTCGACGACACCAGCCCCGCCGACGCCACCGGGGTCCTGCTCCGCGACTCGGTGATCGACCGAAACGTCGCCGGTGACGACG
>JBOGZD010000133.1:0-7144 GCA_050697155.1 Solirubrobacterales bacterium | reverse complement strand
CTCGTGAGTATCCGGTTACGTCAGGTCCTCGCACGAGCGCGCCCGCGACGAGCTCGGGTGCCAAGCGCCGGCGGCCGAGATGGCTCGAGCCGGTGCATATGTACGGTTCAAGCCATCTCGGCGGGGGCGGGAGCCGGCTCCGTGGCGCTCCCCTCGCCGCCCGACCCGCTGCGCACAACGCGGTGGCCGGGGCGCTCGAGCACCGGACCCCGCCAGGCGCCTCCTCGGCGCAGCCTGAGCAAACCGGATACTCACAGTCGCGGCTAACGTGCGCTTCGGCCGTGGCCGCCGCCGCCGGGGGTCTCGATGCGCAGCCGCTCGCCGCGAGCCAGCTCGCCGGCGGCCTTCGCCGGAAGCTCCTCGCCGTTGAGCAGGTTGCTGCCGGGCTCGCCGTCGGCGCCGCCGTCGCGACCGCGCGGGGGATGGCGCCGGCGCTCGGTGATCAGCGTGTAGCCCATCGGCGCGAGTGCCTCGAGCTCGCGCACGATCCCGTCGCCGCCGCGGTGGGCGCCGCCGCCGCCGCTGCCGCGCCGCAGCGACAGCTCGCGCACCCGCACCGGCAGCTCGGTCTCGAGCGCCTCGATCGGGGTGTTGAGCGTGTTCGACATCGCCACGTGGACGGCGCTCGGGCCGTCGGCGTCGGGGCAGGCACCCTGGCCGCCGCCGATGGTCTCGTAGTAGGTGAACCCGTCCCCGGCGAGGGTGACGTTGTTCATCGTCCCCTGGCCCTGCGCGGGCGCCGGCAGCGCGCCGGCGAGCGCCGCGATGACCAGGTCCGCGATCCGGCTCGAGGTCTCCACGTTGCCCGCGGCGACCGCCGCCGGTGGACGCGCGTTGACCAGCGAGCCCTCGGGCGCCACCACCTCGATCGGCCGGTGGGCGCCGGCCGAGGGCGGGGCGTCGGGGTCGACCAACACCCTGACGGCGAAGAACGCCGCCGACCTGGTCACCGGCAGCGGGCAGTTGAGGTTGCCCTCGACCTGCGCGTCGGTGCCCGAGAAGTCAAGCCGCAGCGAGTCCCCCCCGATCGTCGCCTCGACCCGCAGCCGGATGTCGAGGGAGCCGTCGGCGCCACCCTCCAGCAGCTCCTCGGCCGTATGGGTCCCGTCGGGCAGCTCGGCGAGCCGGGCGCGGGTGCGGCGCTCGGCGTAGTCGAGGATCTCGGCCATCCCCGCGCGCAGGCCGTCGAGCCCGTGGCGGTCGATCAGCTCTGCCACGCGGATACCCCCGGTGAGGTTCGCGGCGCGCTGGGCGCGCAGGTCGGCCAGGCGCTCGGGCGGATTGCGCATCCGGCCGGCGAGCTCGCCGAGGGCCTCGTCGTCCACCCGAGTCGGCGGGATCACTACGCCCTCCTGGTCGAGCCGGGTCGAGTCCACCGGCATGCCGGCCGGGGTCGGGCCGCCGACGTCGGCGTGGTGGGCGCGGCTGGCGGCGAAGCCGACCAGCTCCCGGTCGGCGAACAGCGGCGAGACGAGGGTGATGTCGGGCAGGTGGGTGCCGCCGCGGAACGGGTCGTTGAGGATCCAGAGGTCGCCGTCGCGCTGCTCCTCGTCGAGCACCGCGGCGACCGCGTCCGGCATCGAGCCGAGGTGGACCGGGATGTGCTCGGCCTGCATCACCAGCTCGCCGGCGGCGTCGAAGAGCGCGGTCGAGCAGTCGCGCCGCTCCTTGATGTTCGCCGAGTGCGCCGAGCGCACCAGCACCGCGCCCATCTCCTCGCAGGCCGCCCGCAGCCCGCCGATCAGGACCTGAAGCTCGACCGGGTCGAGTCGGCGGCTCACGGCGAACCACCTCCCCAATGGCGCCTTCCTCTCGCTATGCGAGAGAAAAGCGCCAGTCGCCACCCGAAGTCGTGGTGTCGCAGGGACCGATCGCGGCCGTGCCGGCTCACTTGGCCCCCTCCGCGACGATGGTCCCCACCTCGTCCACCTCCGCCGCCCATCCCGGCGGCAGCACCAGGGTCGCCTCGGGGAGCTCGAACACGCACGGCCCCTCGGCGCGGTCGCCGGGCCCCGGCTCTCCCCGCAGCACCTCGGCCTCGACCCACTCGCCGCCGAAGCGCGCCCGCCGGGCGTCGCGCTCCAGCCCGCCCGCCGCCGCGGCCCGCGGCTGCGGCTCGGCCGCCCCGACCACCAGCGCCAGGCGGACGTTGACCAGCTCGACCTCGCCCCCGGGGTCGCGGTAGCCGTAGCGGCGCTCGTGCTCGGCCTCGAACGCCTCGCGAAGCTCGGCCGGGTCCGGGGCCGCCGAGCCCTCGACCGCCAGCTCGAAGGCCTGTCCGCGGTAGCGCAGCTCGTACGTCGCCTCCGCGCCGGCGTCCTCGAGTCCCGCCCCGATCCGGTCGCGCAGCGCCTCGACCTCGGCGGCGATCCGCTCGGCGTCGAGGTCCTCGCCGCTCAGCATCACCGTCCGGGCGGTGTCGCGCCGTCGGTCGGAGACGAGCAGCCCCAGCGCCGACAGCACCCCGCCCGCCCGCGGGCAGAGGATGCGGCCGATCTCGAGCTCCTCGGCGATCGCCGCCGCGTGCATCGGCCCGGCGCCGCCGAACGGCAGCAGGGCGAAGCCGCGGGGATCGACCCCGCGCTCGACCGTCACCACCCGCAGCGCCCTGATCATCTCCTGGTTCGCCACCCGGACGATCCCCTCCGCGGTCTCCAGCGCGCCGAGCCCGAGCGACTCGCCGAGCCGGCCGAGGGCCGCCTCGGCTGCGTCGCGCTCGAGCGCGATCCCGCCGGCGAGCACGCTCTCGGCGTCGAGGTAGCCGAGCACGAGGTTGGCGTCGGTCACCGTCGGGTCCGCGCCGCCGCGCCCGTAGCAGGCGGGGCCCGGCTCGGCCCCGGCCGACTGCGGCCCGACCCGCAGCGCCCCGCCGGGGTCGCGCCAGCCGATCGAGCCGCCGCCGGCGCCGACGGTGTGCACGTCCACCATCGGCAGCTGGATCACCCGGCCGCCGATCCGCCGCGAGTCGGTGCGCCGCACGCGCCCGCCCTCGACCACGCAGACGTCGCACGAGGTGCCGCCCATGTCGAAGCCGAGCGCGTCGCCGTCGCCCGACAGCCGCGCCAGCAGCCCGGCGCCGACCGCGCCGCCCGCCGGGCCAGAGAGCACGCTCCAGGCTCCGGCGCGGGCCGCCTCGGCCGCCGGGGCGATCCCGCCCGAGGACATCATCACCGCCGGCTCGGGCAGCCCGTGCTCCCGCGCGGCCGCCGAGAGCCGGCTCAGGTAGCGGCCGAGCAGGGGGGAGAGGTACGCGTCGATCACCGTGGTCGAGCAGCGCTCGTACTCGCGAAACTGCGCCAGCACCTCGTGTGAGGCCGAGACGTGCAGCTCGGGCAATCGCTCGCGCAGGCACTCGGCGATCGCGCGCTCGTGCGCGGGATCGAGGTACGAGAACAGCAGGCAGATCGCGACCGACTCGGCCCCCGCGCCGGCGAGGGCGCCGGCGAGCCGGTCGAGCTCCTCGGCGGCGAGCTCCTCGACCACGCCGTCGGCCCCGATTCGCTCGGCGGCCGCGAAGCGCAGCCCGTCCTCGACCAGCGGCGCCGGCTTCGGCGCGCACAGGTGGTAGAGGCGCGGGCGGTCCTGGCGGGCGACGTCGAGCAGGTCGGTGAAGCCCGCAGTCGCGATCAGCGCCGTCCGCGCGCCGCTCTCGGTCAGCAGGGCGTTGGTTCCCACGGTCATCCCGTGGGCGAAGGCCTCGACCGAGCCGGGCTCCGCTCCCGCGCGGTCGAGCGCGGCCTCGACCGCGGCCAGGACCCCGTGCGACTGGTCGTCGGGAGTCGTCGGCGCCTTCGCCGTCCACAGCCCACGCTCGTCGGCGACGACCGCGTCGGTGAACGTCCCGCCGACGTCGACTCCCAGGAGCACCCCTCGACGCTACAAGCTCCGGGCGCCGCCGAGGCCACGAAAAAGCCCCGGCCGTTGGCCGAGGCCACGAAAAAGCCCCGGCCGTTGGCCGAGGCTTTCTCGCGCCCCTCGGGGCGATGCCCCCTTGGGCTCCCTTATGCCCCCACGCTAGGCCGCAGCCTGAACCGTCTCCCGGGGCCCGACGTCGACCTCGATCTCGGGCCCATCGAAAGCCTCCTCGAGGTGCTTGTGCGACGGGCAGTAGTCGCGTCCGGGCAGCGGCTCGCGCTGGCACGGCGTTCCCTTGCGGGTGTGCGCGCGGCACTGCCGCGGGACGCCGTCGAGCGCGACGCCCTCCGGCATCCGATCGAGGTACTCGAGCGCCAGGCTGATGTTGCGCTCGATCACCGTCCAGACGCGACGCTGGTCGGCCATCGCGAAATGCATCCGCACCTCACCGAACAGCCTGCGCGACGGCCGGGCGAAGTAGCGGCGGTCGACCGCAAGGCGCCGGATCACCTCCTCGCACGAGTCGAGCACGGCCTGCTTGTTGCGACAGCCCGTCGAGTCCCTGTCGTCCTCGATCACGGCGGGAGAAAGCTCCCGGTAGATCGAGCGGCTGAATCGATACATGTCTCCTACCCCTGTGCGTTTCCTGTCCTTGGAACTCCGGGCCCTGCTCGTCCGCCCGGAGGCGGCGCGAGTATCGCAACGGGTTGTGAAGTCCAGTGGACCGACTGTTAAGCGGGGATTAACCGATCGGTGGACATTTGTATGGGCCGATCGAAGGAGAAACGAGTCGGCCGGCCGTTCGGCTTCGCCCCGCGGCCCGCCTAGTGCACCACTAGCTCCAGCGCTCGGGCCGGATCACCCCGGAGCGGTCGACGACGAGGTGGATCGCGTCCAGCCCCGGGTCGGGCAGCGGGAAGTCGAGCCGCCGGTGCGCCCCGCGCGACTCGTGGCGCGCGAGCGCCGAGTCGCCGATCATCCGCGCCAGCGGATATGAGTCCTCGCGGAGACGGGCGAGCGAGTCGGCGTCGCGCCGCGGGCCGGCGAGCCGCCAGACTGCGTCGCGGGTGGGCTCCTGCGGCGGCGCAAAGCGCCACGCCGGCTGCTCGGGAGGCGACCCGCGGTCGGGCTCTGCGACCGCGGCCGCGGCCGCGCGAGAGCCGAAGACGAAGCACTCGCTCAGCGAGTTCGAGGCCAGCCGGTTGGCGCCGTGAAGCCCCGTGCACGAGCACTCGCCGACCGCGAACAGCCCGGGCAGGGAGCTGCGCCCCTCGAGGTCGGTGCGCACGCCACCGATCAGATAGTGGGACGCCGGCGCCACCGGCACCGGCTCGCGCTCGGGGTCCAGCCCCGCGGCACGGCAGGTGGCGAAGACGTTCGGGAACCGCTCCTGGTCGAGCGCGCGCAGGTCGAGCCAGACGTGCCCGCCGCCGTCGGCATCGATGCGGTCGAGGATCGCGACCGTCACCTGGTCGCGCGGGGCGAGCTCGTCGGTGAACCGCCGCCCCGCGCGGTCGAGCAGCGTCGCGCCCTCGCCCCGCACCGCCTCGGTGATCAGCGCCCCGTCGTGCTCGGCGCCGGGAAGGGAGAGCGCAGTGGGGTGGAACTGGCAGAGCTCGAGGTCGGCGAGCTCCGCGCCGGCGGCGTGGGCGAGCACCGCCCCGGCGCCGATCGCCCCCCAGGGGTTGGTCGTCCGCCGCCAGAGTGCCGCCCCGCCGCCGGTGGCGAGTACGCAGGCGCGGGCGGCGACCGGGCTGCGGTCGGTGATCACCCCCGCGCAGCGCTCGCCGTCGCTCCACAGCGCCACCGCCGAGGCGCCCTCGAGCACCTCGATCCGATCATCCTCGGCGACCAGGGCGGCCAGCCGCGAGGTGATCGCCCGCCCGGTCTCGCTGCCGCCGGCGTGGACGATCCGCCGCGCGGAGTGTCCGCCCTCCAGCCCGAGAGCGAGCCGCCCGCCGGGCTCGGAGTCGAAGCTCACCCCCCGGCGGCGAAGCTGCTCGACCGCCGCCGGCGCCTCGGCGGTGAGCGCCTCGACCGCGCTTCGGCGGCAGAGCCCGCGCCCGGCGGAGAGGGTGTCGGCGGCGTGGCGCTCGGGCGAGTCGTCGACGGCGAGCGCCGCGGCGAGCCCGCCCTGGGCCCGGAAGCTGGCGCTCTCGGCAAGCGGCTTGCGCGAGACGATCACCGTGCGCGCGCCGGCCCCGGCCGCCTCGAGCGCGACGTGGAGCCCCGCCGCGCCGCCGCCGACGATCGCGAGGTCGGCTTCGCTGGTCGCACCCGGCCGCGGCATGGCCCGGGTACGGTAGTGAGCCGCCGCGGTCGCCCGACCGCGCCGGCCAGAGTGCCTACTAACAGCCGTGGCCGTCTACGTCTCCCATCCCTCCTCGCTTCGCCACGAGACCGGCCCGCATCCGGAGAACGCCGGACGGCTGCTGGCGATCGAGGAGGCGCTGCGCGACGCGCCCTGGCTCGGGCTCGAGCGGGCAGAGGCGCCGGCGGCAAGCCGCGAGCAGCTCGAGCGGGTGCACCTGGCCGAGCACGTCGATGCGATCGCGGCGCTCAGCGAGGGGGGCGGGGGGATGGTCGACGTCGAGACGATCGCCTCGGCCGATTCCTACGGTGCCGCCCGGCACGCGGCAGGCGGCGCCGCCTCCGCCGCCCGCGACCTGCTCACCGACGGGGCCGGGGTGGCGTTCTGCGGCCTGCGCCCGCCGGGCCACCATGCCGAGAGCGCCCGCGCGATGGGCTTCTGCCTGTTCAACAACGTCGCCGTCGCCGCCGCCGATGCGATCGCCTCCGGCGCCGCCGAGCGGGTGCTGGTGCTCGACTGGGACGTTCACCACGGCAACGGGACCGAGGAGATCTTCGCCGCCTCGGACACGGTGCTCTACGCGAGCATCCATCAATGGCCGTGTTATCCCGGCACCGGCCCGGCCGAGTACGCCGGCGAGGGCGAGGGCGAGGGCTACACGATCAACCTGCCGGTGCCGCCCGGCGCCGGCTCCGAGGAGTTCCTGGCGCTGGTCCAGCACGTCGTCGTCCCCGTGGCCCGTGCCTACGCCCCCGGGCTGATCGCGATCTCGGCCGGGTATGACGCCCACCGCGACGACCCGCTCGCATCGTGCGCGGTCGAGACCGAGGCCTACGCCGACATGGCGGCCTCGATCCGGCGGCTCGCCGCCGAGCTCGAGGCGCCGGTGCTGGTCTGTCTCGAGGGCGGCTACGCGCCCGCCGCGCTGGCCGGGTCGGTGGTGGCGACGCTGGCCGCGCTCGACGGAGACCGCGAGCC
>JBOGZD010000132.1:0-7196 GCA_050697155.1 Solirubrobacterales bacterium | reverse complement strand
CCTGTTCGCTCATTGGCAGTTCGGCGTGGGCCCCGACGGCTGGACGATGGGAGCCGGATGACGGGAGACTGTCACGTCCGGTTCTGAGAGCGCCGGGGGGTGCGATTCCCCCCGGCGACTCACCCCCCTGCTGTCCGGCGCGTTCTGGACCATCCGGCCATGCCCCAGAACTTCCTCACCAGCGACCGCGACCAGCCGATGCTCCTGCCGCCGGACCTGCGCGATTGGCTTGATGACGACCACCTCGCCTGGTTCGTGATCGACGCGGTCGCCGAGCTCGACCTCGAGCCCTTCTACGCCTCCTACCGCTCAGACGGCCACGGCGCCGCCGCCCACGAGCCGCAGATGATGGTGACCCTGTTCGCCTACGCCTACGCGCTCGGCGAGCGCTCCTCGCGAGGAATCGAGCGCCGCTGCCGCGAGGACGTCGCCTTCCGGGTGATCTGCGCCAACCAGGTCCCCGACCACGCGACGATCGCTCGCTTTCGCGTCCGCCACGAGGCCGCCCTGGCGGAGCTGTTCGGCGGGGTGCTGGGGCTCTGCGCGAAGGCCGGGATCGTCGACGTCGGCGTCGTCGCGGTCGACGGCACCAAGCTCGCCGCCTCGGCCTCTGACGGCGCGATCCGCAGCTACGAGCAGATCGCCGCCGAGATCCTCGCCGAAGCCGGGCGGATCGACGCCACCGAGGACGAGCTCCACGGCGCCGCGCGCGGCGATGAGCTGCCCGAGGGCCTTCGCACCCCCAACGGCCGGCGGGCCTGGCTTCGCGAGGCCAAGGAGGAGCTCGAGCGCGAGCGCGCCGAGCGTCCTGAGCCGGTGCGGCGCGATCGCGCCGCACGCCTTGAGACCTGCAGGCGCCGGCTGGCCGAGGACTGGCGCGCCGAGCGCCGGGCAAACCAGCGCTATGAGGCCTATCGCGCTCGCGGGATGATGCGCGACGGGCGCCCCTTCGGCTCACCGCCGAAGCCCTACCAACCGCCCGAGGCACCCGAGGGCAAGCTCAACACCACCGATCCCGACGCAAAGCGGATGAAGTTCGGGCGCAACTTCATGCCCGCCTACAACGCCCAGGCCGTCACCACCTCCGACCAGATCATCGTCGCCGCCGAGATCACCACCAAGGGCGGCGACTTCGAGGAGCTCGACCCGATGATCAGCGCCGCCGAACGCGAGCTTGAAGTCGCCGGCGTCGACGCCAGCCCAGAGGTCGTGCTCGCCGACGCCGGCTACTGGTCAAACGATCACATCGACTCGCTCCGCGAGCGCGGGATCATCCCGATCGTCGCCGCCGACACGACCCGCAACCGACCACGCAAGAACAGGCTCGGCGGGCCCTACGACTTCATGCGAAGAGCCATGGCCACCGAGGCCGGCGCCGAGCTCTACTCGAAACGCCAGTGCATGGTCGAGCCGGTGTTCGCCCAGATCAAGGCGAACCGTCGGATCGAGCGCTTCAAACGCAGAGGCCGGGCGGCCGCTCGCTCGGAATGGCGCCTGATCGCGGCCACCCACAACCTCCTGAAGCTCCACCGACACACCTTGGCCGCGGCGGCAGCTTGATTGGGGGCCGAAAGGCCCCTGCCGTTTTCCGATGGCGCCGTTTTCGCCGTCGGCAGCTCGACTCGAGCGCATTTGCGCAACAGCCTCACGCGAAGGCGAAAGCGAGCCACGATGCCGTCTGGGCTGCTCATCGTCGTCCCGAGCGAGCGTGTTGGAGCCTTGTCCCGGGGTGCTCGCTTTTCCCCGAACCGCGACTCTCGCTCGGCGGTGCTCGGCTACCGGTGGCCGCTCAGCCCAAAGGTTTCGAGAGCCTCGTCCCAGCCAAAGAACTCCTGATGCTTGACCACCCTGCCTCGCCTGAAGGTGAGAAGCATCGCGATCTGCGCCTCGGTGGGAGTCCCGCTTCCCGTTCCCCGGCCCGATTCGCGGACCAGGACCAGGACCCGATCACCGAGATCAACGATCTCCTTCGGCTCTCGCCTGTACTCCTCCCAGCTGTCGATCCAGGCTCGATAGGCGGCGAAGGCCGCCTCACGGCCCCGGTAGGTCTGATCAAAATCGGCGAACCGCCCGGCGAAGCGAAGCTCCGCCGCCGGGTGGTACATGACCCTCATCAGCAACTCGAGGTCGGCGCGCTCGACGGCCGCGGACGCTCGGCGAGTCAGGAACAGCAGGAGCCGCCGCCGAAGGGTTGAGCGACGGGGCAGACCGAAGGCAAGTGCTGCGGTCAATTGGGCGAGCACAGGTGCGCGGACCACGATGCGGTCGTCGAGCCGGCGGCGGCGCGACGCCGGACCCTTCCTCTCAAACGGGATGCGGACGACGTCCTGCTGGGACACCGAAGCGAAGTATCCAACCGACGGCCAGACGCGATAGCCCGCGCCAGGGGTTACCTCTTTCCGAGCAAGGCGTCACTTCTCGGCGACCGTTGGTGAAGGTGCGGGCGTAGCTGTCGCCCGCCCAGTCAAGCGCGCGGAGCTACGGTGGTCCGGGAAGCGTCAGTAGGAGGTGATTACCGTGTCGGAATGGACCACGGTTGCGAGCAGGAGCGACCTCGGCCGAGGAGAGATGACCGGCGGCATCGTCGTCGGCGAGGAGGTGCTGGTGGCTAACGTCGGCGGCGAGTACCGAGCGGTCGGCGCGACCTGCACGCATGCCGGCTGCTCCCTGGTCGACGACGGCGAGCTTGACGAGGGCACGATGGTCTGCGGCTGCCACGGCAGCATCTTCGATCTCGAGACCGGTGAGGCGCTGGGGCCACCGGCGGACGAGCCGGTGCCGGTGTACGCGGTGCGCGTTGAAGGCGACGCGATCCAGATCGAGGTACCCGGCAGCTAGTTGCAATTCGTGCTCTCGCTTTGTTCCGAGGCTGTCGCACAACCCTTGGCGGCCTCCTGAGCGCTCGCCTCGACCCCCGTTAACAATCGGGCCGAGCTGGGCCTCAACGACCCGGCGCCCGTCCACGCGAGCTGCCCGACGGCGATCGTGAGCGCCGCCTGAATGTCGGTAGTGGTGCCTCCTCGAGCATCCCTTTATGCGACAGCCTCACGCGGAAGCGAAAGCGGGGCCGGGTCACCTGTGCCGACCGAGCCGGCCAAACCCGGGCCCTTGGCGCGTGTGGTGAATGTCTTAGCGGCTTCGCCGGGCCGTGATCAACCAGGAACGCGAATCGGCGACCACGCCGCGCTCGTCGCTGTAGTGCGCCGCGAGCATCTCGCGCAGGCGTTCGACGGTACGAGCCGCCTCGCCGTCGCTCAGGCTCGCGAGGGCCATGCTCGTGTCCTGAAACCCGCGGACGAACGCGAGCGCGGCGTCGAGGTCGTGTCCATAGAGGACCGGCTCGTGGACGTCCTCGACCCGCACCCCGTCGAAGCCGGCGCCCTCGAGGATGCCCGCGGTGGCTTCGGCATCGCCGAGCGAGAAAGGGTCCGCGCCCGGCTGCCGTGGCTGCGCCGCGTTGCCCAGCGCGGCGTCGATCGCCCGCGCCCATTCGTTGTGCTCGTGTCGCTGCCAGACGAGCATCACGAGGCGCGCCTCGGCTCGAAGGGCGGCGGCGATGTTGGCGAACGCGGCGGCCGGATCGGAGAAAAACATCGTCCCGAAGCGGCTGATCGCCACGTCGAAGCCGGCGGGGTCGAAGCGATGGACCTGGGCGTCGCCTAGCTCGTACCGGACGTTGTCGAGCCGTTCGGCCGCCGTCAGCTCACGGGCGCGCTCAAGCATGCGCTCGGATACTTCGACGCCGACAACGCGGCCCGGCGCCGCGGCGCGCGCCGCCTCGCGCGTCGTCAGCCCGGTTCCGCACCCGATCTCGAGCACCTCGTCACCGGGGCTGATCCCGTAGGCCGCGCGAAGGTGCTCGTGGTGAGCGCGCAACTCGCCGTCGTAGAAGTCCAGCCTGTCCGGCGAGGACACCGACGCGATGCTAATTAACCAGGGCAGCGCGCCGCGAGTCGCTCCGCCCGCGCCTCGAAATGGCGGCGCTCCGTCGACCGCCGTGCTGCCGCCGGCGGTAGAGCACGATGCGAGACACTGGGGAACGCGGTGTCACAGGAGAACGTCGAACTGGTCCGTCGACTCTACGCGGAGCTTGCGAGCGAGGGCGCCACACAAGAGTTCGAGCAGCGCATGTCCGATGACGCTCTCGGTCGTTTCTTGGATCCGGAGATCGAGTGGGTCCCGGTGACTGAGTCATTGCTTGCCGTCGACAGTTACCGAGGCTTTGACGGCGTGCGGCGCTTCTGGGGTGAGTTCCTCTCGGCTTGGGAGAGGTACCGGGTTGAGACGCTGAGGTTCGACGACGCCGGTGATCAGGTAGCGGTCGTCGTGCACATCGTCGGCCGGACGCACGAGCTCGAAGTCGATGAGACCCGATCCTCGCTCTTGACCGTCCGCGATGGGCGGGTCGTCCGCGTCCAATCCTTTGCCGACCCCGACGGGGCGCGCCAGGCCGCCGGGCTGCCGCCATAGGCGGAATGCCGGCAGTGCCGCTTTGCGCGACGGATGAAAGTCAAGTCCGCCCTGGACGCATCACCTCCAATTTGCGAGAGTTCTGGGTGGGCGCCGGTCCTGACGACGAGCGAAAGAGCAGGCCCAGGGGCTTGGACTTGCCGCGCTGCTTGGCCGCTTGACGGCCCACTAGATGCGCGCCCCGGTGTCGCGCCGGCGCCCTTTCTTTTCGCCTGGGTCCGCTGCCAGTCGGAGACCGTGCGCTTGTAGGCCACCTCGGCCTGGCGGCCGAGCTCGCGCTCGGCCTCGCGCATCGCCTTGTTGACCGCCCAGGTGCCCGGCTTCGCGTTCCCGCGCTCCGCTCCGGCCGCGAGCTCGAGCCGACGCAGCTTCTTCTTCGTCAACGATGTAGGCGTAGTCCTCGGAGCGGGTGAGCAGGCACCAAAACAGGCAGGCGAGCTTGCGCGCCGCGGCGACGATCGCCGCCTGGTGGCCGCGGCGGGCCCGGATCCGCTCATAGAACGCGCGGGTCGGGCCGGGAGCGCGGACGACCGACCAGCTCGCCTCGACCAGCGCGTAGCGAGCCGAGGCCGAGCCCTGCTTTGAGATCCGCGCCCGCGACGCCGTGGCAGCGCCCGACTGACGAACCTTGGGATCGAGGCCCAGGTAGCCGACCAGCTTCTTGCGGTCGGCAAAGCGACGGATGTCGCCGATCGCCGCCATGAACGTCGCCGCGGTGATCACGTTGACTCCCGGGACCGTCATCAGGCGGCGGATCTCGGGCGATGAAAGCGCCTCGGCCGCGATCGCCCGCTCGATCTCGGCGATCTCCGCCTCGCAGAAGTCGAGCTGGCGCATGCAGCCGTCGACGGTCTCGCGCTCGGAGGCCGGCAGCTCGAGCTCGGCCAGCCAGCGACGGCCCTTGACTCCGAAGAGATCGCTGAACCCGGGCTTGGGGATCAGTCGCCGCATCAAGGCGGCGTGGATCTCGTTCTTGGCCTTCGTCTTCACCCGCACCAGCTGGCTTCGGCGCTGAAGCCGGCGGCGCATCGCCCGCGTTGCCTCGTCGGGGACCCAGACCGCATCGAGCGAGCCGGCTGCCAGCAGCTTCGCCAGCGCCCTGGCGTCGAGGCGGTCGGTCTTCGCCCGCGCCGAGCGGATCCCGGTGTCGGCCGGCGAGACGACCACCACCCGCGCGACGTATGGCTCGATGATTCGCGCCACCTCCCAGGCGTTGCCCGAGACCTCGAGCGCCACCTGGTCGTCGCGGCCGAGGCTTCCGGCGAACAGCTCCAGCGCCTCGGCGGCCATCTCGATCCGCCCCGCAGAGCGGATCTCGGCTCCCTCGCCGATCGCGACCTCGCCGAAGTCGCGGTGGATGTCGAGACCGATCGATCTCATCGTCTTCTCCTCCTCGTCGGTTGTGTTTCGACGGAGGGCAGGTGGACAACGACATCGACGGATCCGTGCTCTGAGCACAACCGGGCCGGTCGCAGGGGCGACCATTGAAAAGCCGGGCTCGAGGCCCATCGCGCAAGAAACGGCCTGTCCAGCCTGCGTTCTCCAGAAAGCCCCTGTCCCAGTCAGCGGACCGTAGGTCCGGACCCGGACGTCAGCTTCCGGGGTGCAGTTTCATGCCCCGAGGAGCGGGGGTCTCGAACCGCACGCCGCCCGCCACCCGGGCGTCGGTCAGTCGGTGCGGTGGGAGAGAACGTTCACGACTGTTCCGCTCGGCTCGCGAAGCATGAACCGTCGGACTCCCCATTCCTCGTCGCGCAGGGGATAAGCGATCTCGAGTCCCCGCTCCACCGCGCCGGCGTGGACCGCGTCGACATCGTCCACCTCGACCGAGATACCGGGCGCGGCGGGATCGTCGTTGCTGATGATGGTCACCTGGGCCGAGGGGTTGGTCGGCGATGCGACGGTCACGACCCAGCCCAGGTCCATCGCCACCTCGAAGCCGAGCAGCTCGACGAAGAAATCGCGCGTCTCGGCGGCGCGGTCCGACCTTATGTTTGGCACCGCCCTGTCGATCGTCACGCTCTGGGTTCTATCGGAGGCCCACTGATTCATGCAGCGGGGCCCGCCGTGGTGCTTTCACTTCGCGCGACGAGGAGCACCGCCGCCGGCCGCAAGCACGCGGAGGCAGAAGCTGCGGTCCACGTGTCCCTGGGGATACTTTCCGAGCGATGGAGCGGAAGGACATCGACCTCTTGCGTGAGATGTACGGGCGCCGGTCGCTCCGTGACTTCGCCAAGTCGCTCCATCCCGATGCCGAGATGCATCAGGCGCGCGAGATCCCCGACGCCGACGATTACTACGGGCGCGAGGAGTTCGTGCGCGGAACTCGTCGCTGGCTTGAGGAATGGGACGAGTTTGACTACCGCCCCGAAGAGGTGATCGACAGCGGCGAGCGGGCGCTCATTCGGGTGCGCCTTTCGGGTCGAGCCAGAGCCAGCGGCCTCACGCTCGATCAGACAATTTTCCACGTTTGGACGTTCCGCGACGGAATGCCGTGGCGATGTGACGTCCTATGGAACGAGGACGAGGCTCGTGCCGTCGCCGGGCTGCGAGAACAACCGGCCGGGTGAGTTGGCCCGATCGCGGGCTGCTGCATCGCGCGAAATCCGAGCGTCACTCCATGCGCTCGATTGGCGGCCGCTCGGCGACCGTTTCATGTCACCACCCTGTACTTGAGGTGGGTGACGCCGGGCGCCTCGACCGCCCGGACCCGCTCGAGCTGCACC
>JBOGZD010000131.1:0-7211 GCA_050697155.1 Solirubrobacterales bacterium | reverse complement strand
GGGCAGGCCGCCGCGGCTCCGGGCGCGGCCACCGGCGAGGCCCGGCAGGCGGCGGCCGCACAGCAACAGCAGCAGCAGCGCGGGCGGATCGGCGCCCAGCGCAACCGGGTCCGCTCGCAGAACCTGCAGCGGTTTGCCCGCCCGATCTTCATCGTCGCGCCGCCGCGCTCGGGCACCAGCTTCCTGTTCGAGACCCTGGCCCGCTCGCCGAGCCTCTGGACGGTGGGCGGCGAGAGCCATCAGGTGATCGAGAGCCTGCCCGGCCTTCAGCCCGCCAACCGCGGCTGGGACTCCAACCGGCTCACGCCGACCGACGCCACCCCGGCCGCCGCCGAGCGGCTGCGCTCGGTCTTCCTCTCCCAGCTTCGCGACCGCGACGGCGAGCAGCCGGCCGAGGACGCCGCCGGGCTGCGGATGCTCGAGAAGACGCCGAAGAACAGCCTCCGGGTGCCGTTCCTGAACGCGGTCTTCCCGAACGGCCTCTTCGTCTACCTCTACCGCGACCCGCGCGAGTCGCTGAGCTCGATGATCACCGCCTGGGAGTCGGGGCGCTTCGTCACCTACCCGCAGCTTCCCGACTGGCCCGGCCCGCCGTGGTCGATGGTGCTCACCCCCGAGTGGCGAAAGCTGCGCGGTAAGGAGCTGCCCGAGATCGTCGCCGACCAGTGGGCGAAGGCCACCCACGCCCTGCTGCACGACCTCGAGCGGATTCCGGGCCAGCGGATCCACGTGGTCGACTACGCCCAGCTCGTCGCCGACCCGCAGGCCGAGATCGAGAAGATCTGCAAGTTCGCCGAGCTCGAGTGGGACCAGGAGCTCGAGGACGAGTTGCCGCACTCGCGCCACACCGTTACCCCGCCCGAGCCCGAGAAGTGGCGCCGGCACGAAGAGGTGCTCGAGCCGGTGCTGCCGCAGGTAGAGGAGCTCGGCCGGCAGGCGCGAAAGTGGGTCGACGAGCCGCCGTCAACCCGCCCGCAGCAGGGCCAGCGCGGCCAGCGCGGAGCGGCCGGCGCCGGGGCCTCGCCGCTGCGCAGCGTCAACACCTCGAACTTCCCCGAGATCCTCGGCCAGCTCGGAAGCTCGCTGCTGATCACCACCTACCAGACCGGGAGGCTGATCTGCGCGCGCAAGGTCGGCAAGGGTCTCAACACGCACTTCCGCGGCTTCGAGACCCCGATGGGGCTGGCGTGGAAGGCGCCGAGGCTCGCGATCGGCACCCAGTCGCAGGTCTGGGAGTACCAGAACCTGCCCCAGGTCTGCGAGAAGCTCGAGCCGGCGCCCGAGAAGCACGACGCCTGCCTGATCCCGCGCCGGATCCAGTACACCGGCGACATCCGCATCCACGACGTGGCCTACGCCGAGGACGAGCTTTGGGTGGTGGCGACCCGCTTTTCCTGCCTGGCGACCCTCGATGGCGAGCACAGCTTCGTCCCCCGCTGGCGGCCGTCGTTCATCAGCAAGCTCGCCGCCGAGGACCGCTGCCACCTCAACGGGCTCGCGGTGATCGACGACAAGGTCCGCTACGTGACCGCGCTCGGCGAGACCGACACCCCCGGCGGTTGGCGCGAGAACAAGGCGTCGGGCGGGGTGCTGATCGATGTCGAGTCGTCCGAGACCGTGGTCAAGGGGCTCTCGATGCCGCACTCGCCGCGCTGGTATCGCGACCGGCTCTGGCTGCTCGAGTCCGGCGAGGGGTCGCTGGCCACGATCGACCTCGACACGGGCGAGGTCGAGACCGTGGTCGAGCTTCCCGGCTTTACCCGCGGGCTCACCTTCGCCGGGCCGCTGGCGTTCGTCGGCCTCTCCGAGGTCCGCGAGGCGACCACCTTCGGCGGCCTGCCGCTCACCGGCCGGCTCGAGGAGCGCCAGTGCGGCGTCTGGGTGGTCAACATCGAGACCTCCCAGGTGATCGGCTTCCTGCGCTTCGAGGACATCGTCCAGGAGATCTTCGACGTCCAGATCCTCCCCGGGATGAAGTTCCCGGAGATCGCCGAGCACGGCTCGGACGCCGTCAACCTCTCCTACGTGCTCCCCGAGCGCGACCTGGCCGAAGCCGCGGCGTAGCTGAGGCCGGCGCAGTGCCCGGCCCGCGGTACCGGCTGCTGCACCGAAACCTATACCGGCCCGGCGGCGGAAGTCAAGCCCTGCGGCCATACGGCCACGGCCCGCAGCTCGCCGCCGAGCAGCAGCGCCCGGCAGCGGGCGCGCTGGACCTTGCCGCTCGTCGTCCGCGGGATCGCCCGCGGCTCGATCAGCGCCACCGCGCCGGCCTCGAGCTCGAGGCGCTCGGCGATCGCGCCGCGGACCGCCGCGATCACCTCAGCGGCGTCGGCGCCCGCGTCGCGCAGCTCGCAGACGATCGCCAGCCGCTCGTCGCCTTCGAGCTCGATCGTGAACGCGGCGGCGCAGTTGGGCCGCAGGGCGGGGACGGTGTCCGTGCAGGCGCGCTCGACGTCGGTCGGGTAGAGGGCACGGTCGCCGGTCACGATCAGCTCGGCCATGCGCCCGGTGGGGAAGAGCTCGCCCTCGAGCGCGAAGCCGAGGTCGCCGGTGCGAAGGAACGGCCCCTCCGCGCCGGACGCGAGCGCGGCGCCGAACGTCGCTGCCGTCTCCGCCTCGCGCTCCCAATACCCGGCGGCGACGCTGGGCCCGCTGGTCCACACCTCGCCCACGGCCCCGTCGGGGAGCGCCTCGGCCGTCTCCGGGTCGACGACCACCACCCGCGAGCCGGGCTCCGGGCCCCCGCACCCGACCACCGCCTTCGCCTCGCCGCCGGGGCCGGCGGGCGCGAAGCGGCCGCCGTCGAGGGCGGCCGGGTCGGCCTCGCGGATCACCGGCCCGGCGAGCTTCTCGCCGCCGGTCACCATCAGGGTCGCCTCGGCGAGCCCGTAGCACGGGTAGAACGCCTCGCGGCGGAAGCCCGACGGCGCGAACGCCTCGCTGAATGCGTCGATGGTCTCCCTGCGGACCAGGTCGGCGCCGTTGAACGCGAGGTCCCAGGAGGAGAGGTCGACGGTCGCGCGGTCGGCGGCCGAGGAGCGGCGGACGCACATCTCGAAGGAGAAGTCGGGCCCGCCGCTGACGGTCGCGCGATAGCGGGAGATCGCCCGCAGCCAGCTCATCGGGTCGAGCAGGAAGGTGACCTGCGACATCAGGGTCACCGGGAAGCCGCCGTAGACCGGCTGGAAGATGCCCCCGATCAGGCCCATGTCGTGGTACGGCGGCAGCCAGACCACCAAGCGCGAGTCCCGGGAGTGGCCGAACGAGCGCGCGATCAGCTCGCTGTTTGCGATCAGGTTGGCGTGGGTGATCATCACCCCGCGGGGCACCTTGGTCGCGCCGGACGTGTACTGGAGCAGCGCCACGTCCTCGGGCCGGGCACCCGGGTCACGCCAACCCCGCTCGCCGCCCGGCGAAGCGGCGTCGGTGGCGAGGAAGAGGCCGCCGCCGGCGGGGTGCCCGGCGAGGACCTCCCGGATCGCGGGCTCGACGGCGGCGGTGGTGAGCACCGCCCGCGGGCGCGCGTCGCCGGCGACGGTGCGGATACGGGGCGCGGCGTACTCCCGGCCGGGATCCGGCGGCGGAGAGGTGACCGCGACCATCCCCGCGTAGAAGCACCCGAACAGCCCGGCGACGCATTCGAGGCCGGGCGGGTAGGCGAGCAATGCCCGCTCGCCGACGAGGCCGCGCGCCTGGAGCTCCGCCGCGATCGCGCGCGCGCGGCGGTCGAGCTCGGCGAAGCTCAGCCGCCCGGCCTCCCGCTCGCTTTGGTCGAGGAAGGTGACCGCCTCCGCGTCGGGCGCCTCGCGGGCGCGCTCGCGGAGGATGTCGACGAAGGTCGAGGGCGGCGTCAGCGCCCCGGGGTCGGTCGCGACGCCGGACGTCCGCCCTTCACGATTGGGAGCCCCGCGAATCGATCTCTCCGACACCGTCGTCCCTCCGTTCGGGTGAGTTCCCGGCCGGAGGTACCGGCCGTCTCAACGGCAGCCTATAACCGCCCGGCGGCGGAGGTCAAGCCTCGGCCCCGCGAGGGATCGCAGCTTCGATCAGCTCGATTGCGCGCTTGACGGGCTCGCGCGGCAACGCGTGCGGGGCGTCGGTCTCGATGTATTCGACCGCGAGCCCCGCGGCGGCGAGCAGCTCTTGGGCGGCGCGGCCGAACTCGACCGGGATGATCGGTCGGCGCGGCCATGGTGGATCAGGACGGGCAGGCGGCCGCGGCCGCCGAGCTCCGGGTCCCAGCCATCGACGGTGGGCACGAAGCCGCTGAAGGCGAGGATCGCCGCCGGCGAGGGTCGACCGGGCCCGAGCCCGACCGCGTACGACATCACCGCGCCCATCGAGAAGCCGCCGAGCACGGTGCGCTCCCAGCCGATCCCGTGCTCTTCGAGCAGCGCGTCGCAGAGCCCGGTGAGCAGGCCATAGCTCGAGGCGAAGGTCTCGGGGTCCGGGTAGCCGACCCGGGGCACGAGGTACCAGCGGCGCCCGCCCGGCGGCACGTTGGTGAGCGGCGCCCCGGTCGTCACCCCGAGCAGCCGCCGCTCGGGATCGAGCTCTTCGAGCAGCGGATAGAGGTCGCGCTCATTGGTCGCGCGCCCGTGGTTGAGGATCAGCGCCCCGTCGGGCGCCGCCGCCGGCTCGCGCAGCAGATGTACAAGCTCGCCCACGGCCGCGGCAGCCTATCCCGCCGCGCTCGCTCGGTCGACTTCACCGCCCATGCGGGGCGGGTGCGCCGCGGCGTAGGCAGAAGCCGCGACGGGATGCTCAACCCACCGACGCCAGGAGCGGCCGGCGCCGTCGGCTCGGCTACCGTAGGCGCGTGCGGCGCGGCAACCGGACCACGGCGGAGCTTCGCAGGGACTTTCGCGAGCTGAGCGCGAAGGAGCGCTTCGAGCGCCAGCTGCGGATGTCGAGGCTGGCGCTGAAGCTCCGCGAGGCCGGCCGTCGAAGTCTTCGGCGATGAGCGGTGATGGCGGCGAGCTCGCGTTCACGTCCCTGCTCTCCGCCCTGGTCGAGCCGGGCGTCGATTTCGTCGTCATCGGCGGTTGGGCGCTTCCGGTCCACGGCGTGTACAGGACGACCGTCGACGTCGACGTCGTCCCGGACCCAGCGCGCGGCAATCTCGAGCGGCTGTCGAAGGCGCTTCGTGATCTCGAGGCGCACGTGCCCGGCGCCGACCCGGGGTTCGACGCGCTGAGCGTGGGCGCGCTGTCCTCCGGGGCGACGGTGAAGTGCCTGACCCGGCTCGGCGAGCTGCACGTGGTCCAGGCGCAGGAGGGACTTCCCGCCTATCCCGACCTGCGGCGTCGGGCGGTCGAGATCGAGGTCGAGGGGGTGCGCTTCGCGGTCTGCTCGTACGAGGACCTGATCGCGATGAAGCTGGCCACCGGCCGACCGCAGGACGAGATCGACGTTACCGACCTGCGCCGAGCCCGCGGAGAGCTCGAGTAGGTCAGCCCCGCCTCTGAGGGAGTCAAGGGATCGTCTCCCGGATCAAGGCCATCGCCCGGTCGACGGGCTCGCGGGGCAGGGCATGGGGCGCGTCGGTCTCGATGTAGTCGACGGCGAGCCCTGCCGGCGCGAGCAGATCCCGGGCGGCGCGGCCGAACTCGACCGGGATGATCGGATCGGCGCGCCCGTGGTGGATGAGCAAGGGCAGACCACGGCGTCTCTCGAGCTCCGGCTCCCAGCCCTCCACAGTAGGCACGAAACCGCTGAACGCGAGGATCGTCGCCGGGGACGGGCGGCCGAGCCCGAGGCCGACCGCGTAGGACATCACCGCCCCCATCGAGAAGCCGCCGATCGCCGTCCGGTCCCAGCCGATCCCGTGCTCGGCGATCAGCTCGTCGCAGAACTCAGTCAGCAGGGCGTAGCTCGAAGCGAAGGTCTCGGGGTCGGGATAGCCGACCCGCGGCACCACGTACCAGTGGCGCCCGCCGGGAGAGATCCCGGTGAGCGGCGCCCCGGTCGTGACTCCCAGAAGCCGCCGCTCGGGGTCGAGCTCGTCGAGCAGCGGGTAGAGGTCGCGCTCGTCGGTGGCACGCCCATGGTTGAGGATCAGCACACCGGCGGGCTCGCCCGCCGGCTCGCGCAGCAGGTGAACGAGGTCGGCCAACGCGGCGGGAGCCTATCCCGCCGCCTGACTCAGCCCTTGACGATCACCTTCTCGCAGTTCTGCGAGACCTTGTCCTCGGGGTCGACCACGGCGCGGTCCTTGCCCCCGCCGCAGTTGGTCCAATCCGAGCGCGTCGAACGAAGTCAAGGTCCGAGGTCGCGGACGGTCGCACCGCAGCGGCGGTAGGTGACGAGCGCTCGCTGGTCGAAGCTCACCAGCTCACCGCCTTCCTCCGCGGCGGCGAGCGCGATCAACCCGTCGTAGACCGCACCACCGATGATTCCGAGCTCGGCCAGCCGATCGACCGAGCGGCGCTGGCTCGCGGCGCTGAGCGCCAGTCGCTCAGCCGGCGGAAACCGTCGACGCAGGAACTCGACTGCCACCTCGGCGGGTGCGGTATGCGGGCTCGGGAGACGGGTCAGCACCGAGTAGGACTCGAGCGCGCCGTGCGCGGTGATCCGGGGGCGATCACGCAGCGCCGACCTCGCCTCGGCGTGGCGCACGTGCCAGCCGCCGAACGCGGCGACGACGACCGAGGTGTCGACGATCAGCACGGCTCAGCGGCGCACCCGCTCGAGCGTCTCCCGCACCTGCTCGACCGTCAGGCTCGGGAGCTCGCGATCGGCGACCGCCACGACGCCGTCAGCGCGATCGTCGAGGCGCATCGGCGTTGGCGGCACGCTGGCCTCGAGCCGGCCGTCGCGTGCCGTCAGCTCGAGCTCGACGCCCGCCTCAAGTCCGAGCTCGTCGCGAATTGGCTTCGGCACCACGAGCCGACCGGCCTTGTCGATGGTAGCTCGCATACCACAAGCGTACCATCGCAGATGGCACGCGGACTGGGGCGGGAGGCGATCCCGGCCCGAGTCGCCTCGACGACCGTCGAGCACTCAGCCGAGCGCCTGCTCGAGCTTGGCGCGCAACCCGGCGCGATCGACCTGAGGGAACCGGTACAGGTCCGGCTCGATCGCAGCGAACAGCTCCCGTAGGCGGTCGCGCTCGACGAGCCCACCGGCGAGCATCGCCTCGACGTCGGAGAGATCGAGGTCGAACCCGCGCTCGATCTTCGACAGCGCCTGCGAGTAGAGGTCGAAGTCGT
>JBOGZD010000130.1:0-7515 GCA_050697155.1 Solirubrobacterales bacterium | reverse complement strand
CCGAACGTGCTCGCGCGCCGCGCGCGGGTTGAGCCCGCAGCGCCAGGCGATCCATTCAGAGCACGACCGACAGCCGGTACCGCCCCAGCCCTCGCGGCGATCGAACTCGGCGACCAGCTCGAGCCAGTGGGCGCTTCCGGCATTGATGTGCGCCGCCAGCTCCTCGATCTCGTGCTCGATCCGCTCCAGCGGCAGGGCGGCCGGATCGCAACCGATGGGCGTGGGAGCCTCTTGAACGAACATACGTTCCCACTCGATTCGGATGGAGATAGCGCTCCCGACGAAACCCACACCGGACCGCGTGGCCGCGCGCAGCCCATATCCACGCTAGTCGAGTGAGAACATACGTTCGTAGGCTATCCGTGAGCCCGGACGGAACCGCTCTCCTCGCTGGCGTCCTCAGCGGCACCAATCGGACCCCTGCAATCCAGTCAGATGGAGGCGCTCCTCAGGTTGGCGGGCGATCCGCGCCGCTCCGAGCTGGCGACGGGAACAAGGGCTCGGTCTGAGCAGCGCCCGCGTCGAGCAGACGATCCGCGTATCGGATCCATGCGACGATCGAGACGATCGCCGCCGCGATGCCGACCCCGACGGCGACACCGAGCGAAGCGTCAAGGAAGGCACCAGCGGCAACCGCGGCCGCGCCTCCGCCGACCACACTGTTGATCACGAGGATGGCGCTCGAGAAGGCGAAATAGGGCTTGCGGCCCTCGGCTGGCAGGCCCATATTGGCGAACACGCCCGCGCCGTCGTCGTGCGCGGAGAGAAGCAGCAGGTCGGCCCGATCCCCCGCCACCTCTTCGTAGTAGTGCCGGATCCGATGATCGCAAGGCCATAGCGGAAGTCCTCCGCCCCGCATTCGACCAGTCGGACGAATGTCACGATCCCGAGCAGGTAGAGCGTCGGCAGCACGGTTAGCGCGAAGGCGTTGAAGACGTCGCCGACATCGGAGAGCTGGCCGATGAAGCCGAGCGCCACGAGGGCGCTCGAGACGGCGAAGACGTAGACCGAGGCGCGGGCTGAGCTCTCACTCATCGTCTGCGATCTGGCGCCCTGGAGGGTGAAGTGCTCGGTGCTCAGGGCCGTGAGCAGCTGCTCGGGATCGGGCGCTCCGCGCCGCTCGGTCGGATGCGAGCTTTCGTTGTGCCGATCGTTCATCGCTTCTCCATTTCCCAGGATTACCGACAAGTGAACCATTGGGAGGGCCTGGTTCACGCGGAGCGGTAGCACGGGCCAGCGGACTAGTCGCTCTCGCTGCGCGCGAGGACCAGCAGAGCGGCGCACCGCCTGGGTTCACGCAGAAGCGCAACTCGCCGCCATAGCGGCAGGACATCCGCTCACCGCCAGGCTGTAGGACCTAGGTGCCTGTCGTGACCAGTGGTCTGCCGCGGGATCAAAGCGCAGCGCGGACGCGCTCGCCGATGCCGCGGAGCCTCTCACGCGGCTCGGTGGCGTAGACGAAGCGCACGAAGCGGGGCGCGACCTCCTCGCCCCAGGCGGTCATCGGCGTAGCCGCGATGCGGCCGCGCTCGAGCAGGAGCTTCGAGAGCTCGCCAGCCTCCTTGCCCAGAGCCCGCGCGTCGATCAGAAGCGACCACCCGCCCTCGGGGACGACGACGGGCAGCCCGTCGAGCTCCTCCACGATTAGGTCGCGGCGGGCCTGCCATTCGCGAACCGCGTCGGCGACGCCGTCATCCTCCGCGGTAAGGGCGGCGTGCGCGCCGATCTGCCCGAACCCGCTCGCGACCGTGGTGTTGTAGATCGTCGCAAGTGCCACATCGCCCATCACCTCGGCCGGCCCCACCGCCCAGCCCACCCGCCAGCCGATCATCCGGTAGTTCTTGGAGATCCCGCCGAGGGTGATCGTGCGCTCGCGCAGCGGCTCTAGCGAGGCGGGGTGGCTCGAGGTGACACCATCGAAGAGGATCTGGTCCATGGCCGCGTCGTAGAGCAGCCAGGCGTCAGAGCGCTCGCAGGCCTCGGCCACCGCGGCCCACTCACCCTCGCTGAACACGTGGCCTGACGGCATCGACGGGCTCATCAGCACGGCTGCCCTTGTCCTCGGTGTCACCGCGTCGGCGAGGCGGTCGAGGTCCAGGCGCCAGCGCCCGTCGACGACGACGAGTGGAACGAACGCCGGACGCGCGCCGACGAGACGGACGCGCGAGATGAAGCCGGCGTAGGTCGGGTCGGTGAGGATCACCTCATCGCCGTGATCGACGGTCGCCAGCAGGGCGCTCAGAAGGCCGGCGGTTGCCCCGCCGCTGATCACGACCTCGGTCAGCGGATCGTAGGCGCGGCCGGTCTGATCTCCTAGGCGCTTCGCGATGACCTCTCGCAGGGGCGCCAGTCCCGTGAATGGCAACCAGCTATTGGCGTCGCGCCTGCCAACGGCATCGCGCGTGGCCACGATTGCCGCAGGCGGTGGTGGAACGTCGGTGTCGAGGTTCTCCATGCGCAAGACATCGGGCGCATCGCCCGCCGCAGCGGCCACCTTGTCGATCCCGAACGGCTGGATGTCGCGGAACCGCTCCGTTCGACCGCGAGGCATGAGGGCGAGCATAATCGGCGCCGGGGGCCTCGCCCACGACGATCAGGATGCTGGCTTCCGGTTCGCGCTACGAGGAGGCGCCTCGAACCGCGCGCCGCTCGCTACCGTCCCGGACGAGCTGGAGGAGCCGGCCGTGATCGGCTGCCGGCTCCTCCTTTCCGCCGGACCGGGCGTCTCGGATGGAAACGCCTGCTTCCCCAAGCGGATGCGTGTGTCTCCCGCGCGTCCCGAGGCAGACCTCCTGCTCGTCCCAAGCGGGCACCTCGGGCGATCGATCCAGTGCGTTCCCTCCCGCAGGAACTGGGGCCGTGGTAACTCAGCGACTGAACGCTTGGCCTCGGGCAGTAGCTGGGGGACGACGTCGGCCCGGAGAACAGGCCTTGATCCGTGTTAGGCGCTGGCTTCGAGCCGCTCCTTGAGCCTCTCGTGATCCTGCGGAACCTCCCTGCCGGCCTGCCGGCGCGCGAACGGAGCGACGAGCTTTCCGAATCCGTGGCCCTGTAGGTCGAGCTCGAGGTTCACCCGCGAGCTCGATCCGTCACCGACGGGCTCCACGGTGAGCGTGGCGAGCGGCCGCACCGGACCTGCTGTCCCCCGGAAGGTGAGCTTGCGGGGCGGATCGTGCTCCGTGACCTCGAAGGCGATGTCGCGTGGGCCCCCCGGGGCCCTGCGCCTGTCGACCCCCCGCGAGCCGACCCGCGTCGGGCCCTCGGTCTCGACCCGGGTGCTGATGAGGCTTTCCTGCCACTCCACGTAGCGGTCGAGCTGATCGAGGTAGGCGAAGACGTCCTCCGGCCTTCGGTTGATCTCAACCCTGTGCGTGATCATCTCTCTCCCTTGCTTCGGCTTCTCTACCTCGATGGCGAGTATCTCGCGTTAGCGCCGCTTTTGCCCGCGTGAAGCCGCTTCGAACGGGGGCCGCGCGACCGATCCGGACGAAGCTGAGGTGCCCGCCGACACCGACCGCTGGCTACGGCACCGGCCACGCGCGGGAGTCGGCGGGGCGAGACTTTTCCTCTTTGAGATTGCGTGAGTCCGTGGCTGATCCCCGACGACTGCGGCTCGTCCAACTCGGGCGTCTCGTCGACACACCCGCTTTTCTCCCGCGACGGTCATTTGACGACCCCACCTGGAGTGTCGCCTTTGACGAAGCGGTCGTCTCGTGCGGCCGGCTCGAGGATGATCGGAAGTCGTCCAACCCGAGCATCGCGACTTGGCGGAGATTGGTCCGCATTCGCACGACTGCAGGAGCCCATCGTCCGGGTCGAACGGCAGGCGATAGCTTGAGGACATGGTCGATCCCCGACAGACGGTCGTGTTCCGATGGCTCGCTGCGGGTGATGCTGGGGATTTCGACACCTTCGACGAGCTACTTCATCCGAATGCAGTCATCCACGCGCCGCTCGGCCTCTCTACGGCGACCGTCGACGAGGAGAAGGCCGTCTGGAGGGATGCGCTCGCCGCGATGCCGGATCTCCGCCACGAGGTGCAGGAGGTCGTAGTCGACGGCGACGTCGAGATGGCCCGCGTCGTCGTGACCGGCACGTTGGCCACCGGTTTCGCTGGTCTAGAGGGATCAGGACGCAGCTTCAGCATCGATCAGGCGGTCATCACCCACCTTCGCGACGGGAAGGTTCTTGAGGCGTGGGAGATCGCAGATATCGCCGCGCTCCGCGCGCAGGTCAGCGAGTAGACGACTCCGGGGTCCCCCGACGGTCGAGAGCTCGAACGCGGCGCAGCAGCGGTCCCGCTGCGGATCCCCATCCCAACCGTCGTTGATCGGCTACGCGTCCTCTCTGCACAAAGCAGGCCTGTCTCGTTCGCTAGCTCCTGACGCCTGCTGCGGACGAGGACGGAGTCTGTCGCACGGGTGCCGCGAACTCGCCCGCGAGACGCTCGGTGATCGTCCAACTGGGGCGTCTCGCCAGCGGCGCCAAGACTTCTGCTTCGGTTCGAGGTTGTCCGAGGGTGGCGATGACCGTGAACAGCCTCAACATGCAGTCTGTGAGGCTTCTGTCAGCCCGCGTTGAGGGCCGCCTCCTCGATGGCAGCCAGCATGCTCTCAAAGTTGGTCCTCAGCATCCTGTCGATCACGGGACCGGTCAGTCGACCGATCGGACCACCCCTGGGCACATACCGGTAGTCGAATGTGATCGCTGTCCCGTCACCGTCGGGCTCGAGGGAGAGCCTGGCCTCGGCCTGCTTGAACGGCACGAGAGCGGATGGCTGATTCGTGGTGGCGAGTGTTCGGCCCTCCTCCCAGGCGGTGACCGTTTCGACCAATGTGCCGACCGGCGCCAGGTCCACCTGCGGCGGGCACCCACACCGCGGGTCTGGTCGCCGATGGGTCGAGAGGCCTTGAGGCCGCCCCAATGGTCCGCCAGGTTCGGGAAATCCGCGCATACGGCCCAGACTGAAGCACAAGACGCGGCCATTTGTCGTCGCACGGTGAGGTGACGTTCGGCCATGATGATTGCTCCCGGGGCGCAGAGCTGGTACCTCACCGGGAGGCGGCGACAGCGACTCTACTCGGCCGTTACTTGCCGAGCTGCGTCCAAGAGTGCAGCGCGGCTCGCCGAGCTCAGCGCGTCCCGATCTGACTGAGCACCCGCCTTCACAGAGGCTGTCTCCGGGCTCGCTCCTCCCTTGCGCGACGGGGAGCAGCGCCGGGATCACGCGGATGTGAGAGCCGCGTGTTCGGTCGTCATTGCTGCCGACGCCACGATCGTGCATAGGCATTGCAAAGACGCCGGTCAAGCGCGTGCCGCTTCTGCTGGTCGTCCCAAGGAGGCACCGCGGACCGCGATCAGCTCGCGAGCGCCGTCGAGTCCCGATTCGTCTTTATGCGGTATCGGACCTGGCTTTGTCTACGGACGCTTCCCCGGAATCGGCTTCCTGGGCGTCCTCCGTCGCCGCCCAGCTGGCGAGCAGGCTGAAGGCGTCTGCGGACTTGGAGCCTGGCTCCGGCGTGTAGGCGACGATCGAGAGGCCCGGATCGGCCGGAAGCTCAATCCGGTTGTAGCTCAGCTCGAGATCGCCGACGACCGGGTGGTTGAACTGCTTGACGCCCTGGTTGTGAAGACGGACGTTGTGCGCGGCCCAGTGGCCGCGGAACTCCTCACTCTGCGTCGAGAGCTCGCCGACCAGATCCGAGAGCTCTCGGTCGTGAGGGGTCCGGCCGGCTTCCAAGCGAAGCAGCGCGGCACAGTCCTTGGCCGCGCGAGTCCAGTCGGCGAAGAACTCCTTCGCGCGCGGGTCGAGGAAGACGAAGCGCGCGAAGTTGACGGGACGGCCGGAACCGTCGAAGAGGTGTGAATGGAAGGCGCGCCCGAGCCGGTTGGTGGCGAGGGCATCGAGACGCCCGTTCTCCGCGATCGCCGCGGAGCCGGTCATCGAGTCGAGCATCCACTGCGCGCTCGGGCGGACCTTGCGCTTGGCAGTGCGCCGTCGGGGTCTCGCGCTCGGCTGGGAGGCACGGGCGAGGTCGTAAAGATGGGCGCGCTCTGCCTCGTCTAGCCGCAGCGCATCCGCCAGGGCGTCGAGCACGCCCTCGGAGGCGCCGCTCAGATTGCCGCGCTCCATCCGGTTGTAGTAGTCGACGCTGACGCCGGCCAGCGTCGCCACCTCCTCGCGGCGAAGCCCGGGCACGCGGCGGCGCCCGAAGGTTTGAAGGCCGACCTCGTCGGGCTTGATCCTCGCGCGCCTCGAGGTGAGGAAGTCGCGGATCTCGGCCGTCGTGTCCATTCTCGGTCGAGGGTAGACCCCTCCGGACGGCGCTGGGGTGCCCTGTCAGTACCTGTAAAGAGCCACCCTCTCAGCTTCGCCGATTCGGTGCCACGGTGTGCGGGCACGACCGAATTCGCAACTAGCGGAGGACCCAGATGATCAAAGACAAAGTTGTGATCGTCACCGGCGCTTCATCCGGGATCGGCGAAGCGACCGCAAAGCTGCTCGCGAGCAGGGGGGCCAAGCTTGCCCTCGGCGCGCGGCGCGAAGACAAGCTGAAGCAGATCGTCGACGAGATCGAAAAAGACGGCGGCCAAGCCGTCTACCAGGAATTGGACGTGACCAGGCCGAGCGACAACGATGCCCTCGTAAACCTCGCGACGGAAAGGTTTGGCGGCGTCGACGTCATCTTCCTGAACGCTGGGATCATGCCGAACTCCCCTCTGTCCGCGCTGCAGACCGACGACTGGCGCCAGACGGTTGACGTGAACGTCACCGGCGTTCTGAACGGTGTCGCGGCCGCGCTGCCGACCTTCATCGAGCAGAAGTCCGGACACGTCATCACAACCTCGTCGGTCGCCGGCCTGAAGGCGTACTCCGGCGGCGCGGTATACGGCGGGACGAAGTGGTTCGTGCGCGACTTCATGGAGGTCCTCCGCATGGAGTCCGCCATGGAGGGGACGAACATCCGCACCGCGACCATCTACCCGGCCGCGATCAACACCGAGCTGCTGGGCGCGATCAGCCACGAGGACACAGCCGAGTCGGCACAGGACGTGTACGACCAGTACGGGATCTCGCCGGACCGAATTGCGAGCGTCGTTGCGATTGCGATCGACCAGCCCGAGGACACGACCATCAACGAATTCACGGTGGGACCGGCCAACCAGCCCTGGTAGGGACGGGGCGGTTCGGCCGTTTCCGTTCTACCGCTTCGCCTGAGCGGGCGGGACGTCCGCGTAGGTGCGCCGGACCTTGCGACGGCGCCGCCCAGATACCGGCAAGCAATGCGCACCCCACGGCTCCCCTCAGGCCGTCAAACGAGACGTGTGGATACGACGCCAAGACGGCCACAGGAACGATCGGTGAGCGTCGTGTCTCGCTGTTGCATTGCGCGACGGATGAAAGTCAAGCTTTCGCTGGACGCATCGCCTCCAATTTGCGAGAGTTTGTGTCGGGCGTCGGCGACGACGAGCTAAAGAGCGAGGCCCGGGGCATGGGCCCGCCGCGCTGCCTGT